>JAZNZB010000034.1:0-9638 GCA_045594705.1 Eubacteriales bacterium
TGATATTTGGACTTCGTCCAAGTGATATTTGCTTCGCAAGTTTTCATGGCGAATAGAATATCACTGAAGCCGCAAGGCTTTCATATCACTATCGCGGCAGCGATAATATCACTCCGACGCAGTCGGAATATCACTCATATAGCAAAAAGAGAGAGCTTTGCGAAATGTCTTTTCGCATGACTCTCTCTTTTTACCGCTAATTCATCACCCCCATGGGGCTGACATTTTTCTTATGAAAACGCCTTCGGGTTGACCGATCCCATGCAAACCAAATGCTCGGCACAGGTCGGTCCCTTGGAGAAGATCAGATTATACTTGGCATCGGCATTAACTCTCGTCAGGCGCAGCACCACGCGATTTTCTCCCTTTTGCAGCTTGACGCCCTGTACGTGCACGTTCTCGGCCGTCCATGTGTCGCACGTCTTGCGCTCGGCAATCAATTCCCCGTTGATCCAAAGCGCAAACGGTGCGCTGTGGCCGATCTGCACGCAGCACTCCATATCCTCGGGGCAAAGCAGCACGCGCGACAGATATGCCGTGCAAGGGCCTTGGAAGCCAAACAAATCACGCATGGTAAAGCTGTCCTGCTCTTGCACGAACACCTCTTCCACGTATTTGCCATTCTCACAGGGAGGTGCAAACAGCTCGGCCTCGGTCAGATACTCCGTATCGGTATCGGGCGCGAAATTGAGATGGAAGCGACGAACCACATCATTGGGATCGCCGTCATGCTGCACACCCGCAAACAAGTGCCAATAATTGGGCACCTTACTGAGTGCCTCTGTGGTGCACTCAGGATCGGTTTTCCAGATAGGCCCCGTTACCTTCCACAAGGCAGCACCCGAAAGGCCAAAGCAATACTCGTAAGTATCCCGATCCAATGCATATCTGACGCTGATTTTGTTGCACTCATACAGCTCACGTGCGTTGGCATCCGGTGTAAAGTGCAGCTCCAGCTGCTTTTGCTGTCCCGGCTCAAAGGTCATCAGCGCGTCCGTCTTCGTGCCAAGCCCGCAAACTTGCAGCTCGGTGCAAAACGGCTTATAGGTGGTATTGGTCGCGCGCAGGATGACGCGCTTGGTCTGACCCAACGAGATGGAAGGGCCGTCCGGGTACTCCACCTCAAAGCAAAGCGGATCGCGGTCGTCAAAATCGTACATGACGGGAGGGCCGTCCTCTACCATCTCGCGAGACAGGTACGAGCCAAGCTCTGCGATCTCGCAGGCAAGATCGTATACGCTGTCCGAGTGCCCCGGTGACCGTACACCCAGCACAAACTTGACGTCCCCCAGCCCATACTGTGCGATCAGTGATTTTGCTCCGCGGATCACACCGATCACCGCACCCGCAGTCGCACAGGTACAGTCGGTATCAAAGCCGCAATTCAGCGCCTCCATGGCGGTTCTGATCAGATCCAAGTCTCCCTTCAGCAGTGCGGCCAGCGTGATACCCACGTTCTGGAACATGTTGGTGCAGTCAGGATGCCCGTATTTATGCAGAATGCGTCCGAGCACTGCCTTGACACTGTCGTACTTCTCACACCATGCAACCGTGTCGTTGATCAACTCGCGCAGCTTGCAATCAGCCGGCACAACGCCAAGCGCCGTGCGGATCAGGCAATCAAGGTCCTCTTCGAAAAAGGCCATTGCCTCCAAGGCTGCAAAAAACTGCTCGGCATACACCGATTCGCCGCTATGATCCAGCACACCGTCACGCGCAGAGATCTCTGCCGCCTTGGAGGGCTGCACGGGATACAGACAAGCCCAGATCTCACTGCGGATAGGGCAACCCATGCCCTCAATATAGAAATCGTTGCAAAAGCGTCCGCTTTCGGGCGGATAAATGCCCTTGGCAAAATTCTTACGCATGATGGCATACTCACCGGGCGAGTAGTCACAATTCTCACAAAAGCACTCAAGCAGATCGTACGAAGTGAAATTCTCTCCGTATTTCTTGACCACATCCAGCCAAAGCACCTGCAGATCCAGGTCATCGTTTGGCAGCATGGTATCGATCATGGTGGGCTTAAAATACAAATCGAGCGGCATTTTGATGCCCTCATAGGGCGCGCCCATGGTACCCGCCACCGTCTTCCCCAGAAAGCAGCCGTATACCTTATCCAAATATTGCTCGTAAGTGATCATGTCAATCCCCTATCCTTTCCAATGCCCGCTCTAACTGCTCTATAAAGTATGCGGGGCGGTTGTTGACGTACTTTTTGATGGCGGAATACTCCTTCTGCCATGCCTTGAGATTGTAGCCGTTGCCGATATTGTGTCCCCAGCGGCTGATGTGCCGCTCCATTTCGGGCTTGATGGCGTTTGCGCCCGTGCTCAGCTCGGCAAGCAGCAGCTCTGCCGACTCTGCAGAGGCCATCTTGCGGCAGACCTGCTCGAAATCTGCGCGGAATTCGTCGTTTTCAAGGCAATACGCCAGCATGCATTGCAGCCCCAGCGAATCGGGATACATGCGCTCCTCTCCCTTGTAGGAATACAGATCGTGATAGTCCACGAAATTGCCCAGCATGCGGTAGAAGCTGTCCACCTCGGGGGTGGTATCCAGCTCGGGATTGAGGTGTGCGGAATCGTATCTGCCAAGTCCCAGATCAAGGTCGCGGGTCATAAATCTCCACTTGCCGTCCGTGATCTCAATGCCCTCGACGGGCGCACCGGTATAACGCCACAGCTTGACGTTATTGTGCGGCCAGTCGTGATTGGAGGTATAAAGATTGAGCGCGCAATATTCGGCAAAGCTGTGCAGGTCCACAAGGGAGGCAAGCGTGTCGAAATAAGAGGCGTTGCCCTTTTTCTGTGCCATTGCCACCTTATCGCAGATGGTCTCCCACGCGGCAAGCTCGTCCGCGTTTTCGCTGTCGTAATAGAACCAATCCCCGTCAAAGCGGCCGCCGCGCGAGGTGTCCAGCTCGCTCTTGACCACTACCACGTCGTCGTCAGACACACCGTACACGCGCTTGACGTAGTCCTCGTTCATGTTCTCCTTCATGTCTAAGATGCCGTAATACTCACCGTTGACGTACACCACGGCAAACGCGGAGCAGGCATAATCCAGAGTATCCGTGACGTGCGCGGCAAAATTGTTGACTGCGTTATCGCGGAGCAGCGAGGCGTGCAGCGGATCACAGGAATTGTGCAGAAGAGAGTCGTTGCCGCCGTTGCGTAAAATCAGACTGTCGTATCTGTCTAAGACCTCGCCTGCGTCCTTGCCCGCGCGCACCACGCGATCTTCGAAGAAGGCGTAGCGGAAGGTGCCCGTGCCCTCGTAAACATCGGTATCGTAGTAGCCGGTCTTACGCGCAATGATCTTGAACGACTTTTGCGAAAGCGCACGCGACGAGCCGCCGAAGATGCGCATGCCGCCATCCTGCGAGATCACTCTCTCACCCGCGGGCGTCATGATCTCTACGTGCGTGGGCATTTCCAATTTTTCGGTATAACGGGAGCAAAGCTGATCAAAATCGTCGGGCTCAAGCGTCAGAGACACGGTGTAAAGTGCCGCGCGCTGGTCGTTTGCCTTGATATACGTATGCGTGACCACCTTGCCCACGATCTTGCCGTCCGAATCAAAGCAAGCCGCGCGGATGACGGTCGCATCCTTACCGGGCACGCTGATGCTATCCTCTGCCGCCTTGGATTTCTTTGTGGGCACGCTGCCGTCAGTGGTGTAACGCACGGTATAGTCCGTGCCCTCGGGAGCCGTGAGCGTCAGCTGCTCGGACGATTTGTAAAGTCCGCCCGCCAAAGAGAACACGGGATCGGTCAGATTGATCGGCTGCGCGGGCTCGGTCTGCTCCTCGGACACGGGCCGGGTCGTGATAATCTCCTCCGAGGTGGTCTGCTCTGGCTCGCCATCGTTGTTGCAGGACGCAAGCACGCCCAGAATCATGATACAGAAAAGCAGTAAGGAAAGAATTCTTTTCATATTGACACCACCTTTTTCGTATTTTCTCAATTTCATTGTACCACACTTTTTCTCTGTTTGGCAAGCTTTGAAAAAATGTTCACAAAAAATTGTAAATTGCCCGTCGCCTATTGCGTTTCCCGCTTTTATTTGTTATAATGAATTATCACTATAAATACAACGGGAGGCCGCATATGAAGATTTTACGCATCGTCACGGATAACGACCAAATCCGCTTTGATACGGATACCGACGCGAGTGTGCAGATCACCGCTTATCGCAGCGCATTCTGCCTTGAAGCACCCGTATTCACCGCGACCGCTACGGCCAAAAACGGCACCTTTACGCTGCCCCTGAACGTGGGCGGCTGCGACGGCAGATTCCTTTACTACCGCGCAAGCGTTGACGGCGCGGATTGCGAGGGCGCATGCTACGTAGAGGACATGGGTGCGTCTCTTCGCGACATGCCCTACCCCGTGACCGAGAGCAAAAAGGGCTTGCAGGTCACCATGGTGCACGACGCCATCAACTTAGGCGTCAAGCACGCGGCGCTCAACGTCAACTTGGGCTCGTTTCTGTGGGTCGAGCCCGTGGAGGGCGACACCATTCCCTACGACTTTGACGGTGAGACCTTTTATTTCCGCAAATCGGTCGTTGAAGATAACGACGCACGCGTACGCGAGCTGACCGATGCAGGCGTGATCATTACCTACATTCTGCTCAACTCCCACACCTGGGGCTGGGTGCAGACCCCCGACGATCTTTGGGAGATCATCAAGCACCCCGGCTTTTGCGAGGGCGGCAGAATCTCGGCCTTCAATCTGCATAACGAGCGTGCCGTGCGCTACTATATGGCATGGGTCGCCTTTCTGACTGACCGCTACACGCTGGACGGTGCACCTTACGGCCGCGCTGTGGGTCACATCGTGGGCAACGAGGTCAACTCGGGCTTTGAATGGTGCAACATGGGCGAGGTAAGTATGGAGCAGTACGTTTACGACTACACCGCCTCCCTGCGCCTTTGCTGGCAGGTCTCCACCTCCATCTGGTCGGGCGCGCGCACCTATATCTCGCTTGACCACTTCTGGACGGGCTCTAACTTTGATGCTAACCCCAACCGCTTCTACGGCTCCAAATTCGTGCTCGAGGAGCTTGTGCGCCTTGGCAAGACCGAGGGCGAGATCGGCTGGAACGTGGCGCACCACCCCTACCCCGAAAATCTCAACTTCCCCGATTTCTGGAACGATGCCTCTGCGACCGACGACGAGAACACCTACCGCATCACCTTCAAGAACCTTGAGGTGCTGGCGCAGTTCCTTTACAAGGAAGAATGTCTGTTCAAGGGGGAAAGACGCCGCATCATTCTCTCCGAGCAGGGCTTCAATTCGCACAACACCGCCACCAGCGAGGTACTGCAGGCTATGGCCTACGGCAAGGCTTACCGCAAGGTGATGGAGATCCCCGAGATCGACAGCTTTATTCTGCACGCGCATGGGGACAACAAGGGCGAATTCGGTCTCAACCTCGGTCTTTGGCGTCGCAGACCCGAAAGCAGCGTGCCCGATACCCCCAAGCCCATCTATTACGTTTTCAGAGACATTGACAAAAAGGATGAGAAGGGCGTTTACCATTGGCAAAGATATTGATTGACAGGAGCTTTTTATGAAACGATTACTCACTCTTTTGCTGTGCACCTGCCTGCTTTTAAGCACCGGCATGCTGCTCGCGGTCAGTGCCTCTGAGCAAAGCGCAGCGCAATCCACCGAGGAATTCACCGAGTCGCAATCCGAATCGCAATCCGAGTCGCAATCCGAATCGCAATCCGAGGTGCAAACACAGGATACCACGGGCTATACCGTGTCCCCTCTGAGTCTCTCTTATTTACCCAGCGACAGCGGCCACGGCTACGGCTCCGGCTCGTTTTATATGACACTGCCCGCAAGCAATAATGTTTCCTCCTATGCACTTTGCTGGGGCGACGCGCAGGGCAACCGCCTTGCAGGCTACACTCCCATTATGCAAGGATCGGTGACAGGTGAGCTCAATTACGTGCTCGCCGCCGCCAACGACCCCTTCACCGTGCCCCAAAATGCCAAATGTATCCTTGGCTATACCTACAGCGAGACTTGGGGCGAATGCAAGACCCCCTGCCGCTTTGAGCTGAGCAATGTCAAGCTCCCCACCACAGGCAATAAGATCGCTGAGTTCGTGGTCATTTCCGACACGCATGTGGGCCGAGACAAAACTGCACAGACCAATTTTTCCAATATGCTCAAGGACGTCAAGGCAACCGCACCGGGGGCTCAGGCCATTTTGGTCGTCGGCTCTTCGGTAGATGCCGCCGAGGACGAATTCTACGCGCTCTTTGATCAGCTTTACGCCAAGGTAGCGGGACTTCCTCCCATTTACCGTGCGATCGGCACGCATGAATTTCTGACTAAGAACTCGTATCAATACGACTCCGCTGCGCATGCTGCCAATTTGAAGAAGTTCTTGGATCACAGCAAATTCCCGAACAATACAAAGCCTACCACACCCTACTACACCTTCGTTTTGGGCGGCTGCCCCATGGTTGTGATGGGCGCAGACTCCTACCTGAACGGAAACGCCGTTTATTCGCAAGCGCAGCTTTCCTGGCTCAAATCAATCCTCTCCGCCGCCGATCCCGATAAACCTGTTTTCATCTTCATGCACGAGCCCTTACCCAATACCGTTTCCGGCACGTCTGATGCGCTGGGAATGGGAGACGTGTATAACTTCCTGGAGATACAGAATATTTTCGAGCAATATGAAAATCTGGTCATCTTCAGCGGACATACGCACATGTCGATGGATGAACGCTATACCATGCACCAGTTCAAGGGGGGTGCAAGACTCTTCAATACCGCATCGGTTGCGCATCTGTGGGCTGTGGAGCAAGGAGGAGGCTACGAGCTTCCCGGCAGTCAGGGCTATTACGTCACTATCTATGAAAATGCAGTCATGGTGCGCGGCAGAGACTTTACAACCGGACAATGGCTTGGGGAGGCAGAGCATTTATTCATTCCCAAAAAGCCCGAGCCCATCACCTCTCCCCCTGTCACCTCAACAGCTACCACAACCGCACAAACCGAGGCGGAGACAGAGCCCGTGGAGGATACAAGCCTTGGCGACCTCATCCCGCCCATGATGATCCTTGCCACCATGGTGGTCATCGTATTTATTCTCGTTTTCAGAAAGCCCAAATCTCAGGATTCAGAATAATTGATATAAGGAGTATATGATGAGCACAGTACTGTTACAGGATATTTCCGAAAAGCTGCAGCGCGGTAAGGCAAAGGACGTTGCCGCACTGGTCACCCAAGCTCTTGAACAAAGCATTGACCCCGAAATCATTCTGAATGAAGGCCTTGTGAGCGGCATGAACGTCATTGGCGATAAGTTCCGCCAAAACGAGGTGTTCGTTCCCGAGGTGCTGGTTGCCGCACGTGCCATGAACGCAGGACTCAAGATCTTAAAGCCCGCGCTTTCCGGTGCAGGCGTTGAGCCGCTCGGCACGGCAGTGATCTGCACGGTCAAGGGTGACATGCACGACATTGGCAAAAACTTAGTCAAGATGATGATCGAGGGTCAGGGCATTGCCTGCATTGACCTTGGCGTGGACGTTGACCCGCAGGTCATCGTGGACACTGTGCGCGACAACGACGTTCAGCTCGTTTGCCTCTCCGCACTTCTGACCACCACCATGTACGGTCAGAAGGAGGTCATTGACGCCCTTTGCGCAGCAGGTCTGCGCGACAAGGTGCGCGTGATGGTGGGCGGTGCGCCCATTACGCAGGAGTTTGCCGATGAGATCGGTGCGGACTGCTATACGCTGGACGCTGCAAGTGCTGCCCGCGAGGCCAAGCGTCTGATCGCTGAAATGCGTGCATAATGTGGAGAATTATATGAAATACGATATGAAAGCATGGGCGGCCTCTCTTCCCGAGAGTCGCCGCCCGCTTCCCCTTCTTTCCTTTCCCTCGGCTCAGTTGATCGGAGCGGACGTGTATACCATCACGCACGACGCCGCCACGCAGACCGAGGGGATTTTAGCAGTGGCTAAGCGCACGCCCGCCGCAGCCGCTGTTTGCATGATGGATCTCTCTGTTGAGGCAGAGGCCTTTGGCTGTACGCTTGCTTGCTCCCGTGACGAAGTACCCACCGTGACCAACGTTCTGATCTCGGACGAGGACGAGGCGCGCGCACTGGAAATCCCCGAAATCGGTGCTGCACGCACAGGGATTTACATCAAGGCGGCCACCGATGCCAAGGCGCAAATTTCCGATCGCCCGGTGCTTGCGGGCATGATCGGCCCTTTCTCGCTGGTTGGCAGACTCATGGACGTCACCGAAGCCTTGGTCAACTGCATTGCGGACGAGGATTTCGTTTACGCTGCCTTGGAAAAGGTCACGCCCTTCCTTACAAGCTACGCCCTTGCCTACAAACAGGCAGGACTCGACGGCATTGTCATGGCAGAGCCGCTTGCGGGTCTGCTCTCTCCCGCACAGGAGACTGAGTTTTCCGCCCCTTACGTCAAGCAGATCATTGACGCAGTGCAAGACGACTCCTTTATCGTCATTTACCATAACTGCGGCCCAAACGTGCCGCTCATGACCCAATCGTTTTACCAAAACGGCGCGGCAGCTTATCACTTCGGCGACGCGGTCAGCCTTTCGGACATGCTTGCAAAAATGCCGACAGACCGACCCGTTTGCGGCAATATTTCCCCCGCAGGCCAATTCTTGGGCGGTACACCCGAGAGCATGGCTGCCGCCGTGCACGATTTGATTGCCCAGTGCCAGCAATTCCCCAACTTCGTGCTCTCCTCGGGCTGCGACGTTCCGCCTGCGGCCAAATGGGAGAATATTGACGCATTTTTCGAGGCTGCAAAGGAGGCATTTTCATGAGTATGAGCGCATCCGAACGCTTTGCCCGCTACCTTTCGGGCAAGGAAGTTGACCGCATGCCCGTCATCGAATGGGCTCCCTGGTGGCACTTGACGCTGAATCGCTGGCATTCTGAGGGCTTGCCTACCGCATACGCAGGGGTTGACGATATTCAAGGCTATTTCGGCCTTGACCGTTGCTTACAGACAGGTGTTTCCTACTTTACGCCCGCCTCCCCCACAGTCATTCCCGGCTCCGGCATCGGCTGCATGGAGGACGAGGACGACTGGGCACGCATTCGGCCCACACTGTTCCCCGACGTGCGTACCGTCATCCCCGAGGCACATTTTGATTGGCTGCGCGCCACGCATGCGCGCGGTGACACCTTGCACTTTTTTACGGTGGAGGGCTTTTTCTGGTATCCGCGCGTTCTGTTCGGCATTGAAAATCACCTTTACAGCTTTTACGACTACCCCGAGCTTTACAAAGAAATGTGCGAGGACTACTCCGACTGGCTGGTCGAGCTTTTTGACTACGTATTCTCACAATTTCACTTTGACTTTATGAGCTTTGCCGAGGACATGAGCTATAACTCCGGGCCCATGATCGGGGGATCTTGCTTTGACGAGTTTTTAGCTCCCTTCTACCGCAAGGTCATCCCCGTCATTCACAAGCACGGCATCCCCGTATTCATCGACTCGGACGGAGACATTACCATGGCGGTGGATTGGTACGCCTCGGTCCGTGCGGACGGCATGTTCCCTTTGGAAAGACAGGCAGGCGTGGACGTTTCCACCTACCTTGACAAGCAGC
>JAZNZB010000035.1:0-15782 GCA_045594705.1 Eubacteriales bacterium
AACAAATCTTTTCGCGATGCAATAAGTTCCATGTGCCTGCCCGGGACGTCGAGGGCGCCGTCCCCTGCGGATAGGTGTTTTTTTGCGAGAAAAGCGAGCACGGAGACTGCTCATCAGACAATCCCCGTGCGAAAACTCCGCTTATTTCTCAGCCCCACGGGGCTTCTTTTCTTTTTGGAAAATTGTAAATTTTTTTCTTTGGGTGTAGAAATTGTGCAACATGCCTGCAAAGCCCTTGAAAAGACATGGAAAAATATGCTATAATATCTGTATATCGTTTTTGAAAGGAAGTAATCCAAATATGAACACCGAAAGCCAAAACAATGTTTCCGCCCTTTCTCCCGAAATGCAGGTCTCGTACATCAAGGTCATGGCCGCAATTTCCGAGGTGGAAAAGGTCATCGTCGGTAAGAGAAATGAGATCATCATGCTTATGACAGCCATGCTTTCCGGCTCTCACGTGCTGATTGAGGACGTTCCCGGTACGGGTAAGACCACGCTGGCGTCTGCTCTGGCCAAAACCACCGGCCTTACCTTCAAGCGCGCACAGTTTACTCCTGACGTTATGGCTTCCGACATCACAGGTTTCCATATCTATAACAGACAAAAGGAAGAATTCGAGTTCCGTACCGGCCTTGTTATGTGTAATCTGCTCCTGGCGGACGAGATCAACCGTGCCAGCCCCAAGACCCAGTCTGCGCTGCTTGAGGCAATGGAAGAAAACAAGGTCTCGGTCGACGGCGAGACCATGGACGTGCCGGATCCCTTTATGGTAATTGCGACGCAGAACCCCACAGGCTACGTGGGCACTTATCCGCTGCCCGAGGCACAGCTGGACCGTTTCGCGCTCAAGATCTTTATGGGTTATCCCAGCGCACAGGAGGAGATCAATATCATCAAGGCGCGCCGTGATCACAGCCCCTTGGACGAGGTCAATGCTGTTCTGAGCGTGGAGGAGATCCGCGCTATACGCGAGTTGGTCAACACTGTGGAGATCAATGACGAGCTTTATAAGTATATGGTCGATCTCATCTGCGCAACAAGAAAGCATCCCTCCCTGGCTTTGGGCGCATCTCCCCGTGCAACCGTTGCACTGATGCATCTGGTGCGCGCTTACGCATTCCTGCGCGGCAGAGATTACGTCATTCCCGATGACATCGCAGCTATCTTCCGCGCTGCCATCAGCCACCGTTTGATGCTCAAGCAGGAGGCAAAACTCAATCACATTACGGCAAACGACGTCTTAGGCGAAATTCTGCGCACGACCGAAGTACCTTATAAGGGCAAAAGAGAAACCAAGACCACCGTATAATTTACGCTAAGGAGAAATTCGATGGAACAGTCCAAACTCTGTCCCCGATGCGGCAAAAGTATTCCTGCGGGTAGAACGTACTGCATGAGCTGCGGTGCGACGGTGGCGGTCAAGTGCCCCGATTGCGGCAAGATCCTGCCGCTTAACCCCAAGGTGTGCGACGGCTGCGGACATTCGTTTGTGCGAAAGACCGTCAAAGCAAAGAAAAAGGCAAAGCCGGTGGACTACGCTAAGCTTTACCGTATTTTGCTTTGGGTGCTTTCGGGCATTCTGATCGTCTCGCAGATCGTATTTGTCTGCCTGGACGCCATTCGCATCACAGTTCCCGACGTGCTGGACCTGCGTGCGAGCGGCATGGGATTATTCGCTTATTTCTCGGGAGGGGAATTGGCGGGCCTTGAGGATTATCTTGGCCTGTTCAAGCTGTCCGAGGAGAATGTCATAGGTGCGCTTCTTGGTCTGCAGGCAGCAGGCGTGCTGTATGTTGCCGCGCTGATCTGTGCGCTGATCTATGCGCTGATCGCAGGCTTTAATCTGCTTCATTTCGGCCAAAAGAGCGTCAAGCAGCTTGTGCGTTGGTCCGGCATTGTGGCAGGACTTGATGTGCTTGCAAGCGTACTCAGCATTGCGTGCGGCGCCGGTCTTGCAGCCCGCTTGCGCGCGGTAGAGAATTATGTGGAGGATGGCATTACGCATACGTGCGTGACTGCCTACGTGCTCATTCCCGCACTTGTGCTGCTTGGCACGCTGGTCACGCTGTATTTCATTCACTACAAAAAGCAAAAGCCGGATGCCAAGGAAAAGACGCTCAAGGAGATCTTTATCAACGAAAAGACGGTTGCGCTTGCATCCAGGATCCGCCTGCCCTCGACCAAAAAAGAACGAGAGGCGTACGAGCGCGGTAAGGGGATGGGCAAGAGAGGTGCAACGATCGGTCTTACCAAGAATTTTTGGTGGTATCTGGGTCTGCTTGTTGCAGTGCTGATCTTTACGCAGGCACTCAATAACCCCTTCTCGCATATTCTGTTCGTATTTTTGGTGCTGCTTCTGCCTGTGCTGTTTTTGTATATGCTGACAGCCAAGCTGTCGCTGAGCGTGTACATGATGTCGGACGCAGAGACCGTGGAAAAGAATCAGCCCTACGAATATCATTTCCGAGTCAACAATACCTCCATCTTCGCCTATCCCTTTGTTGAGGCGCAGATGTGGCTGCCCCAGGCAAACAGTGTGCGTTGCACACTGCGCACGGTACGTCTTGCCATGTCTCCCTTTGCAAGCTATGACGTGGGCAATGAGGTCAAGTTCCGCTTCCGCGGCACGTATGATATCGGTGTCAAGTGCTTTTACGTATACGATTTCTTCCGTCTGATGCGCGTGCGCGTGGACGTGGAGAATTACAATCAGGTCTACGTTCTGCCCAGAAAGCTGAACCTGGACGAGGCTGCTGCGCAGGCCATTTCGGACAGCGTGGCAAGAACGGTACGCTCTCCCATCTCCTATGATCGCCTGGAGGTTAGTGATATCCGCGATTACCGTATGGGAGACTCTCTCAAGAGCATTCACTGGAAGCTGTCCTCCAAAAGTGAGCAGATGATCGTCAAGGAGTACAATACCGGCACTGCCAACATCACCAATGTGTATTGCGATCTGGCACGCACCTTCCCGGATGCGCCGCCCGAGCAGAAAACTCCCGAGCAGCAGACCCGCAAGCAGACCCGGGCGCAGAAAAAAGCCGAAAAGCTGCAGTATGCGTCTGCCTTGGCTGTTGCTAAGGATCAGGGAATTAAGCTTGACCGTGAACAAAAGGCCAAGCTGCGCGAGGACATTCATGCTTCTGCCGAGGAAAAGAGAGCGGCTAATGCCGTCCCCGTACAGGATGATAAGAACCTGTTGGCAGAGGAGATCTACTATGAGGATATGAACGAATACCTGGCGGACGGTGTGGTCGAGCTGACCGTAGCCGTGCTGCTTGAGGAATTCAGAAACGGCAAGATCGTCAATCTGATGTGGTTTGACCGCCGCAGCGAGGCGGGCGCGTATTGCGTCACGCTGAACGGCAAGGAGGATTTTGAGATGATCTTCCGTGAATTTGCGACCGCACCCCTGTGTGCTCCCGAGGATAGCGTGGCAAGGCTTTGCGCCATGGCAGGTGAGACCCAGAGCACCAAGCAGATCTTTGTGACGGGTGCTTTGGACCGCGCATCGGTCAGTGCGCTTTGCTCGATCCCCGGCATGACCGAGGGCGCAAGCTTTGGCTCGTCGCAGGTCATGCTGTATAACCCCGAGGAACGATTTGCCAACCGTATGCAAAGAATGCGTTACGTAGAGGGCTGCCGCGCGCAGCTGGCAGAAAACGGCCTTGTGCTGGTAGAGGGCAGATTGCCCGAACAATATGAGGGGAGGTGAGCGGCATGGCGAAAAAAGAAAAAAAGAATAAAGAGAAAAAGAAAGCAAGAAAGCTTGCAAGGCAAGCAAAAAAGCAAGCCGCGCTGCTTCCCGAGCATCAAAGGCCTTTGATCTGTCCGCCCGACAGAGCGGGCAGGGGACTTGGCACACGCGTGTTTGGCTACGTATGCCGCTGCTTTGTTGTGCTGTGCCTGATCTGGGCACTGATGATGTTCTTTGGCGGTGCGTTTACAGGTGCGTATGGCTTCTGGGTCGGCGTTTCCGAGTTTGCTATGCTGGGGCTTGCGCTGTTTGCCACCACAGTATTTGCTTTGATTTGCTATAACCGCTATACCGCTCTTGGAGGTCTTGCGCTGGGAGCCGCGGGTATTGCCTTACTCTCTCCCAACGTCGTACAGGGCGTGCTGGCACTTTACAACGGCTTTTTGTGCCGCTTGTACCTGTCCAAGTTTACCATGTATCTGACCAATCTGGGCATTGGCGTTCCAAATCTGACCTCGGGCGAATCGCTGGCGGGGTATTATCTGGAAAAGCTGACTGCCTACGGTACGGACGGTATGTTGGTTTTCGCATTTTTACTGGCGGCAGTATTTGTGCCATTGGTTGCCAAGCGCACGCGCCCTGTGCTGCCTGCCATTACCTGCCTTGTCATCATTGTACCGGTGTGCGTGTTCAATATCGCCTCCAGCGGTCTTGGCGCAGGCATGCTGATTGCGTCGATTGCTGCAGTACTTGTCATGTGGGCATATGATAAGATGTTTCGCCGTCCTGCAGATGCTGATCGCTTTGACACCAAGCTGCAGCTGTTCACCGAGGAGGGAAAGCCCGAGTATCCCGAGGAATATCTGCAGAAAAAGCGTGAAAAGGCTGAGAAAAAGCTGCAGCGCAAGCTGGCGCGTGAGCAGAAAAAGCAAAAGCGCAAGCAGGGAAAGACGGTGGACGAGGAGATCTCCTCCTATTTTGAAGCCCCCAAGAAAAAGACCAAGAACAGAAAGCATAAGATGAGCGAGCAGGAAAAGGCTGCGCTCAAGCTGGAAAAACAGGAGAAAAAATTCCGGAAAAAGGAGATCCGCAAGCAAATTCGCGTCGTCCGTCGCTACGAGCAGGTGACCGATAGTGCCAAGAGTGCCATGGGTGGCTTTGCAGCAGCCATGATGCTGGCGGTTTGTGTGATCATTATCATCATTCCTGCACTGACCATCAAGGACCATTTGGTCATTGAGCTGCTGGATGAGAAGATTTCCTACGCGCGCGCCTACGTGACGGCTGCGCTGATGGGGAATGACGAGCGTCTGGACGAGCTGGAATACGAGCTGGATAACGACAACTTTACGCCGCATTCCACCGAACTGGAGCACATGACCTTTGACGGTACACAGATGTTCTTTATCGAGTCGCAGTACGCGGCTAACCTGTATCTGAAGGGTTGGATTGGCGTGGATTATCGCGACGGTGCGTGGTACACGGGTCAGTCCACCAAGGATGAGGAAAATCCGGGTGCGTTTGAAGCCTGGAGAGACCTGTACGGTATCGGCGAGTATCCTGCGGAGCAGATGTTCTACGATTTCTATTGGCTCTCGCATCCCGACATTGAGATATTCGATCCCTCGTACGATTTTCTGACCAAGTACCGAAAATTTACAACGGGGAAGGATGATCTCGGATTTGTGGCTACCACGGTGCATATGCGCCGTGTCAACAGTTATTCTTCTCTGTTGTATCTGCCCAGCGTGTACGATCAGAGCCGTGGACTGTACGGCTACGGCAATGTGGAAAAGAGCGAGCACAGCTTTGTCAACTACTTTGACGGTGTGCAGACCGGCCGTGATTTTGCCGAGAGCGGTACCAGATACAGTGCCGTGACCTTTGCACCGCTCAGGACGGGCAAGAACTGGATCGACGTGCTCAGCGCCGACATTGCAAACTATAATTTGCAAAAGGAACTGATCTTAGCGTACAATTCCTACGAGGTCGAGGAGCTTTCCTACGGCACCGACGTCAACACCACGTACAGCGTCAAGGTGGAGAAGGACGTTCCCGAAAGAGGCTTTACCACCGTCAGCTACCGCAGAAGCGGAAAGGTGGTCGCGTCCTTTATTCATGAGAACGATTGTGTGAATTATTCCTCGCAGGATAAGGTGATCGTGCTCAAGGACGGCGCAGGAAATGAATACGTGCTGGAGCTGGACAGTAACTATAAGGTCAAGAACGTTTCTACAGAAAATACAGAGTCTCTTCTGTACCGCTATATTTCCGGTGCGGACGATGACAGACGAAAGATCGATCGCATCCTGCTTGGCGGAGATCTTGATGATCAGGAGGACGACACCAACTATACCGATTACGTCTATACCTACTATACGGGTAAGAGCAACAGTGCGATCATTGCCGAGCTTGCACAAAAGATCCGCAACGAGGCAACCTATAAGGAAAAGGTGCCCACGGGCGAATTCATTCACCACGAGGCTGTGACGCATGAGGAATTCGTTCCCATCGGTACAGAGCTGGATATCGATTTCGTCAATAACGTGTACTACACCAAGGAAACTGTGACCGACGAGAACGGTGTACAGAGTGAGACGTACGTGGTATGTGAGGGTGCAAACGAATCCATGATGGCCGAGCTTTATGAAAAGATCGTCGTGGTGGATGAGGAAGCGTACGACGAGGAGATCTTTGAGATCGTTGAGCATCCGTACGATTTCACCTCTGCCGCTATGCCGGGTGCTACGTTTGATGCCGCCACGGTGCAGCGTAACGATCTGGTCAAGGCAGTCATTGATTATATCATTGAGGATATGGGCTGCGAGTATACGCTGACGCCCGATCTGGAGCTGGTCAATGCTGACCTGGACGGCGTTGAGAACTTCCTTACCAATACCAAAGAGGGCTATTGCGTGCAGTTTGCCTCTGCGGTTGCGCTGATCTTGCGTGAATACGGCATCCCCACGAGATACGTGGAGGGCTATATTGCGTGCGATTTCAACGTCAATCACGATAAGGGCAAGGTGGGCAGATTCTTCACCTACGTGCATGACTATGAGGCGCATGCATGGATCGAGGTGTTCTTTGACGGCATTGGCTGGGTGCAGTACGAGTGTACGCCTGCATATTATGCAGGGCTGTACGGCGGAGCAGACAGCAATGAGAGTGAGGACAGCAGCTCCTCCACGCCTCCTCCTTCCTTCAAGGAGGAGATCGAGGACATTCTGAATACCGAAACGGATGAGGAAGAGACCGATGGGGAAGAGATGGATGAAGAGGAACAGCAGCGTCGCTCGCTGATCATCGCATCTGTCGTATTTATCTCCGTGGCTGTCGTGCTTGGCGGCATTATCTGGCTGCTGACTTGGCTGAGAAACCGCGCCGCAAGTGCGGAATATAAAAAGAACAGTGCAGTGGATACCGTTCTTGCCGAGCATTTCGGACAGAACACGAGCGAGGATGATCGTCGCGAGCTGAGCTATACGGTCATTGATGCACTGCATAATGTCCTGGATATCTATGGCCTTTCTCCCGAGCCGGGTGAATTCAAGGATGAATATGCCCGCAGGTTGGCTGTCGAGCTTGAGGATGTGCTGGGACGCTCGCCCGAGTACGAGTCCGAAAGCACCGAGGGGGCGGAGGATGCCGAGACTGATCCCAACGTATCTGCTAAGGAAGAAATTCCCGTCAGCCCGCACAGAATGGGACAGATCATGGATGCCATTTCCGCCGAGGAATTCGGTCACGGTATGAGCATCGCGCAGATGAAGCAAGTATCTGCACTTTATAAGGATCTGCGTGCAAACGTACACAAGCGCGTGCCGTTTGGCAGACGCATGATTTTGCGCTACTTCAAGAACAGACTGTGATCATTTTGCGCGTTAATGTGTAATGCGAAAGAAAGATTTGTAAGGAAATGCAGGGCGGGGGCTCGCTCCCGCCTTCGTGCAGCACAAGTGTTTGAAAACCCTTGCGAAAGCAAGGGTTTTCTTCTTGACAGGCAAGATGATTTTATGGTATACTGAAAAAAACGACTCAAGGAGAAGTGCTGATGAAACGCATCATTTCGTTGTTTCTGCTATTGGCAACGCTGCTTATGGCTCTTGCTGCTTGTGCCGAGGGAGATACCTCACAGCAAAATACTGACACCACCGCCACCGAGGAGAGCACCGAGCCCGCGCAGTGGGATGCCATTCCCGAGGATCTGAAATATAACGGCGAGGACATCGTGATCTTAAGCCGCGCCAAGCAGGGCTGGACGCAGGATGAGATTGCGGTGCCCGAGCTCAATTCCGAGCCGGTCAACGATGCGATTTTCAATCGAAATATTACGGTGTTTGACCGACTCAACGTCAGTATCGTATCCGCTCCCATTGAGGATCCCGACGAATACAAGCCCATAACCGAGATTGAGAGCATTGTCAAGGCGGGATCGTCGGATTACGACCTGGTCGCATCCGCTTGCTACACCACCATGCCCTCTGTGCTCAAGGGAACGTTTTACGACCTGACTGAGCTTGAGTACCTGGATCTTTCGCGTGATTACTGGATGCAGAGCTACAACGAGCTGATCTCCTACGGACAGAGCCAGTATACCGCCACGGGCATGATCGCGCTCTCTACCTATCGCTTTGCCTTTGTCACCATGTTCAACAAGAATCTGTTTGATAACAAAAACGTTCCATACCTGTACGATGCGGTCAGCAGCGGCGAGTGGACGCTGGATTATCAGGCCTCGCTGGCAGCGGATTTTTACCAGGATCTTAACGGTAACGGCAGACATGACGAGGCGGATCTGTTCGGCTTTATCTCTTGCCCGGGACTGAGCACCGACCCTTATTGGAGCTCGTGCAACATGCCCATCCTGGAAAAGAACGATGCGGGCGAATACGTCTGGGTGCTGGACGTCGGACACGTGTCGGACGTGGTGGATAAGCTTTTGATCCTGTTCTATGATTGCGGCGGCACCTACCTTTACAAGGAGGAGGCAAGCAATACCGAGCAGGACGAGATTCGTCGGATGTTTGCTGAGGGTCACAGCGCGATGACCACGCTGCGCCTGATTGCCGTGGAGCAGCCCGACGTGCGCGACATGGAGCAGATGTACGGCATCGTGCCCATGCCCAAGTTCGACGAGGCTCAAGAGGACTACGGAACGCTGATGCACGACCAGTTTACGGTATTTTGTGTGCCTGTCTCGGCAGCCAAGGATAAGCTTGAGATGATCGGCGCAACGCTTGAGGTCATGGCCTCCGAGTCGCAAAGAACAGTCAAGCCCGCGTATTATGAGATCGCGCTCAAGCGCAAGTATATGAGCGACCCCATCGCGTGGGAGATGCTGGATCTCACCTTTGACAGAATGATCACGGATGCAGGCGTGGTTTACGGCCTCTCGCTGAATTTCCCGCATCATATGCTGCGCACCATCGTAAACGGCAAAAAGAACAATGCGTCCTCCAAGTTTGCAAGCGTGGCAAAATCGTGCAAGAGATCTCTGATCAAGCTGCAGGGCAAGCTGGAAAAGCTGGAGGAATGATCAAATAAACCTAAGCGACCACCGGGAACGGCGGTCGCTTTTTTCTTGACAAAGTCAAGAGAAAGTGGTATAATCTGCCCATAATAGAAATTGCAGGAGAGAAGAAGTATGAAAAAGACACTTGCAATACTGCTTGCGTTGCTGACGCTGATCGCGCTTTTGGCAGCTTGTGTGGATAATCCTGATGAAGAAAGCGGAGAAACCACGGGCGGGGAAGTAACAACCGAGCAGGATGCACCCCTGGATGCCATTCCCGAGGATTTGAAATTCAACGGAGAGGACGTCGTGATCCTGAGCCGCGGCGTGCAGAAGTACACTCAGGACGAGATTGCGGTGCCTGAACTCAATTCCGATCCCGTAAACGATGCTATGTTTAACCGCAACATTGTGATCAATAATCGCCTGAACGTCAATATCGTGTCCCAGCCGCTTGATGACGCCGATCCGTTCAAAACGGTTGCTGAGATCGAGCGCGTGGTCAAGGCGGGTAGCGATGATTATGATATGTTCGCAGGTGCTTGCTATGCAACCTTGCCCGCAGCACTTGGCGGCACCTTCTATAATCTGCGCGATCTGGAATACCTGGATCTATCGCAGAGCTACTGGATGCAGGACTACAATGATACGATTTCTTATGGCGACAGCCAGTATACCGCTACCGGCATGATCGCACTCTCTACCTACCGCCTGGCAATCGTCACGCTGTTTAACAAGGAGCTGTTTGACGACAAGAGCCTGCCTTATCTGTACGAGGCGGTAGAGAACAACGAATGGACTCTGGATTACCATGCTTCTCTCGTTGAGGACTTCTACCAGGATCTCAACGGTGACGGAAAGCGCGACGAGGATGACTTGTTCGGCCTTGTGACCAGCGCCGTGATCAACGTGGACGCTTATTGGAGCGCATGCGACATCGCCCTGGTAGATAAGGATGCGGACGGCGCTTATACCTGGGCGCTGGATACCGAAAAGCTTTCCAACGCGGTAGATAAGCTTTTGCTTTTGATCCACGAGAGCGGCGGTACCTATCTCTGCAAGGAGACTGAGGGCAGCTCCGCTCAGCCCGCGATCCGCGAGATGTTTGCAGAGGGCAGAGCCGCCACCTCCACGCTGCGTCTGCTGGCTGTTGAGCTGGATGAGATCCGCAATATGCAAGAGGAGTACGGCATTGTGCCCATGCCCAAGTACGATGAGCTGCAGAAGAATTATCAAACGCAGATGCACGACCAGTTCACGGTATTTGCAATTCCCGCATCGGCTGCCCAGAGCAAGATAGAGATGATCGGAGCTGTCATGGAGGTCATGGCATCCGAGAACCTTCGTATGGTCAAGCCCGCGTACTATGAGATCGCACTCAAGAGAAAGTACATGAGTGACCCGATTGCATGGGATATGCTGGATATGGCATTCGAGCACGTGATCGTGGATGCAGGCGTCATTTACGCCGATTCGCTGGAGTATCCGCACCATCACCTGCGCACTATGATTGATAGTAAGAGCAACAGCGTGGCTTCGACCTTCGGCAAGTCCAAGAATAAGATGAATAAGCAGCTTGCCAAGATCGTTGATAAGATGGAGAATCTGGAAGAATGATCTGATTCTTATATGAATGAGAGTCGCGCGCAGCAATTTCGCTGCGCGCGGCCTTTTTTGCCTTGACAAAGCAGGGAGGTGTATGCTATACTGAAAATATCATAAAGAAAAGGAAAGCGTGAGAGATGAAAAGATTTTTGACCGTACTGCTTGTTTTAGCGACCCTGCTTTCTGCCCTGGCTGCTTGTGTGGATGCACCCGTTGAGGAGGCCGGAACCGACGGCTCTGCCGTCGAGGAGACCACCGAGCTGTTGTATTTCGACAATCTTCCCGAGGATCTCAAGTTTAACGGGGAGGATATCGTGATCCTGAACCGCGCGCTGCAAGGATGGACTGCAGACGAGGTTGCCGTGCCCGAGCTCAATTCCGAGCCTGTCAACGACGCCATGTTCAACAGAAACGTGGCAATTGCCGACAGACTGAAGCTCAATATTGTCTCCGCTGCCCTGCAGGATCCGAATGAGCAGCTGCCGATCGACGAGATCAAGCGTGCCGTCAAGGCCGGATCGGATGAGTATGACATGGTGGCCGCGGCCGCGTATGTGACCGCACCTGCCGTAGTGGAGGGCACCTTTATCGATCTGATGCAATTGAATTACCTGGATCTTTCGCAGGATTACTGGATGCAGGATTATAACGAGGCGATTTCGTATCAGGGGATGCAGCATACTGCAACGGGTATGATCGCGCTGTCCACCTATCGCTTTGTCTTTGTGACCATGTTCAATAAGGATGAATTTGACAACAAGAGCGTGCCGTACCTGTACGATGCGGTCTCCGACGGCGAATGGACGCTGGATTACCAGGCGACGCTTGCTGAGGATTTTTATCAGGATATCAACGGATCGGGTAAGGCAGACGAGGGCGATTTCTATGGCTTTGTGTCCTGCTGGGGCATTAGTGTGGACGGATACTGGGCGTCCTGCGATTTGCCTATCGTGCAAAAGAACGAGGACGGTGAATACGCGTACGTGCTGGATCTGGAGCGTTATTCCAACGTGATGGATAAAGTGCTGTATTTGTTTTACGGATACAATGGCACCGACATACACAGCCCGATTACGTACAACGTCGAGCAGGATAATATGAGAGAGATCTTTTCCCGCGGCGAGTGTGCCATGATCACACTGCGTCTGATGGCGGTAGAGCAGCCCGACGTGCGTAATATGGAGCAGGCATACGGTATCGTGCCTATGCCCAAATATGATGCTGCGCAGCCCGAATACGGCTCGGTCATGCACGACCAGTTCACGGTGTTCTCGGTTCCTGCATCGGCTGCTTCGGACAAGTACGATATGATCGGTGCTGCCATGGAGGCAATGGCCTCCGAGTCCTTGCGTCTGGTACGCCCCGCATATTACGAGATCGCACTCAAGCGCAAGTATATGAGTGACCCTGTGGCGTGGGATATGCTGGATCTGATCTTTGCGGTCATGCGTACTGACCCTTCGTTTGTGTATATCACTTACATGGGCAGCCCGCATCATACCATGCGTAATATCGCGCAAAGCAGGAAAAATACGGTTGCATCCTCGTGCAAAAAGCTGAACAATACCGTTTCCAAGCAGATCACCAAGCTGCAAAAAAAGCTGGAGAATCTGGCTGACTGATCAAACCGAATTGAAGAAGTGGCAAGCTCACAGAAGTTTGCCACTTTTTTCTTGACAAAGCAAGCTTTATTATGATATACTGAGAACAACGAACAAGAAAGAGAGTGTGACCCCGATGAAAAAGTATTTAGCATTGCTTCTCGTTTTCGCCACACTGATCTCTGTGCTGGTCGCCTGTGCGGAAACAGGGGACGGGCAGACGGAGGATTCGACTCCTGCCGAGGAGAACGCGGAGACCCTGCAGCTGGACAATATTCCGGACAGCCTGAGATATGACGGTGAGGAGGTTACCATCGTCAGCCGCGCATTTTTGGGCTGGACGTGGGACGAGGTTGCCGTGCCCGAGCTCAATTCCGAGCCGGTCAACGATGCTGTGTTTCACAGAAACGTGACGGTTGGAGACAGACTGGGGATCAGCATTGTCTCTCACGCCATCGAGGATGCGGATCAGGCTAAGCCGATCGATGAAGTGCAGCGCGCCGTGCTCGCGGGTTCTGCCGAGTACGATTTGCTGGCGGGTGCTGCATATCTTGTGCTGCAGTATTCTCTGGAAGGACTGTTTTGCGATATGACGCAGCTGGAGTACCTGGATCTTTCGCAGGACTACTGGATGCAGGATTATAACGACGTGATCTCTTATCGCGACAGGCAGTACAGCGCAACCGGTATGATCGCGCTGTCCACCTACCGCTTTGCTTTCGTGACGCTGTTCAATAAGAATCAGTTTGACAATAAGAACGTTCCGTACCTGTATGAGGCAGTTAACAACGGCGAATGGACGCTGGATTATCAGTCTATGCTTGCCGAGGACTTTTACCTGGATCTGAACGGTGACGGCAAAAAGGATGAGGACGATTTTTACGGTCTGATCACCTCTCCCTATATCAGCACCGACCCCTATTGGGCCTCTTGCGATCTGACCCTGGTGGAAAAGAATGCGGACGGCGAATACGAGTACGTGCTGGATTCGGCAAGACTGTCCGATGCGACCGATAAGATCCTGCAGCTGTTTTATGAAAGCGGAACCTACGTATATCCGCATACCAACTACGACGCTGAGCAGGACGATATCCGTATCGCCTTTGCCAAGGGCAACGGTGCCATGTGCACCACCCGTCTGGTTGCGGTCGAGCAGGGCGATATCAGAAATATGGAAGAGCAGTACGGCATTGTTCCCATGCCCAAGTTCAATCAGGAGCAGCAGGAGTACGGCACGCTGATGCACGACCAGTTCACGGTATATGCCATCCCCGCTACGGCAGATGCAACCAGATTCGATATGCTGGGCGCGGTGCTTGAGGTCATGGCCTCCGAATCTCTCAAGCAAGTCAAGCCCGCGTATTACGAGATCGCACTCAAGCGCAAGTATATGAGTGACCCCGTTGCATGGGATATGCTGGATATGATCTTCAGAACGGTCAGAATCGATGCAGGTATCGTGTATACCAACGCGTTGGGCAACCCGCACGATCAGCTGCGACAGATCATTACCTCCAAGAAAAACACGGTTGCTTCCAAGTATAAGAGAATGGATAGAACTGTGGCAAAGAATCTGTCCAAAATGGAAGATAAGTTTGAAAAGCTGGAGTAGTAAGAAAAGCAGATGAGCGGCTTTACGCCGCTCATCTGCTTTTTTCTTGACAAAATCAAACGGATATGTTATACTGAAACCAATCAATTATGAAAGTGAGTCATTGCTATGAAAAAGCTTTTCGCATTACTCCTGTTGCTTGCAACCATGCTTTCGGTGCTTGCTGCCTGTGTGGATCCCGGCGAGCAAGAAGAGCAGACGTCGGCTTCTGCCGAGTCGGCTGAAACTGCTTTCCTGGATGCTGTGCCGGACGATTTGGATTTTGATGGGGATGACGTCGTTATCATCAGCCGCGCACTGCAGGGTTGGACGTGGGATGAGGTTTCGGTTCCCGAGCTCAATTCCGAGCCGGTCAACGATGCCATCTATAACCGCAATCTTGTAGTCAACGATCGTTTGAACGTCAATCTCGTTTCCCATGCCCTGGACGATCCCAGTCCCGAGCCGCCCGTGCAGGCGGTACGTGACGCCGTGCTGGCGGGATCGGACGAGTACGATCTGTTGGCGGGTGCGTGCTATCTGGTGCTGTATACCACGCTGGAGGGCAACTTCCGCGATCTGACCCAGATGACGTATCTGGATCTGTCTCAGAATTATTGGACACAGGATTATAACAACACCCTGTCCTATGACGGCAGACAATACAGTGCAACGGGTATGATTGCACTCTCGAACTACCGCTTTGCTTTCGTGACCGCGTTCAACAAGACCGCGTTTGATGACAGAAGCCTGCCGTACCTGTACGAGGTGGTTGAGAGCGGTGAGTGGACGCTGGACTATCAGGCAACGCTGTCGGAAAACTTTTACCGTGACCTCAACGGTAACGGAGAGGCAGACAAGGATGACTTTTACGGCCTGATCACCTCTTCTGGCATCAGCACCGACCCCTATTGGGTATCCTGCGATATTTCGCTGCTGGAAAAGAATCCGGACGGCGAATACGAATACGTGCTGGATATGCAGAAGCTGTCGGACGCAACCGATAAGATTTTGAATCTGTATTACGAAAGCGGCTCTTACGTATATGACGGTGACGATGCCGATGCCGAGCAGGACGAGCTCCGCCGCGATTTCACGGCAGGCAAGGCAGCCATGATCACCACGCGTCTGGTTGCGGTCGAGCAGGCAGACGTGCGTAACATGGAGGATCCGTACGGGATCGTGCCCATGCCCAAGTTTGATAAGTCACAGAAGGAGTACGGTACACTTCAGCACGACCAGATCACGGTGTACGGCATCCCCGTAACGGTCGCGGAGGATCGGGTCGAGATGCTGGGTGCAGTGCTGGAGGTCATGGCCTCGGAAAGCGCACGCACTGTCAAGCCCGCGTATTATGAGGTTGCGCTCAAGCGTAAGTATATGAGTGACCCTGTTGCGTGGGAAATGCTGGATAAGATCTTTGATACCGTCCGCATCGATGCGGGTGTCGTATACGTTTCGGTGATTGGCGGACCGCACGCGCTGCTGCGCGACATCGCCGCATCCAAGCAGAATACCGTGTCCTCCACGTATTCCAAGCTTGCCAAGAGCATCAGAAAGTCCTTGGACGAGATGCACGAGAAGCTGGATGAGCTGCAATAAATGCAAAATGAATAAGAAAAACAGCCCCATGGGGAGATACTCCAAGCGGAGTATCTCCCCAGTTCTATTCGCCTTGGGCGAGTGATATTGCCTTTGGCAGTGATATTCGCCTATGGCGAGTGGTATTTGCTTCGCAAGTTTTGGAGGCGAATAGAATATCACTGAAGC
>JAZNZB010000036.1:0-56093 GCA_045594705.1 Eubacteriales bacterium
TGGAATCCAGATAAACGACGATGGTGTCGCCTTCCTTGACGGTCTGAATGTACATGGGGTTATCCAGATCGTTTACACCGTTGAGTGCATAAGTCCAGAATTCGCCCTTACCTGCGCTCTTGGTACCGATCTTCTTGACGACTTCCTGGGACTCATCCTGGAACTCGATCGTAAGCTCTTCCAGCTCACAAACGTCGATCAGAACCTCGGTAACAGTGGGTTCCTTGTCGCCGACCTTATCATAGGTGTATACATACTCGCGGTCCTGTGCAAGGATCTCGCCCTCGGGACCGTCCTTGATGGTGAACGCAACCTTAATGCTGGTCTTGACTGCTTCGGGCTCTTTATCGCAAGCAACCATGATACAGCCGACCATGAGGATCGCAAGCACCAAAGCCATTACTCTGTAAAGTTTCATTGCAATTTCTCCTTTGGATTTTTTTGACATGTCTATTATACTGCATAATTTCTTGTTTGTCAACTGTTTTTTTGCACATTTTACACACCAAAAAGGCACATTAATTGCAAAATAAGCATGTAGATCAGCCAAAGCACGTGCAACCACAGCACAGTGCCCGCCAAAACGGACAAGGTTTGCCATTGCAGCGCGCACACCGCAGCCAGCACGATCACAGCTAAAATGACTGCAAGCGAGAGCGCAAGATTTTGCCGCACGAAAAACAAAGGGTACCACAAATACCCTACCCCGATCATGAGCAAAAAAAAGCATGCGCCGCGCCATGCACCGATGCAGTTTTTTCCGTATGTATACAGCACACCGCCCAGAGTCGCGCCCAACACGAAATACCAAAGCAGCCACAAAAGCCCCATCAGCCAAACGGGTGGGATCACCTCGCGGATACCCAGCTGTGTGATACCCGCATACGGGGAGCCCCACCAGAATCTGACCGCCATGCCGCAAAGTGCCAGCACGCCGCCCACAACTAAACTGTAGGTCAGCGTGCCATTGTTTTTTTGATTCATATCATCACCCCGTACAAATTATGCGCCGGGCGCATCAGTTATGAGTGATGAGATCGCTGCGCGATCGTTATGAGCTTGCAAAGCAAGCGTTATGATATGATTGCCATTGTAACCATAACTGCCCGGAGGGCATCATAACTACGCGAAGCGTATCATAACTCATAACTTGCCAAAGGCAATCATAACTTTACTCATGCGCCGGACATGGCCCGGTTTTGGAGGGCGTTGCGTACCACGTGCCGCGATACTCCCCCTCGGCAGGCGGTGCATCGTACAAAAAATACGGTGCATCCTTGATATACACCTCTCTGGCAAAGCTGCGGAATCCGCGCAAAAATCCTGCGTCATGCAAAGCCTCCAGCGGGCAGGACGGACAGGCCACGCCGCCAAAGACCGAGTCGTAGCACACAAGCTCGTGCGTGCTGCAAAGCGTATGCGGTCTGTTTGTTGCGGTGAAATACCCCATGCGCGTGCGGTCACCGCGCAAGTCACACGTGCAGGCATACCCCGGCAGATGCCCCGAATCGGCACAGTATTCGTATCTGTGCACCGTGTCGGGCACGCGGAAGGTATCGGGGCAAGCGTCAAAGATCCCTGCGTCGTACAGCCGCGTCATGACCTCGTCCCACACCGCGATGCTGACGTTGCCTTCGATGCTTTGCTCACGTGCGGGATAGTCGTAGCCCGTCCAGACGCCGCCCAGGACAGCAGGCGTGTACCCTACGAACAGGCGGTCAACCCCGCGTTGCGTCGTGCCTGTCTTGCCCGCCACCTGCACGCGATCTGCAAGCCCGATCTTGCCGCGCGCAGTTCCCTTTTGCACCACGCCCTGCATCATTTTGGTCATAATGGCGGCGTTTTCGGGCGAGAGCACGCGCTCGGGCGAAACCGTGTTGCTCAGCAGCACCACTCCATCCGCATCCGTAACAAAAAAGTAGGAGCGACACGGCAGATAATTGCCACTGTCAAATACAGTGTAGGCATCCGTCAGCTCACGCAGCGTTACGCCGTGCGCAAACTGCCCAAGCGCAAGTCCTGCTTGCGTCATATCCGAGTCGCCAAGTGAGCGTATACCCAGCCGATCGCGCAAAAAGTCCAAAGACGCTTGCCTGCCCACGTCCTCCAGGATCTCGACCGCCACCGTATTGACCGACTCTGCAAGTGCGGTTGCCACATCGGTCAGCCCATGATACGCATAGTGCGCGTTACGCGGCCAAGGAGTATTGCCATCGAATTTCAGCGGTACGTCATCGTACACGCTTGCCCAATTGATGATGCCGCGCTCGAGTGCGGGCGCATAGACCGAGAGCGGCTTGATGGCAGATCCGGGGGGCAATTTGGTATCGGTAGCATAATTCTGCAGTCTGTTCGCGCCCTTTTGGCCAATTGCGCCCGCCACGCCCAGAATATCCCCTGTCTGCGGATCGATCACGATCATGGCAGAGCGTTCGTGCGTGCCGAACAGATCTGTGGTGGCATAGTAGTCCTCCAAAATGCTTTGCACGCGCTCGTCCATAGCGGCATAGATGCGCAAGCCACCGCTATATACCATATTGGATGCCGCAGCACGGCTGTAGTTGTACGTCGCACACAGATCGTCGATCACGTCGCCCACCACCATATCCTCGTACCACGACGCCACGCGGCTACCGCTGCGCACCTCGGGAGAGAGCGCGATGGGCTGCGCGGCGTCAAGGTAGCTCTGCTCGTCCAGATACCCCTGATCAAGCATGCAGGAAAGGATAAGCTGCCTGCGCTGCTCGTTCTGCTCGGGATGCGTGATGGGATTATAGCGCACGGGATTGTTGGTAATGGCTGCAATACAGGCACATTCGCCCACCGAAAGTGCCGAGATATCCTTTGAAAAATAATGCTTTGCCGCTGCTCCCACACCGCGGCAGCCGTCGGCTAAGTTGATGACATTGAGATACATCTCAAGCACCTCTCGCTTGTCCGCGCGCCGCTCCAGATCCAGAGCGCAGAACATCTCGGTCAGCTTACGGTCAATGCTGACGCGGTCGTCACCCGTCAGATTTTTGACCAGCTGCTGCGTAATGGTGGACGCGCCGAAGGATTTGCCGGCCTTGCCAAGCAGTTTTTTTTGCAGATAAGCGGCAGCCGCCTCACCCGTGCGCAGAAAATCCACGCCATCATGCTCCCAGAAGCGCTTGTCCTCAATGGCCACGAAGGCATCGATCATGGACGCGGGGATCTTATCGATCGCGGCGTATTCATAATAGGTATTGCCGCCGCAAAGCGGACCGATCTCGTGCACTTCTCCCTCTCTTGCGGCACGGTTTGAAAAGGTATACGCATACAGGCGCGAGGTGCCGCCCGAGCGCGCCACGTGCAAGAGCGCGTCGTCCAAGGAGCTGTCCGCATATGGCTCCAGCACAATACATGCCGCAATGCCGCCAATCGCGCCCAAGAGCAACGCGACAAGCAGCAGGATCGCTATGATTTTTCCAAGCCTTTTCATGTATCCTCCCGTTTTTTCATTCCGGATTTGCATAGACCCGTCAATTCGGGCAAGAATAATCATGCAACAAAAAAAGTGAGGTACAAGCATGAAATCATTGAAAATTGCCTTTGCCGTTTTGCTATGCGTTACTATTTTGTCGGTGGGCGCATCGGTTGTATGCGCGGTGATTGCCGGCAACGTGGCCGAATCCTTCCGCGATTACCGTTCCTCTGTCATTACTGCATTAAGTTCCCTGCATGCGCAGCTGAACAGCTCCAAGCAGGCCTTTGCGGATGCGCTGACATATCTGGACGGTGCGCAAAACACGGCTGCAGATACGTCGCCCGAAACCGAAACGCTGCCACAAGATGAGCCAAGCACAGAAAAGCTGGAGCAGGACACCGCCGACGCACTCAAGCAGGACAAGCCAAGTCCGGAGGAATCCACCGTTGCAGCTGCCGTTTACACGGTAAAGTCGGTCGATGGAAAAATCGCAATATTTGACCAATCCGGAGCACTCGTGCGCACGCTCAACGTAGCAGTCGCGACCCTGCCCCGCGCAGACCGCGAGCAGCTCGCCGTGGGGATCGTGATCAACGGTGAGGAAGAGCTCAACGCACTGATCGAGGACTATTCGGGGTAAAGCAATCTGCCCCAAAACAGCATAGAAATTCGTGCAAAACACGGACTGTATCACATGGATGCAGTCCGTGTTTGTCAATTTTTTCAATTGCTTGCCGTAGGGGCGATCGATTTTCGGCAAAGCCGAAATATTCGCCCGTTTTTGATGGATCGTAAGATCGGGCTTTCCTTTAGTTTCAAAACATCAAAAAAGCCATCACATGGTGACTTTTTCGCACTCTGCTCTTTGCCCCAATCGGAAAACAGAAAAGCCCCGCCAAGAGCGTGCAAAATTAGCGGTAAAATCATAACAACCGAATAAGCAGCCTTTACGGCAAAACACCACGGAAGAAAAATCCGTGGTGTTTTGCTTTACAAACCGTAATGTGTCAAGGCTCAACATTTGACTCGCTGAAATCAATGACGGACGAGCAGAAAGAGATATTTGAGAAATTCGAGGACTGCTGGGGCGAGTATGCGAGCTACGCAGAGGAAGCGATATTTGAGTATGCGTTCAAACTTGGAGCGAGATTGGCGATGGAAGTACAAACTAACACAGATGGCTAATAAAACATGCATCGGAAAAAATCCGATGCATGAATTTTTACCCGTCGGGCAAATTTTTCACTTTGATTTACTCTAAAAGGATATTGTTCTTTCGCTTATACAGCAATATCAAGCTCGGAATAAACGAAACGCTCATAAGAACAAACACGCTCAATATAACCGACAAGAAGTTAAGCGGCGAAAAATAATAGGTTATTGAGTTTAGAATATTGAAACCGTTTTTAATCAATAGCCACGTCATAGGCACCGACAAAACAACTCCGACAAAATAAACCATAAGCAACTGCAAAAGCAATGATCTTATCAGTTTTCCGAATGTCAATCCGTTGATACGGTAAAGCGTATATGTCGAAAGGCTTAATCTTGTTTTGATGAAAAGCTGAATTAACAGCATAGTAAATGTTACGAAAATCAGTATAGCTATAAATGTTACAGAAAAGATTGATACAAGCAGATTATAAACCTTATATGTTCTGACATCACTTGACCAATTTTCAAACGTCATATTCGGATAATCAAGCCCCAATTCTTGAAGCTCATTTGCGATCACCGTATTATTTGCGTCAATATCGGTATAAATGTTAACCACGCTGTACGCGGCGGGGATTCCCAACTCGTCCAACGCTTCATGTGCGGTAAGCACCGAGCAAGCGGCTCCTATTCTGCTTGATATAAGCTGACCGTCTGTTGAGCGAATAATTGCACCGACTTTTACGGTTACGTCCTTTCGGTAAAACAAAGATATATCAGATTCCGCAACGCCCCCGTTTAGAGGCTCGTCCGTAAGCAATCCCGAAAGTGTAATTTCATCACCGACCTTAAACTGTGTCATATTGATCGCGTCCGGGTCGTCGTACTCCGTAGGGATAATGCCCCTTAAAATCGTTCCCCCGAAATTTTGCTCCGTTATTTTGTATGCAGGAACACGGAGAATGACCTCTTCTCCCGACATTATCTTGTCTATGTTAATCTCGCCATCAATAACAGATGCCTTTAGTTTTTCCAAGCTCTCACGAGTATAACCGACGATCTCACTACTTACCAATACGTCATTTTCTTTATAGTTAAAGGTGTTCCAAATGAGATCATAATTATTGATACTCATAGACATTGCCATATTGTAATTGCCGTCAAGAATTGAATCACAACCGTCAAAATAACTGTCTATGCTGCCCTTTGTCAGTAAGAGGTTCATTTTCTGATTTTCTCGGTATGCCAAAATTTTAGAAACTCCGGGAATGGACGCAACGGAATCAATAAAGTCTTGATCAGCCCCGTTCTTTTCGTAATTGTTTGTAAAAAGCAATGGGGTTAATTGTTCTCCCGTGACTTTGTCCGTAAGAGGCGGTGCATTGATCAGCTTTGAGGAAAACTGAAAGTCATAATCGTTTTGGACATAGCCCGAATCGGTGTTCGTTATATCCTCCGTGAAATAGTTTTTGTAAGCAATTCCATAAGATAACAACGTACACGATAATGAGATCAACAGCGTAATTGCAATAATGGCTTTGCGATTTTTGAACATATCCAATTTGAATATGCTAATTTTTGTGTTGGTGTTTTTGTAATGCCTTCCGCTGATCTCGCTGTCAAGTTCAGTTTGCTTCACGATGTAGATTGCATAGACAATAAAGACGATTGCTAACCCTATCAAAAGGGAGAGTATCAACGAAACATTTAACGTCATATTGAAATCGAATATAGGCGCACTGTATTCGCTATCCAATATCAAATTCAAACAACCCTTTGTAACGAAGAAACTGAACACGCCCCCCGTTATCACGCCAAGTATCAGAATAGAAACCGTTTCAAAAACAAGCACAAAGAAAATATCCCGCTTATTCATACCGAGCAAAAGGTAGTTCCGTATTCTCGCAAGAAGCTTTGTCTTGTTCATAATCAAGATGGTAATTACGATCAACAGAGAAATTACATACATCAAGATCATAAAACTTTGAGGGATAGAGAAATTGTCGCTTGCGTCAAAAGAGCCGTTGCTTGTGAAAAGTCTTAAAGTATCATCGTTTGGATTCACAATACCCGTTTCTTTCTCGATTACAATTTGCTGTGTGATACTGTGGCTTTTATCAAAAACTTGTTCAAGACGGCTTTGCGTGATAAAAGCATTGACGGGCGTAATATTATCTTCTATCTGCTTTTCTCCGCGAGGCCATAAACGCCCGAAGTCGTTTATGATTCCGCAAAGTGTATATGTCTGATTATCAATCGTAACCTCTTGACCTACACCGTTAGCCCCCAATTCGTTTGCAATACCTTCCGTCAAAGCAATTTCATTATCTCCCTCGGGAAAGCGTCCTTCTTTTACGGTGATACAGCCAAGCCGTATTGCTTCTGCGTCCGCAAATCCTAAATTGAGATTTTTATTGCCCTCTAATGCTATGGTATCAGCCGTGTAGAACACACCGTAGCTTTGGTATCTGTAATTCGGCAACAGACTTTCAAATTCATCATCGGTGAGTGTTGAAAGATCGGATATTTTATCTCGATAATATATTTCATCGTATATTCCGTAAACTACGGTATTTTGTTCTTTAACGGTTGTAATAATACTGTTTGTCGTATTATACAGAAACATCGGTACAAGTGTAAGAATACAAATTGCCGCAAGCAACAGCTTGTTTCCGTTGTTTCTGCGAAGCAGACTTTTTAGGGATATTTTGATCAAATTCAATGTATGTTTCATTGCTGTACCTCACGGACTAACTTTCCGTCACTCATTCTGTAAACCTTATGAGCGATTTTCAGCCATTCAAGATCGTGTGTTACGATAACATACGTTTGACCCTGTTCCTCATTGGTACGCTTCACAAATGCCATTAGCTTATTGCCCGATTCAAGATCAAGATTTCCCGTCGGCTCGTCTGCAAGAATGATTGACGGCTGCATTAGTAAAGCTCTTGCTACTGCGGTACGCTGTCTTTCGCCGCCCGATAACTGCGACGGATAGAAATGTTTTCTCTTTTCCAAATCCAAGATCGCAAGAAGCTCGCGTTCTCTTTTGGTATCATACGGCTTTCCCGCTATGTCAAAAGGAAGTCTGATATTATTGATAACCGACAGTTCGTTTATGAGGTTGAAACTTTGATATATGAAGCCGCATTTTTGATTGCGGATTTTCGCCCGTTCCTTTTCGCCGAGCTTATAAAGATTCTTGCCGTCTAACAGCACCTCGCCCGAATCCGGGACAATAAGCCCGCCGAGAATATTCAGAAATGTACTTTTACCCGATCCGCTTTTTCCGATAACAACAACAATTTCACCTTTGTTTATTTCTAAAGTCGTGCTTTTAAGTGCGTGGACTTGTGTGTTTCCGATTTTGTAGTTTTTGGATATACCCTTTACAGTTAGTATTTTACCCATAATCATCACCCCTTGATATAAAAATAACCTTGCCACTTTCGGTAGCAAGGTTATTTTAACATTCAAATATCAAGAAAATATCATAACTGAAAAATTATTTGCAAGAAAATGAAGCGACAACACACGCACCCGCGCCGTCGTTGTTTGTCAGTTTCAATGCGCCCTTGTGCTTTTCACACAGTATTTTGCACAGATACAGACCAAGCCCAAAATGAAGCTCACTATCATTTTGATTTCCCGTATAGTAGGGCGCGGTCGCTGTTTTCAGTTCTTCTTCTGAAAAGCCCGTCCCGTCGTCTGATACGGAGATAATCAGATGATCTTCCGACACACAGCAAGATACGGTTATTGACTTTACGGCATAGCGAACGGCATTTGAAACGATATTTTCAAATACCTGCATAATAATATTTGCGTCAACATTTATGTTCTCGGCTTCTGCCACGATTTCAAAGTGAGATTCAAGACCGTTTTCTTGACAGAGCATTTCTAATGATTTTCCTAATTGATTTGAAAGATCGTTTGTACGGGTACACTTCATTTGTATCGGTTGATCTTCCAATTTGCTCATCGTACCCATACTGTAAACATAGCTTTCAATATATTCTATGTTCTTTGATACGGTACTCAATATTGCCGCCTTTTTATCCTCCGAAACATCTGACCTCATATAGACCTTTTCAAGAAGCTCGACGTTTCCTCTCATAACAGTAAGCGGTGTTCGGAGTTCGTGAGAAAAAGCCTTGTTGAGTTTTCGCCTTTCTTCAATCATTCGCCACATCGTTCGGTTATTGTCCACAAGCGACAGTCGCATTTTTTCAAAAGAAGAACAAAGCTGTCCAAGCTCGTCATTTCCGCTGTAATCTATAACGAAGTCGAGGTTATCATCGGAAATGTTTTCGGAAGCATTTATTAAAAGTTTTATCGGCTTTTGTAGTTTACCGAAATAAAAGATAACGGCACCGATCGTAATACTGACAATACACCAGAAAAAAGAGGAATACTCATAGATTATTGTGTAGAAATTATACGCTTGTTTATCTTCCTCGGAAAATGGAAGACGACCTATATAATGCGTGACAGTATATTCCTCTTCGCCAACTTCTTCGATTTCCTGTTCAACTGAAATATATTTTGCCTCAATGAGTTGTGTTTTTTCGCTTGCGAAGCTCATTGTTGTTTTTGAAAGGATTACCGCTAATATGATAAAAAATGACATAACGATGATCAGTGAGGGCATTAGCGGTATTCTTGCAATAGCTTTTCTTAATTTTCCCATTTATACCCACACCCCCATACTGTTGTTATGTATGATTTACAGCCTGCTTCTGTAAATTTTGCCCGTATCTTTCGGATGTGTTCAACCACCGTCATAGAGTAGCCTTCGCTGTCAAATCCCCATAAGCGTTCATATATACGCTCTTTATCAAAAACAATACCCGTATTTGTGGAAAGCAGTTCTATAATGTCAAATTCCGTTTTGGAAAATGAAATTGGTGTATCCTTGAAATAGACGGCTTTTGAGGAATAGTCTATAACCAAATCGTCATTGAATTTCAAATCGGATTTTTTCTGCAATCTCATATCACGGCGCAAATGAGCAGAAACACGGGCACCCAATTCATCAAGCGAAAAGGGCTTTGTAATATAGTCGTCCCCGCCCGCAGAAAAACCGTTTATTTTGTCAACGTCATCAACATTTGCCGTCAAAAACAAAATCGGACAAGAAACAAACTCCCGAATCTTTTTACACACTTCAAGTCCGTTTAGTTTCGGCATATTAATGTCGAGAAGTATTATATCGGGCTTCTGACTTATTTTTTCAAGTGCTTTTTTTCCATCATAAGCGGATAGCACATCATAACCGCATAAATCAAAGTAATTACAAAGAAGCTCAACAACATCTTTTTCATCATCAACAATTAAAATTCTCGGCAACGCTTAACACCTCCGTTCCCCCGATAATGATAACATATAAATATCAAGATTTTATCAAAAAGAGCTTAATATCCTTCAAATAAACACGGAAGGATATTCACTAAAACTATTGAAAGACAAAATTCAATAACAAATCCCTCGTTCAAACAGAGCGAGGGAATGTTTTATTCTACTATTCCAATAACCCTACCGCAACAGTAAACGCTATCGCTCTCGCTAATGCGAATGGGTTTATATTTTTCATTATGAGAGATCAGGCACTTGCTGCCAAGCTCCTTGATGTAAACATCACCGTTGACAACGAAGATACCAACCTCACCAATATCAACGGAATCGCACTTTTCAACAAAGACCTTATCCCCATCGTGATAGGTAGGCTCCATACTGTCACCGCAAGCCGATATCTTCTCGCCCATATCACAAACCGCGAAACCCACAGCTTATAGACGGAACAAACAAGAAACAGAATGGCGGCATACCAATATATCCAATGTCCGCCCGCAACAATCAGGCCGATCAGCAAAAGCGCACCGACCATACCAAGGAACAGCCACAGCACAAACAGCAAAATATTGGAAAACCCGCGCAAATGGTATTCCTTTGCCCAGGATCTGATCAGTGCCTTATTGATTTGATACTCGTTTTTCATATAAAAAATCCCTTATTATTCGTTGGCAAACACGACCAGCGCGGCCATCGCTTCTCTTGTAAACTCAGTCATTTCCACCGCGTTCCATTGCTCGGCCGTTCCCAAATAGTTTACGGTCTGCAGGCTGTCGCAGAATTCAAATGCGTCACTGCCCAGGGCCTGCATGCTTTGGGGCAACGTCAAGGTGCGAAGCTTCTTGCATTGGCGGAAAGCCCCATCCTGTATTTCGGTCAAAGCGTCCGGCAGATCAAGCTCTTCCAGCGAAGAACAACCGCTGAAGGCATTGACACCGATGCTTTGCAGCCCGGCGGGCAATTTGACCTGCGTCAGGTGCGAGCAGCTCTCAAACGTTTGCCGCTCTATCGTGACAAGGCTATCCGGCAGCTCTGCCAAAGCAAGTGCAGAAGCCGAGAAAGCTCCCTTTTCAAGCACCAAAAGGCCATCGGGTAAGGTGATCTGCTTCAGGCTGAAATTATTGGCAAAGGCAAACGAACCGATCTCTTCAAGTCCTTCGGTCAAAAGAACGGTTGAGAGATTGTCGCAATAGCGGAAGGCCTTGCTGCCTACGTGTGTCACGGTGGACGGCAGCGCAACCAGGGTAATAAAATCGTTCGATTCAAAAGCCTCGTCCTCAATGCCGACCACGGGATATCCTTGATAGGTGGGCGGAATATACAGCTGTGCATCCGTGCACTCGCCTATACCGCTCACCACGTAGACCGTCTCCCCTCTTCGGGTTTGCTCAGTATAAGCAAGCCCCTCGGACCAGCCCTGCTCGGGCAACTCATCGGTAATCTCCGGCTCGGTCTCGCTCTCTTCACCCCAACTGTCGGGGATGGTCACTGTAAAGATGACAAGATTGCTCTCGTTGCCGTTGGCTGCTTTGACGCAGATATATACCTTATGCTCACCCGGCGCAAGATCGGCAACAGGTACAAGCACCGCCATTCTGGAGCAGGATTTGCCGCCCATATAGGCAGCAACCGTTTTGACCATGTCCTCGGGGACCTTGGAAAAGGATCTGTCATAAACAGGCTCTCCCTGGTCGATCTTATAGCCGTACGTCCCCGGTGTGGTCAGCGCAAAGGCCAGCCAGCCGTTGAATTTGAGGTGCGTGACCGCGGGATCGGTCACCTCGACCTTTTTGCGCCATTGATTGTAGTTCTCGGAAAACACCTCGATTTCGCGTTCACCCGCAACCATATACAGGCTGTCATATGAGCTGTGAACGAAAATGGCCTGATCCTCGGGCGGCTGATAGGTGGTTTCCTCAGTCGTAGGCTGCTCGGTTTCAGTCTCGGGCTTGGTGGTCTGCTCGGGATCTCTTTCTCCGCCTACTGCGGAGTCATCCCCCGGATCTTCCGTTTCCCGATCGGGCTCGGCCGTATTCTCTTTGTCCGAATCACGGTCTTCTCCCCACGATTGCCGCAGGGCTGCGATCGCACTGCCGAGCGCTTGCCTGATGTCCTCGTCAAGCAAGGACGAGAGCAGGTTTTGATCCTCTGTCAGCATGATCTCGGTCAGATGCAGCACGGTTCCGTCGTATTCGGGATAGTTTTCCTCCACGTAGCCCTCGTATTGGATAACCGCTACCGTGCCTGCTACTCCCAATGTGAGTGTGCAGACGGCCAGCATAAGCGACATGACGGCAGCGATCAGCGCAACGCGAAAGATCGGCTTTTTGCGCATGGGCACAGGGGCTTCGGCGCGCTCGATCAGATCACAATCGATCTCGCTCATCAGCTCAAACAGCATTTGATTGGTCATAGCGCAAAGCCCTCCTCTTCCAAAAAGACTTTGAGTGCCCGGCGCGTACGTGAAAGGATCTTGAACACGTTTGCCTTGCTGATCCCATACCGCTTGGCAATCGCCTCTACGCCATCCACGTGATAATAACGGCGAATGAAAATATTGCAATCGCGCTCGGGCAGACTGCGCAAAAAGCGATTGAAGGACTCTGCAAACACCAGATGATCCACGTAACGCTGCGTGCTTTGATCCAAAGATGCAACCTCAGCAAGCTCATCCAAGGCAAGCGTTGCCTCTCCGCCGCCGCGCTTATCGCGGTTTTTGGATTTATAGCGATTGATGGACAAATTTCTGGTAATGCGTCCAACGTAGGTTTTAAGCACGGTCGGACAGGCGGGAGGGATCGAATTCCAGGTCTGCAACCAGGTATCGTTGACGCACTCCTCGCTGTCCTGCATATTGCGCAGGATATTTTGCGCGATGCTCAAGCAATAGCTGCCATACTTTTGTGCGGTCTGCTCGATTGCTCGCTCGTCGCGTTGATTGTATAGTGCAATGATTTGATGATCCTGCATCCTCTGCCTCCTATCTGTCGCTTTGGTCAAGAACTCTTCGCAAGGCTTTTTTGGCGCGAAAGATCCGACCGTTGATCACGTTTGGCGAAAGCCCCAGCCTCTTTGAGATCTCGATATTTTTCATATGTGCGTAATACTTGAGCGTGATCACTTCACGATACCGTGGCTCTAAAGTCTCCACAGCCGCTCTGACCCGAGCTGCCATTTCCTCACGCTCGATCAGGACGGCAAGATCGTCAAGCGGAATGCTCAACTCATCCGCATCCCGGTCATCCGAAAGCATGGCTCTGCGGCGTTTTTTTCTGTGATAAGAATTGATCGCAGCGTTTTTGGTATACGTATGGATCAATGCTACCGTGGAATCACTGTGCGGCTGTGCAAATGCCTCTGCATTCAGACAGACGCGATAAAACGCCTCCTGCACAGCGTCCTCTGCGTCCTGCTTATTGCGCAGAATAGCATACGCCTTCTGATACATCTGTTTATAGTAAAGCTCATAGATCAAGGTCAGCACCTTGTGCTGCTCCTTGCTCAACTGCGGTCTTTCTCTCGTTTCTTTGTCCTGCATGCTGCTCTCCCAAAAAAGTCGTTCTACTTACCTACACAACTTTTGGAAGATTTTTTGACAGAATTTTTGAAAATTTCCGATTTTTTATCAAGATAAATATATATAACAAACGAGAAAGCAAAAAATTCGCACGTGATCAAAAAAAAACGAACGGCGGGAGCAAGCCCCCGCCCTACGTTATAAAATTGAGCCATTCAAAACAGCAGAAAATTTATTGATAAATCACGTTTTCCTTGCCAAGCAAATCAATCAGCTGCTGCATGACAAAGGGAGAGAGCGCGATGCCCTTGGGGTGCGGCACGTAGGATTTTGCGCTGTTGTCGTAGAACACCAACGGCACGGTCAGGCCCTCGTCAAAGATCTCGGCTAAGTTGAGTGCCTTGCGGTAAGGGGTGCCCTGCAGATCCGGCACGCGCAGGTAGAGTTTTTTGATTTTGGGAGGGCGCGGGGCGTCGGCGGTGCGGTGCGGGCCGTCGGGGACGTCGGCCCCTACGGGGGTGCGGCGGGATGCGACGGCGGGACGTTGCGGGCCGCCGGGGACGTCGGCCCCTACGGGGGTGCGGTGAGGTGCGGCGGTTGGAGCAGGTTTCGGGGTATAATGCTCGTCGTCCACAAGCTCGGCTGCCGTGCCGACCAGCACCTTGGGGGCTTCCTCCTCGCGCACCGAGATATTGCCCTCGACGTACAAAGCGTTATCCACGCGCACCAGATGCCCAAGATTCTCGTAGGTCTTGGCAAACATGATGCACTCAATCTCGCCCGTGCGATCCTCTAAGGTAAAGAAGGCCATACGTTGGTCGTTCTTGGTGGTCTTGACGGTCACTGAGGTGATCATGCCCGCAATGCGCACGCGTGCGCGGTCGGGCAAGAGCGAGCCTGTCTCGTCTGCAAGCTCGGAAATATCCACGGTACTAAGAGCGGCAATGCATTTATCATAGCCGTCCAGCAGATGCCCCGAGAAATACATGCCCGACGCGTCCTTTTCCAGCATCAGCTTTTCCCTTTTGGAATATTCGGGAATTTGCGGATACGAGAAGGAGGTCTTTGCCTTGACCTCGGGTACCATGCTGAACATATCCAGCTGGCCTGCGATATTGTCGCGGTTTTTCTGCGACACGGTATCGATGATCTGCTCGTAGACCGAGAGCAGCCTGGAGCGATAGACACCAAGCGAATCAAATGCGCCAGCCTTGATCAGCGCCTCGATCATACGCTTGTTCATGTCCTTGCCCGACATGCGCTCCACAAAGTCCTCAAAGGATGCAAAATCATGCCCCTCGCGCTCGCGGCAAAGCGAATCCACAAACTGCCCGCCCACGTTTTTGAGTGCCAGAAGGCCGAAGCGGATGGTGTTGTCCTTGCCGTAAAAATCGGCGCGGCTGCGGTTGATATCGGGCGGCAGCACCGAGATGCCGCGCTTGTTACATTCTCCGATATATTCCGCAATTTTTGTCTGATTTCCAAGCACGCTGGTCAGCAGTGCCGAGAAGTATTCACAGGGAAAGTGCGCCTTGAGATATGCGGTTCTGTAAGACAGTACGGCATACGCGGCGGCGTGCGATTTATTGAATGCGTAGTTGGCGAAATTGCCCAAGTCGTCAAACAGCTTGGTGGCGGTTGCCTCGTCCACACCGCGCTGTGCTGCACCCGAGATAAAGTCCTTGCGCTCAGCTTCCAGCACGTCCGCCTTTTTCTTGGACATGGCGCGGCGCACGATGTCCGCGTGCCCAAAGCTGTACCCTGCCACCTCGCGGAAAATGCGCATGACCTGCTCCTGGTACACGGCGCAGCCGTACGTTTCCTTCAAGATCGGCTCAAGCAGCGGTGTGTCGTACTCGATCTTTGCGGGATCGTGGCGGCACTCGATATAGCGCGGAATCGAATCCATGGGTCCGGGACGATAAAGTGCAATGACCGCAATGATATCCTCAAAGCACTCGGGGCGCAGCTGCACAAGCACCTGCTTGATGCCGCTTGATTCAAGCTGGAACACACCCGAGGTATTGCCCTTGGCAATCAGCGCATAGGTCTCCTTATCGTCGTACGGGATACGGGTGATATCAAAATCGGGATGATTTTCGCGGATCTGATTCTGTGCGTCGTTGATAATGGTCAGATAGCGAAGCCCCAAAAAGTCAAATTTCAGAAGTCCCAGGCTTGCGATGGTGTCCATGTCAAACTGGGTCACGACCGTGCCGTTGCTGTGTGCGAGCGGCACGTATTTGCTGACCGGCTTGTCCGTGATTACAATACCCGCAGCGTGCACAGACACGTTACGCGGCATGCCCTCCAGCGCCATGGCGGTATCGATCAGCTCACGGTTCTTTTCGGATGCATGATAAAGCTGCTTGAGCTCGGGCATTTTGAGCGCGTGCTCCAGCGTGATGTTCAGCTCTGCGGGCACGGCCTTGGCAATCACGTCCACGTCTGCGTACGGCATGCCCATGGCGCGTCCGCAATCGCGGATGGCCGCGCGCGCGGCAAGCGTACCGAAGGTGATGATCTGCGAGACGTGCTCTCGGCCGTAACGCTTTGCCACATAGTCGATCACCTCGTCGCGGCGGTTATAGCAAAAGTCAATATCAATATCGGGCATGCTGACTCTCTCGGGGTTGAGGAAACGCTCAAACAAGAGGTCATATCGGATCGAATCCACGTCGGTAATGCCAAGCACAAATGCGACCAGCGAGCCCGCTCCCGAGCCTCTGCCCGGGCCTACGGGAATTCCGCGGCTCTTGGCAAGCCCCACGTAGTCCTGCACGATCAGAAAATAATCGGCATAGCCCATCTGCTCGATGACCGAAAGCTCATAGGCAATGCGGTCGCGGTAATCCTGCTCCGAGGCGCAGTCAAAGGTGATCTGCCCCTTTTGCACGCGTGCGGCAAAGCCTTGCTCTGCAAGCTCGTACAGATAAGACACCGAATCCTTACCGTCGGGGCACGGGAATTTGGGCAGATACAGCGTGTCAAAATCGAATTCGACCGAGCAGCGGTCGGCAATTTTCACCGTGTTTTCAAGCGCGCCCTCATATTGCCCGAACAGCATGCGCATCTCATGCGTGTCCTTATAGTAAAACTCGTCCGTTTCAAAGCCGATCGGGCGGCCGTCCTCAATCGACGAGTTGGTCTGAATGCACATCAATATCGCCTGGGTGGAGGCGTCGCGACGGCGCAGATAATGGCAGTCGTTGGTGGCCACCACGCCAAGGTTACATTCCTTGGCAAGACGGTAAAGCTGCGGCAACAGCTGCTTTTGCTCCACCATACCGTGGTTTTGCAGCTCGATGAAGAAATTTTCGCGGCCAAACAGCGCAGCGTACTCTTCTGCCGTCTGCTTGGCGGCGGCATAATCACCTGCGGAGAGCTGACGCGGGATCTTGCCTGCAAGGCAGGCGGAGAGCGCGATCAGACCTTGGTGGTGCGCGCGCAAAAGCTCCATATCCACGCGCGGCTTGCCGTAAAAGCCCTCTGTAAAGCCGCGGGAGACAAGAAAGATCAGATTTTCATAGCCCTGTTGGTTCTCGCAAAGCAGCACCAGATGGTTTGCGCCCGCCTCGGCACTCTTGAATTTTTCATAGCGCGAGCCGTTTGCCACGTAGACCTCGCAGCCGATGATGGGCTTGATGCCCGCTTTCTTACAGGCCTTGTAAAACTCGACCACACCGTACATCGCACCGTGATCGGTAATGGCAACGGCATGGTGGCCGCACTCAGCAGCTCTTGCAGGAATATCCGCAATGCGGCAGGCACCGTCCAGCAAGCTGTATTCGCTGTGCAGGTGCAAATGTACGAATTCGTTTGGCATGATTGTCTCCTTTCTGCGGGCAATACCGCTGATTTAGACGAAGATGAAATTTGCCTCGCGGCAAATTTCTACCGCAACATTCCGCCCTCGGCGGAATATTTCACTCGCACGTAGTGCGAATTTCACTTTCGCGAAGCGAAAATTTCACATTTCGCCAAAGGCGAAATATTTCATTGAATTGTCGGACTGCTTCAGTCCGGCAATTCCGCGGCCAACTCCATCAATTTTTGCAGCCTGTGATTGAGCCCCGATTTGGAAATGGGCGGCATATGCAGCTCTGCAAGCTCGCCAAGGGACACGTTCTGGTGACGTTGCCGCAGCATAGCCGTTTCGCGCAGGGCGTCGGGCAGCTTATCCAGCTCGCCAAAACGCTCTAACTTTTCAATCGCAGCGATCTGCCTGATGGCGGCAGACACGTACTTACTGATGTTGCCCGTATCACAGTTGGTGATGCGGTTCTCGTTTCCGCGTATCTCGCGCTCGATCTTTTTATTGAGCAGCTCAAATACCATAGTGCTGCTTCCTGTCAATGTCAGCACGTCCTCGACGCCCTGACTGTTTTTGATATACACGCTCACACTGCTCCCTCTTTGCAAAAGCCCCATGGCAATGCCCTGCTCGGCAAGCATGGCTTGCAGGCCACGTGCACGTGAGAGCGTCGTGCATTTGATCTCCAGATGTGAGCCCTTTGCGGGATCTGACACAGTTCCCTTGGCGCAAAACGCACCGCGCACAAAAGAGCCCGCGCAAAAGGAGCATTTGACAAGGGGCGAAAAATCCGCGCATTCGGCTGCATCCCAAGTCTCTATCATGGCGGCGCATTTGGGAGAGTCAAAGCAGATCTCCACGCTGCTCTGCTTGCCGTGCACGAACGGCACACAGCTGCTCTCTCGGCCAAAGTGACGCTTGATCTCGCTCTGTGCGCGCTCGCCCAAGGATGCGGGAAGCTTGACGCTTACGGCATTCTGCTCTACCTGTGCGCCCAGCAAGAGCCCCGACAAAAAGGCCTTGCGACAGCACATGGGCTTGATCTGCAGCTCCGCGAGCTCCTCTTTTACCTGTTCGGAATAAGACATCTTAATCTCCATCCCCTATATACTTGAATTCACACTCCAGAAGGACACCGTACTGCTCATAGACGCGCGCCTTGACCGTCTCGACCAAAGCCAGTACGTCGGCAGCCGTTGCACCACCCTCGTTGACTACAAAGCCCGCGTGCTTTTGGGAGACCACCGCTCCGCCCACGCTCGTGCCCTTGAGCCCTGCATCCTCGATCAGCTTACCTGCAAAATAGCCTGTCGGACGCTTGAAGGTGCTGCCCACGCTGGGGTAATTCAAGGGTTGCTTTTCGCGCCGCGAAGCCCCCTGCTCCCTGACCTTTTGCATGATCTCGTCCGCGTCTCCTGCTTTGAGCGCAAAGGTGGACGAGAGAATGACGTATTCGGGGTGATCTTCAAAGATACTGTGTCTGTAATCAAATTCGTGCGCCGCGTGGTCGATTTTGACGATCTGATTCTTGGCGCAATCGTAATATTCTGTGGAAAGCAGCACGTCCGAGATCTGACCGCCGTACGCGCCTGCATTCATATATACGCCGCCGCCCACCGTGCCGGGAATGCCGCAGCCGAATGCAAAGCCCTCGTATCCCTGCTTTGACGCATCGTTACAAACGCGCGCCAAGGACGCACCGCTCTGCGCGTACAAGGTATCTCGATCAAAGCGATACCCGTTCATTTCGGTGGTAAACACCACCACGCCGCGATATCCCGCGTCTGAAAACAGCACGTTGGAGCCATTGCCGATCACACAATAGCGAAGCCCGCTTTGCCCTAACATGGCAAGCTGCAGGCAAAGCTGTTCCTTGGTGGTGGGAAACAGCGCAAGATCTGCCTTGCCGCCAATGCGGAAGGTGGAATACTCACAAAGCGGCAGATCGAATTTTACGGGGATGCGAGCCCCCTTGCATTGTGCTAAAAATGCCTTCATACGCTCCCCTTTTCTACCAAAGCCGGCAGCTCGGCCAAATCACCGATGACGTACGTGACGGGCAGAGTGTCGGGCAACGACTTTCCCTTGGGGTTATACCAGCAGGTATCAAGTCCTGCATGAATACCGCCCTTGATGTCAGAGGTCAGCGAATCACCCACGACCAATGTGGTAGCAGGATCAAAATCGGGGATATCCGCCATGACTGCTTCAAAATAACGGACGTCCGGCTTTTCAAAGCCGACCTCCTCGGATATATAGCACTTTTCAAAATACTTTGCCAAGGGGCTGGGGGTGAATCTGCCCTGCTGCACGCGCTTATCTCCGTTTGTAATGACGTACATGCGGCACTTTTGCGCAAGTGCTGCGCAGACCTCAACTGCGCCCTCGATCATGTAGGATTTGGTGGAAAGTGTTTGCAGATAATCGGCTGCCAGCGCCCGGGGGTCGGCCACAAGCCCCGTACGCGCACAGAATGCCTCAAATCTTTTCCACATCAGCACCTTTTTCTCAATCTCGCCTCTCTCCAGCATTTTCCAGTGCGCGTCATTGACCTCGGAATAGATGGTGATGGTAGCGTCATCGTTGGGGAGGCCGAAATGCGCCAGGGTCTCGGCGATGGCGTCGTGCTCGGATTTCGTAAAGTCCAGCAGCGTGTTGTCAGCGTCCATCAAAAGCGTTGTGTATCTCAAAGGGATGTCCTCCGTATCGTATACTCCTTTATATTATACTATATCTTTTGTGAGAATGCAACACATTTTTTATCAAAAAAAGGCTTGCAAAACAGCCGCAAATGCGGTATAATGTAGGGTGGTGTTATATATTCTATTGAAAATATACAAAAAACAAGGAGGAGAATCATGAAAAAGCATTTGCGTGTCGGCATTGCGGGCTTTGGCGCGATGGGTAAGACCCATGCGTACAGTATTGCTTCCCTGCCGTATTTCTATGAGGATCTTCCCTTCCACGCATCGGTACGCGGTATTTGCACTACAAGCCGGGAAAAGACCGAGCGCATTTGCGATGAGTTGGGCTTTGTGATGGCTTATCCGGATGCACACGCCATGATTACCGATCCCGAGATCGACGTCATTGACATCTGCACGCCCAACAACTCGCATTTTGAAATCGCCTTGGCCGCGCTGGACGCAGGAAAGCACGTGCTTTGCGAAAAGCCGTTCTGCTTTAACGAGCAAGAGGCCGCTGCTCTTGCACAAAAGGCCGCCGAAAAGAATCTTGTGTGCGGCGTGGTTTACAACAACCGTCACCTTGCCGCCATCATACGTGCCAAGCAGCTGATTGACGAGGGTGCCTTGGGCAGAATTCTTTCGTTCTCCTTCCACTACCGCCACGACAGCGACATTGACCCCGCGCGCACGGTTGGCTGGAAGCAAAAGGCAGACGTTTGCGGTGCGGGCACGCTGTTTGATCTCGGATCTCACGTTATTGACCTTTGCCGACATTTGTGCGGTGATTTTGCAAGCATTGGCGGCAAATCGCAGATCGCCTTTGACACGCACAAAAATGCGGACGGCTCGCTCTGGCAAACCAACGCGGACGAGGCGTTTTACATGACCGCCACGCTTGCCTCGGGGGCTGTGGGGCAGATCAGCGTTTCCAAGCTCTCGCACGGCGCGGAGGACGGCTTGGAGTTTTCCGTTTACGGCACGGGCGGTGCCATCAGATTTACACTGGCTCAGCCCGATATCCTTTACTATATGGATGCAAGTCAGCCCAAGCTTCCGCTTGGCGGCCTTTCGGGCTTTACGGCCATTCCCGCCTCGGGCAGATATCCCGCGCCCGGTGGCAAATTCCCCGCAGTCAAGGCCCCGCAGGGCTGGCTGCGCGGACATATTCACGGCATGTACCTCTACCTTGATGCTGTCGCGTCAAATCAGCACTTCTCGCCCGACTTTACGGACGGTGCGTATGTCCAGCACGTCATGGCGTGCGCCATGAAAAGCGATGCCGAGGGCGGAAAGGAAGTGGACGTATGAGCTTCCCCATCCTCGGGCTGACCGGCCCCAGCGGTGCGGGCAAGGGCGTGGTGGCACAGCACTTGCGTGACGCGCACGGCTTTGCATGGATCGATACCGATGCCGTTTATCACGACCTGACAAGCACCCCTTCCGCGTGCCTTGACGAGCTGCGGGCAGCGTTTGGTGACGGCGTGATCAAAGACGGCGCTTTGCACCGCCCTGCGCTGGCCGCCATTGTCTTTTCTCCCGACGCGGGGGACAAGCTGGAGCTGCTGAACAGAATTACGCACAAGCACGTGCTTGCCGTGACCGAGCAGCGCATTGAGCAAGCAAGGCATGACGGCGCGACGGGTGCGATCATCGACGCGCCCCTGCTCTTTGAATCGGGGGCGGACGCCACGTGCACACACACGCTTGCAGTACTTGCTGACAAAGAGACGCGCAAGGCGCGCATTATGGCACGTGACAATTTGAGTGCAGAGGCCGCACAAAAACGGCTTGACGCGCAAAAAACGGATGATTACTACTGCGAGCGGGCAGACTTTATCATAAAAAACAACGGTGATATCCAATCGGTACAGACGTATGCAGACGCGCTTGTAAAGGAGCTTTTATGAAGACGAGAAGAAAAAGCACCGGGCATGCGCTGCCCATTCTGATCATTCTGATCGTCTCGCTCGCGCTCGGCGGTGTATTTGAGCTGATCTGCCTTGGAGCAGAGAGGCTGACGCATCCGCGAGAACACAGTGAGATCGTCACCGGGTACGCAGCCCTTTACGGTGTGCCCGAGCAGACGGTGTACGCCGTGATCAAAACACGAAGCGACTTTGACAGCACCAAACAGGGAGAGAGGCAAGCGGTTGGCTTATTCCAGCTGACTCCCGCGCAATACCTGGAATTGGCTGCCGAGGCACGCGATCCCGAGGCCAATCCCGCAGCACTCTACGACCCCGACACCAACATCCGCTACGGCACTATGTACTTAGCCGCGCTGTATCAGAAATACGGCATGTGGAGCACGGTGTACGCCGCCCTTTACGCAGGTGAGGATACGGTGGACGGATGGCTGCAAAATCCCGCGTACGTCGATCCCGATTTCGGTACGCTTGTCACCATCCCCGATAAGCAGATCGCCAAGGCCGTGAAAAAAACGGTCAAGGCGCAAGCCATTTATGAAAAATTATATTACCAAACATAAAGGAGACAAAACCATGGCAGAATCCAAAAAAGACCTTCTTTGCTACAAAAAGACCAACTTCTACGAGGTTGCTACCCCCGAGCAGATCGACGCGGCTTACGAATACGCCAAGGACTACATGAAGTACCTTGACGCCTCCAAGACCGAGAGAGAGGCAGTCAGCACCTCGATCGCAATGGCCGAGGAACAGGGCTACGTTCCCTACACCTTTGGCATGGATATGCAGGTGGGCGGCAAATACTACTATAACAACCGCGGCAGATCGCTGTTCTTGTTCCGCATTGGCTCTGCGCCCGTGCAGGAAGGCATCCGCATCTGCGCAGCACATATCGACTCTCCCAGACTGGACCTCAAGCAGTCTCCCCTTTACGAGGACGGCGGCTTTGGCTTCTTCAAGACCCGCTACTACGGCGGCATCCGCAAGTATCAGTGGGTGGCAACGCCTCTTGCACTGCACGGTGTAGTCATCAAGCAGGATGGCACAACCGTTCAGATCACCATCGGTGAAGACGATGCAGATCCCGTGCTCTACATCAACGATCTGCTGCCTCACCTTGGCCAGAATCAGAACTCCCAGCCCTTGGGCACTGCCATTCCCGCAGAGAACCTCAACATCCTGCTTGGCTCCAGACCCTTGGAGGGTGAGGAATCCGACAAGATCAAGATGAATATTCTGAAGCTGCTCAACGAAAAGTACGGCATTGTAGAGGCTGACTTCCTGTCTGCAGATCTTTCGCTCGTTCCCGCTGCAAAGGCACGCGACGTTGGTCTTGACCGCTCGCTGATCGGCTCTTACGGACATGACGACAGAGTTTGCGCATATCCCGCATTGACCGCTCTGTTTGAAAACCCCGATGCTGCCCGCTCCACTATGGTCATCCTTGCAGACAAGGAAGAGATCGGCTCGGACGGCGACACCGGTATGCAGTGCGAGCTGCTGCTCGACCTGCTTTACGAGATCGCAAAGGCATTCGGTGCAAACTTTGGTCAGATGAAGGCCAACTCGATCTGCATGTCTGCAGACGTGACCGCTTGCTATGACCCCAACTTCGCAGAAGTATTTGACTCCAAGAACGTTTCCCGCATCAACTGCGGCATCTGCATGTGCAAGTACACGGGTCACGGCGGTAAGGTTGCCACCAACGATGCAAGCGCAGAGCTGGTTGCATTCATTCGCCGCATCATGGCCAAGAACGAGGTCATCTGGCAGGCAGGCGACATGGGTAAGAACGACCTTGGCGGTGGCGGCACGGTTGCCAAGTACATCTCCAAGCACAACATTCCCACAGTCGACATGGGCGTTCCCGTGATCGCAATGCACTCCCCCTTTGAGATCGTTTCCAAGGCTGACGTTTACACCGCGCACAAGGCGTTTGCTGCCTTCTATACGCTTGACTGATGCTTTCCAAGCTGCAACAATTACAGGACAAATATCTGGCGATGGAGGCACGGATGGCAGATCCGTCCGTGCTCTCTGATCCCTGTGCCTACTCGGCACTGATGCGCGAATACAAAAAGCTGACCCCTATTATAGAGGCCTATGCCGCGTATTTGCGCGCAGAGCGAGACGTGAGTGACGCGCTGGAGCTGATTGAGCTGGGCGACCCCGACATGAAGGAGCTTGCGCAAGAGGAGCTTGCCGAGGCCAAGATGCAAAAGGCGCGCCTTGAGGACCAGCTGAAGCTTTTGCTGCGTCCGCGCAATCCCAACGAGGGTAAGAATCTGATCGTAGAGATCCGCGCCTGTGCGGGTGGCGAGGAGGCTGCCTTGTTTGCGGGCGTGCTGTACCGCATGTACTGCATGTATTGCGCCAAGCAGGGCTTTGAGCTCTCCCCCATTCACGCCAATCCCACCGATCTCGGCGGCTACCGCGAGATCACCTTTATGGTCAAGGGAGACGAGGCTTGGTCGCATTTCCGCTTTGAATCGGGCGTGCATCGCGTACAGCGCGTGCCCGAGACCGAATCGCAGGGGCGCATTCAGACCTCCACTGCATCGGTTGCGGTGCTGACCGAGGCAGACGAGGTGGAGGTGGAGATCAAGGACTCGGATCTTGTTTACGAATCCTGCAAATCCAGCGGTGCGGGCGGTCAGCATATCAACAAGACCGAATCGGCCGTGCGACTGACGCACAAGCCCACCGGAATCGTCATTGAGTGCGACCAGGAGCGTTCGCAGTTCCAGAACAAGGCCAAGGCACTCATGCTGCTGCGTACCATGCTTTACGATCAGAAATGCCGCGAACAGAATGAAAAAATCGCAGCAGACCGCAAGGGCCAGGTTGGCTCGGGCGACCGCAGCGAAAAGATCCGCACCTATAATTACCCTCAATCCCGTGTGACCGATCACCGCATCGGTGTGTCGGTCTTTAACATCGACTCCTTCGTGGACGGCGACATGACTCCCATCATCGGGCCGCTCATGACCGCGCAGGCCGCGCTTGACCTGCAAAACAGCAACCAATAGTACTTTTTTGAAAGAGGCTTCTTTTGAAAACACAAGTTTTTTCCATATATGATCCGGGCACAGCGGCTGAACAGTTAAAGGCTGCGGGCCAGATCATCCGTGACGGCGGACTGGTGGTCTTCCCCACCGAGACGGTGTACGGCCTTGGAGGCGACGGCACAAATCCGAACGCTGCTGCCGGCATCTATGCCGCCAAGGGTCGCCCCTCGGACAACCCCTTGATCATTCATATAGCCGATCCCGAGGATGCTGATGCATACGCGCACACCTGTCCCCTATATTTCGCGCTGGCCAAGGCGTTCATGCCCGGTCCGTTGACCGTGATCATGCCCAAGCGCAACAGCGTTCCATTATCCGTCACGGGAGGACTGGATTCGGTAGCCGTGCGCTGCCCCTCGCATCCCGTGGCAAACGCGCTCATACGCGCAGCGGGCACGTGCATTGCCGCGCCCAGTGCCAACACGTCGGGAAAGCCCTCGCCTACCGAGGCCTCGCACGTGCTGCAGGATCTGGACGGCAAGGTGGATGTCATCATTGACGGCGGCGAATGCGAGATCGGTCTTGAATCCACCATCGTCAAGATCTTGCAGGACAGTCAGGGCCAGCCCTATCTGCTGCTTCTGCGCCCCGGTGCCATCACGCACGACGCGCTTTGCTGCGTATGTCCGCGCGTGGATATAGCACCCGCGGTAGCCGAGCGACTGGCAGAAAACGAGCGTCCGCTCTCTCCCGGCATGAAATACCGCCATTACGCACCCACAGCTCCTTTGGTGCTGCTGGACGGCAACGACGCGGACGTGCTTTCTTTCCTGCAGGCTGAGCAAGCTGCCAAGAAATGCTGCGTGCTTTGCTTTGACGAGGAGATCGAGGCACTCCACGGCGGCAGTCTGATCCCGGTCGGTGCACGCGACGATCTTGCCACGCAGGCCAAGCGGCTGTTTGCTGCATTGCGTGAGGCAGACGCCACCGATGCCGAGATCATTTACGCGCATCTGCCCCCGAAAGAGGGACTGGGTCTTGCGCTTTACAATCGCATGATCCGTGCCGCGGCACATACGGTTCTGAAAATATAAAGAAGGAATATAGAATAAATGGCAAAAAAGACAACAAAAGACAAAAAGGCGGTCGAAAAGATCGAATACGCGCCCATACGTCCGCAGCTGATCACCGACACCATTGAGAAAAACTACATGCCCTACGTCATGAGCGTCATCATCTCGCGTGCCATTCCCGAGATCGACGGCTTCAAGCCCGCGCACCGTAAGCTGCTGTACACCATGTATAAGATGGGACTGTTGACAGGCGGTCGAACCAAGAGCACCAACGTCGTCGGACGTACGCTGACGCTCAACCCGCACGGTGACGCAGCGGTTTACGAGACCATGGTGCGACTGACGCGCGGCTATGAGGCACTTCTGCATCCCTTTATCGACTCCAAGGGCTCGTTTGGTAAGCAGTATTCCTCGGACATGAAGTACGCAGCGTCGCGTTACACCGAGGTCAAGCTGGACACCTTCTGCAACGAGCTGTTCTCGGGCATCTCCAAGGACGCGGTGGACATGGTGGACAACTACGACGGCACGCTCAAGGAGCCCGTACTGTTCCCCACCACCTTCCCGAACGTCTTGGTAACGCCCAACATGGGTATTGCGGTCGGTATGGCCTCCAATATCTGCTCGTTTAACTTAGCAGAGATCTGTGACGGTACCATCGCGCTGCTCAAAAAGCCCAATCTGCCGGTTGAGAAGCTGATGGAGATCATCAAGGCCCCCGACTTTTCGGGCGGCGGTCAGATCATCTACGACGCGGAGCAGTTCAAAAACATTTACACCACGGGTCAGGGCTCTTTCCGCATCCGCTCCCGCTACTCCTACGACAAGGCAAACAACTGCATTGACATTCTGCAGATTCCCTACTCCACCACCATCGAGCAGATCATGGACAAGATTGCCGAGCTGGTCAAGTCGGGCAAGGTCAAGGAGATCACCGATTTCCGCGACGAGATCGACCTCTCGGGCTTTAAGCTGACCATCGATATCCGTAAGGGTACCGACCCCGACAAGCTGATGGCGCGTCTGTTCAAGCTGACGCCCCTGGAGGACAGCTTCAAGTGCAACTTCAACGTACTGATTGACGGTGCGCCCAGAACGCTGGGCATTGCCGATCTGCTGAACGAATGGATCCGCTTCCGCACCGTTTGCGTGCGTCGTGAGCTGACGTACGAGCTGGGCGAGAAAAAGGATCAGCTACACCTGCTTCTGGCACTGGGCAAGATCCTTCTGGACATTGACAAGGCGATCCGCATCATCCGCCGCACCGAGAAGGAGGAGCAGGTGATCCCCAACCTGATGGAGGGCTTTACCATCGATGAAATCCAGGCGGAATACATTGCCAACATCAAGCTGCGTAACCTCAACAGACAGTATATTCTCAACAAGATCTCCGAGATCGAGGATCTCAAAAAGGAGATCGAGCACCTCGAAGAGCTGCTGGGTGACGAATTCAAGATCAAGGCCTACATTGCCAACCAGCTCAACGATATCAAGAAAAAGTACGGCCAGCCCAGAAAATCGCAGATCATTCACGTGGACAACGTGCCCGTATTCGAAGAGCCCAAGGTAGAATCCTACCCCGTTTATCTGGTGCTCTCCAAGGAAGGATATCTCAAAAAGATCACCATGCGCTCGCTGCAAGGCAACGACGAGCAGAAATTCAAGGATGGCGACAGCCTCTTGACCGCCTTCAACGCCGACAACTCCGACGAGCTGACCTTCTTTACCGACAAGTGCAAGGTCTTTAAGTGCAAGGTGGACGACGTGGAAACCACCAAGGCGTCGCTGCTTGGCGACTTTATCCCCGCAAAGCTTGGTATGGATCCGGGAGAAAAGCCCATGTACGTCACCACGCAGACCGGCTACCCTGCCGGCACCAATATGGTCTTTATCTTTGAAAACGGTAAGGGCGTGCGTGTGCCGGTCACAGCATATGAGACCAAGGCAGTGCGCCGTAAGCTGACCAGTGCATATTCGGATGCTTCGCCCGTGGTCGCCATTCTGGACGACACCGACAAGAAGCCGCGCGATATCATGCTGATCTCCTCGGACAGCCGCGCCATTGTGATCAAGACCGCGCTCATCCCGCAAAAGAACACCCGTACCTCGTCCGGTGTTACGCTTATGACGCTCAAGAAGGGCCAGACGCTGACCGCCGTACAGGTCGACGTGGAGGACAGCAAGGGATACAAAAAGACCAAGATTCCCGCAACCGGCGTGCCGCTTGGCGGGGAGCAGCTAAAAATTGATTGATACGCCGACTGACGGCTGAAAGGAACGAAAAATGAATAGAAAACTCATTGCAAGAATCATTGCAGGCGTGCTTGCAGGACTGATGATCCTGGGCTCGATTACCATGACAATCATGTTTCTGTTCTCGAACATGGTCGCCTTGGGCGGACTGCCTGTATAAAAAACGAAAATCAAAAAACACCATCAAAATCTTTTTTGGTGGTGTTTTTTATATGCGGACGACCAATGTGGTCGCCCCTACAAAAATTCCCCCTACGGAAAATTCCATAAAATAGCGCAATTTTTCAGCCATCACCCGTCGTTTTGGCCAATAAACACCCCACCACCTGCTGCGGCAGGTGGTGGGGACTATTGCTTATTGCTTATACCAGGTCGTGGATGCTCTTGATCAGCGTATGTCTGCAGGAATGGCACTCGCCAAGCTCTGCACGGTTATCATCGCCGCACACGGGACACTCCACGTGGTCGCCCGCCGTTTCGGGTAAAACAACCGTGTGATTGGTACCGTAAAGGTGAAATACGGTATCGCCGGGCTTATACTCTTCGACAAAGCCACCGCCCTGTGCCGCTTTGATTGTCTTTTCCTTGCCATCCGACAATTCCAAGGTCAGATAAACAAAGGTAACAAGCGTTCTGGAAATATGGAGGTTTGACCCCGACAAGCCTTTGATGGCTACGTATTCATTCTGAACGTGTACCTTCTTGACCTTCCCTACAAAGGTACGGTCAAACAGGCAGAACGGCACGCGGGTAACGGCAAACGGGATCAGCATCACGACAATGTAAGTACCGATACGAACTGCGGGCGGTACTAACGCGAAAATGCGGTCTCCCAAAAAGAAAATCACAAGACCGAACACGATCAAAAGCAGCACGCAAGGTGCAAGCTTTTTGACTACCGCCCGGCGCACGTGACCGCGAAGGTCACGTGGCAAGCGGAGCTTTTGTTTACTCATACAGAATTACTCTGCATCGTTGCTGCCTGCGGCAGCCTTACCGCCTACAAAGCCGGCCAGCATGCTCTTGAGGTCAATACCGACAGACTCTTCAAGAGACTCGGTGATCTGGTTTGCACTGGTCATAACGTCCTTAACAAGCTTTGCGGAGTTGCCTTCGCCGTACATGACGATCTTGTCGGTCTGAGCCAGAGGAGCGGCTGCATTCTTGACAACCTCGGGCAGTGCGGTCAGGTACATATCCAGTACCGAAGCCTCGCCCATCTTCTTCTGTGCTTCTGCCTTCTTTTCGATCGCCTCAGCCTCTGCAAGACCTACGGCACGGATACCTTCTGCTTCCTTCATCTTGGAATAAGCAAGTGCGTCTGCAGTTGCCTTCTGAGCCAGAGCCTGCTGCTCCTGCTCGAACTTCTCTGCCTCTGCCATCTTCATCTTAGCCATAGCGGCCTGCTCTTCCTCGAATCTGCGAGCCTCTGCTTCTCTCTGACGCTTGATCAGCTCAGCCTCAGCCTTCTTTTCAGCCTCGTACTTGAGCGCGTCTGCCTTCTTGCGGATCTCTGCGTCCAGTCTTCTTTCCTGCAGCGCGATTTCCTTTTCAGCAAGCTCTGCGTCCTTTTCTCTTCTTGCAATGTCAGCGTCTGCAGCCGTGACCTCGATGGTCTTTCTCTGCTGCTCCTTCTGAATTGCGTATGCAGCGTCAGCCTCTGCCTGCTTGATGTCGGCATCCTTCTTCAGCTCTGCCTGACGGATCGCCAGCGAGGTGTTCTGCTCGGAGATGCGCAGGTTGGTGTTCACGGCAACCTTGTTTGCCTCTTCCTTTGCATTTGCTTCCGCAATGCTGATGTCTCTTGCAGCCTCAGCCTTTGCGATCTGAGCAGCCTTACGGATCTGCTCAACGTTGTCAATACCCATGTTCTCGATCGTGCCTGCGCCATCCTTGAAGTTCTGGATGTTGAAGTTTACGATCTCGATACCCAGCTTGCGCATATCGGGTACTGCGTTTTCCTTGATCTTCTCAGCGACGATCTGACGCTCCTGGACCATTTCCTTGAGTCCTACGGAACCCACGATCTCACGCATGTTACCTTCCAGCACCTGGGTGCAAAGGAAGATAAGCTGACGCTGATCCATGGAAAGCAGCGCTTCTGCTGCCTTGTTGATCAGCTCGGGGTCAGAGGAGATCTTGATGTTCGCAACGCCGTCAACGCTGACGTTGATGAACTCGTTGGTGGGAACTGCTTCGCTGGTCTTTACGTCGACCTGCATGACGTCCAGAGAAAGCTTATCCAGTCTTTCAAAGAACGGCCAGCGGAAACCCGCTTTACCGATCAGAACCTTTTTCTTCGAGCGTGCACCCGAGATAATATAGGCTTTGTTCGGGGGGGCTTTGACGTAGCCGGTAGCAAAGATCAGAATGAACAGAACCACAACGGCAATCGCTGCAATAATGATAATGGTTACGGGATCAGGCATTAGTATGTCCTCCTTTGAAATTTTATTGACTTTGTTGGCCTGTGACTATATGATACCACGCAGTCACGTGACTGTCAAGCACTTTCGATTATTATGAACACGGATTTACAATTTATTCATGCTATGGATATAATTAGCTCTCCAGCAGCATATCTCCCTCTTTGATCCAGCCCAATTTGCGCATAATCTCCGAGAAAAGCAGCGAAAGAACTGCCGGAAGGACGATGCAGCAAAGCACAAGGCCGATCCAGAGCATAGGGCCTTTTTCGGTGGAATTGATCACGCCGATCGGTCCGACCATGCCGCAAGTGCCCATGCCTGCGGCAACACCCGCGCATTTGAGCTTGAAGACCATGGTGGAGATCGGGCCTATGATGGCAGCAGCCAACGTAGGCGGGATCCAGATCTGCGGACGCTTGCAAATATTGCCCATCTGCAGCATGGACGTGCCAAGACCTTGCGAAACGATACCGCCCCACTTGTTCTCGCGGAAGCTGGAAACCGCAAACCCGACCATTTGTGCGCAGCAGCCGACAGCAGCCGCACCGCCTGCCAGCAAAAGGCCCTCGTCAGTTCCCTGCAATGCCGCGGCGTCAATGGCCGCCTGCGAGAAGATCATGGCGCAAATGGCTGCGGACGAGATGGGCAGCGTCAGAACGATACCGACCACCACCGAGATCACGATACCCATCAGCAGGGGCTGCAGCGTAGTAGCCGTGGCGATGAACACGCCCAGATAATACATGACGTAAGAGACCAGCGGACAAAGCAGCCAGGATGCACCAAAGCCGACCAAAATGGTGACGACCGGAGTGACCAGCACGTCGACCTTGGTTTTCTTGGAGACCAGCATACCGATCTCGCATGCAATGATCACGGCAAAGAATGCACCCGCAGGACCTGCGGCGTAGAACACGCCTTCGCCTGTTCCCTGCGTTGCTGCCCAGGAAAGGATCTTACCGTCTAAAATGACCGCACCCATGGCGTTTGCCATGGCACCTACGGCAGCGGCCGAGAACATGACAAGCGGATGTGCGCCCAGCGCGTTTGCAATGGCAACGCCGATGGCCATGCCGGTCGCACTCTTGGCATACGTTGCAATCGTGTTCAAAAACGGCAGATTTGCATACGTTCCGACCGTGTCAAAGATGGTACCGATCAAGAGCGACGCGAAAAGTCCCAGTGCCATGGCACCCATAGCCTTGATGAAATACCTGTGCGCGTACTGCTTGACGATTCCCGTGAATTTGTTTTGCTTCAAAACAATCGCCTTCTTTCGATATTTTATACATCAAGTATATCATATATAACAAGCGAATGCAAGAAAAATTTGCTTTAGCAAGGTAAATTTTTCAAAAATGCCGTGGGCGAGGATCGTTTATGCAATCCTCGCCCATTTTGTTATTTCATTTGCAAAAATCTGAATTTGTCGCGCAATCTGACGCGGTACGCAGCAATAAATCTTCCGATGACGAAATCGTACAGCACAAACGCAAGATTTGCCGTCAGCCATACGGCCAAAGAGAACGCCCAATGCGCCCCTTCGCCTCCGAAAAAGACACCCAGTGCGGCAGGATAGCTTTGCGCTGCGGGAAACAGCAGCTGCCACAGCACCAGCACACCAAGCGCGATCACCGCATTGAACAGCACCTGCTTGATGATTACACGCACAACGGTCGGCACTTTTTCAAGCAGCACCCTGAGCATGGGATAGACGCCCGCAAAGACCAGGTATTCCCACGCGGCCGTGTTATACGGCATCAAGATCAGCGCAAGCACCGAGGTGACCAGCCAGATCAGCCAAGGGTAATACCCGCCAAGCTCCTCTGTCGCCCACACCGCGATCAGCGAAGCAAGCGCGGCCATGGAAAGATCCAGAGAGCCATCAAACAGTCTGCCGGCACAAAGCAGCACTGCGCCAAGCGCGCAAAGTAAGGCACTGACGGTCAGCCGCTTGGTTTTTTGTATGGTAGATACGTTTTTTGAATTCTTCTTTTTCATCACAGCCCCCGTCGCATGCAGCCGCAGCACAGGTTTGCACAAGCAAGAGCGGTGCAAAGATTGCAGCAGTTACAGCCGGTATTGATGCTGGTAGTCTGTCTGCCAAAGGCGTCCGCATTCTGGTCAAAGCGAGATCTTGCCGCACGGTATTCCGCGTTATGCGGCTCCATACCGCATGCGATATCGAATTCTCGGCATGCATCCACACGTCTGCCCATGCGCACGTACACACAGCCGGTTAAAAAATGCCACTCGCCGCCGCGCTCCTTTTCGGGTACGGACTGCAAGAGCGTATAGGCGCGCTCGATCGCACCGTTGTTGATCAGATGGCGGATATCGGTATACAGTGCACTGCCCGTCGGACTACCCTCAGCACGGAAGCCGCCATAGCCATACGACTGGCCGCCACTCTGCTTTTTGCCGCTGCGAATGGCCTGTACCTCCTCGTAGGCGGCGTTGATCTCCTTCATCTTCTGCTCCGCACTCGCCTGCAGCTCGGGCTTGCCCGCATATCTGTCGGGGTGATATTTGCGCGCCAACGCGCGGTAGGCTTTTTTGATTTCGTCCTCGTCGGCATCCGGACTGATGCCGAGTATCTTATACGGATCATTCATGCTCCGCGCTCTCCTTTACATTTTTACATTTCTGACAGTCTTTCGTAGGAAACAGCACCGCTCTTGCCTGCGCGGGCATTCCCAGGCGCAAAATATTATAGATCACGGCCTCCAGATCATCGCGGCCGTCAAAGTCGATCAGATCGGCCGCCGCCACGGCATCGGCAAGCTCGGCTGTCAACAGCGTATCCAGCGTTTTGCGCATCTCGGCCGAGAGCTCCTCTTCCCCGTACAGCGCGTAAAGCGCGTTGAATCTTCCCTTCTGCACGTCCTTTTCATAGTCCTCTGCGGCGTCCAGCAGAAACACCCATCTGCCCATGCTGCTGCCAAGCTCGTGTAAGATCGCGTGCGTTTGTCCCTCTGTGCCACAGGACAGCAAATCTCCCATCATAGTGCCGAACGCATTGGCAGGGATATCCGCCGAGCCGTTTGCCTCTTTCTCGGCTAAAGCAAAGGCTTGCATGCCGTCCGCGGCAATGCGATCGATCTCGGGCATGCGCCTTTTGGCACGACGGCGCATATGGGCAAAATACGGCAACGCAAGACGTGCGCGCAAGCGCGCCCATCCGCGCTCGTCCGCAATATCATCCTTGCATTTATGATAAGCCAGCGCGGCCATAATGCAGGCAACCGTCTCGGTCTCCTCGCAAGGCCTTAACACGTCAGCCTTGGTCAGCGGATGCAAAAAGCAACGCTTCTTTGTAAACTCGGGAGTCGTACCGCGTGCCGCCATGCGCAAAAGCACCATGGCTGCTGCGTCGTAGCGCAAGGTCAGGCGGGAGCATTGCCCCGTGCATTTGCCCATCTGACGGCATAGCCCGCAATACGCGCCGCGATAGCACGCAAATTCGCGGATCTTCAGTTCCGGTTCAAGAATCCGGATATATCCAAACACGCGCATTCCCCCTTTTTACATACTTCCTCTATGATACCGCATTTTTGTTGGCAAAGCAAGACCAATTTGTAAATATTCCCATAACAACCGTTCGACAGTTTGTGACAGTGGCTTGAATTTACAAAAACAGCTTTCGCATCTGTCTGCCCGCCAGGGCCTGCTCCAGGGCCTGCGGTACAAGCGAGAATTCGGCCACCAAGGAATGCGGCTTGCTGGTGGGATCATCCTGCCGCACGGGCACGAAAAACACGTTTTTACGGTTGAGCAGCGTGGCGATATTCTGCAGATTTGCCGACATGGCGTCGTTTGACGCAAGTGCCAAAAGCAACGGGCGATCCGAGCGCAGATGCGCCTTGGCCGCCATGCAGACCGAGGAATCGGTCACGCCGGCTGCAAGCTTGGCAAGCGTGTTGCCCGTGCAGGGGCAGATGACCAGTGCTGAAAGCGGCCGCGCAGGGCCGAGCGGCTCTGCGTCCTTGATTGTGTGAATGATCTCGTTGCCGCATTTGGCCTCCACGCTTTGCCGCAGTGCGCGCGCTGTGCCGAAGCGAGTATCGGTCTCCCAGACGCGCTCGCTCATAATGGGCACGACGTCGTATCCCTTTTGCAACAGGATATCCATCTGCGCAAGTGCCTCGGCGTGCGTGCAATACGAGCCGCACAAGGCAAAGCCGACGGTTTGTCTGATCTCACTCATATTCCCTCTCCCCCCTTCAAAGCCTTGACTGTATAATCCGCGATCAGCCTGCCTGCCGCGCGCGGTGCGTATTTACCCGGAATGCCCTGCCCGTTGACAACATGCAAGCCGTGCCGCCCGACCGCCTCCATATCAAAGCCACCGGGTGCGCTTGCAAGCTCCACAAGCAGCATGCTCTTTTTCATTTGTGAGAGCAGTCCTTCATCAAACAGCACGTGCGGCACGGTATTGCAAAGCGCGTCGTGACTTGTGATCCCGGGCGGCAGCGTCCCGGAAAAGCATACCGTTTTTGCGCCCAGTGCGCGTGCGCGCGAAAGCACCTCGGGGCGTCTTGCATATACAGTGGTACGCACGCCGAGCGCACAAAGCATACGGCAAAGGCACTCGGCAATCCTGCCCATGCCCATGATCGCAACGTCCGCGTCATACAGCGTACCCTCCAGCCCCGCCCCAAGCAGCATGAGTGCGCCCTCGGCGGTGATGCGGGCGTTATCGAATAAAAACGCCTCGTCCTTCATGTAATCGTACGTGCGCGCGCCACCCTCGGGCAGCATGCCGCCAATCACCGCCAGCCCTCTCTCGCTTGCTTTTTTGATCAGATCACCATGCACCTTGCCCGCATTGACGGGCAACAGCAACGCATCACAGTCCGGTGCATCGGCATCCCCTGTGACCTCGTATCCCGCGTCCTGCAGGTACTTGGCGACAAAATCCATTCGTCGGTCACCGCCGACTACGTATATTCTCATCAGTTCATCCTCCCATCGTTGGCATCATTTTCATCATATGCCAATATGCCCCGACAGAGTGCACGCGCAAGCTCTTGCCTGTATGAAGCATCTGCGAGTGCCGTGCACTCCATAGGATTGGACAAAAAGCCGCACTCGATCAGCACGGTGGGGTTTTCAAGATGATACAAAAGATAGATGTTACTGCCCGCCTGCTTGCTTTGTCTGTGGTTATCGGGCTGCAGAGTGCGCACCACCTCGCCTCGGATGCATTCGGCAAGAACAGCACTGTCCGGGTGGTTGGTGCCGTACCAGATCTGCAGACCGTGATACTGCTGCTCTGCAAAAGAATTGGCATGAATGCTGATAAAGAGTGCCTCGGGATACTTGTCTCCGATGGCCTGTCTGGCTGCTAAGTCAAGCACCTTTTTTCTGCCCTTGAAATCGACGTTGCGATCGTAAAGCAGCACGTCCTCGGTGCGCGTCATGATGACCTGTACGCCATTTTTTTCAAGCTCAGCAGCAAGCAGCTTGGCGACCTCCAAATTGAGATCCTTTTCCACAAGGCCGCCAACACCCACCGCGCCGCCGTCCTCTCCGCCATGTCCTGCGTCAAGGATGACCGTAAATCGCGGCTCTTTTGGGGATTCCGGCTGCGTTTGCTCGGAATCGGGCGAGGCTGCGGGCTGTTCAATCCGCCCTCCCGAGAGCATAAACAGCCCGACCGTCAGGCAGCAGATCAAGACCGAGCAAAGCAAAAACACAAGCGGCACAAGCAATCTTCTTTTTTTCATAAACACCTCCGCGGACAAACTACTCAATACTATGTATGCGCCGCGCAGGGTTTTCATGCAAAAAAAGAACACACCGATCACTCGGTGTGTTCTTTGTCGTTGTATCAAATCAACGATTTTCCAGGTAGTTAACAACGTCGCCAACAGTCACGAACTTGTGAATGTCCTCGTCGTCGATCTCGATGTCAAACTTCTCCTCGCAAAGCATAACCAGGTCAGCAAGCTCAATGGAGTTGATGCCCAGATCCTTGATCAGTTCCGCGTCCATGGTGATCTCGTCAGCATCGATCTGCAGCTCTTCCACGAACAGGTTCTTCAGCTTTTCAAACATAATATATTCCTCCGAATATTTTTTCGATATTTCATGCATGCAACCTCTCTGCATGTTACACAAGCATCATTATATATGATTTTCCGTAATTTGTCAAGGTAATTTTTGAATTTCATGGTTTTGCATTGACTTATTTAGCATTTTAGGGTAAAATTAAGATGAAATCTACATAAAAAAGCGAGAATATAATGGCTATTTTGAAAAATCGACCGTTGTTTTCTGCATGTCTGTTGTATATTATATGCGTCTTTTGTGCGCGTTTTGCCTCCCCTGCCGTAAAAATTTCGGCAATTGGTGCGGGGGCTTTGTTGGTTTTGCTCTGCACGCTGCTCTCGCTTGGAAAAAAGATCTCCAAAAAGCTTGCCATGCGTATCGTGATCGGCCTTTTGTGCGCGTCTGTCGCCTTTGCAAGCGCGTATCTGGCATTTGACTTCGGGCAGCAGAAATACAAAGAGATCGCCGCAAAGGAAAGCTGCACGATCAATGCCACCGTGACCGAGCGATACGGTGCGGACGGCATGACCGTATACCGTATCCGCGTGCAACAGCTTGACGGACAGAGGCAGAGCTTTGACGCGGAGCTTGTTTGCAATTTCAATGCGAGCCTGCAGTTGGGAGACAAATTCACAGCAACCGCCGCGCCCTCTGCCTACGATCAGATCAATTCCCTGTACGCAAACGAGCATTACGCGCTTGCCCAAGGTCTGCGATTGCAATTCTCTACAGGCGAGGAGTGGCAGATCGAGCAGGTCGAAGAGCATTCGCACCTGCCCGTAGTGGCACTGCATAAGCTCAACAACACCTTGTGTCGCAAGCTTCTGAATCTTTGTGAAGACCAAAGCGGCGGCCTTGCCTGCGCACTGCTGCTTGGCAACAAGGGATTTTTAGAGGGTACGCTTGCGCGCGATTTTGAGCGTGCGGGTGCTTCACACATGCTGGCGCTTTCGGGCATGCACGTCTCGATCCTGATCGGTTCACTCGGAATGCTGCTTTGCAAGCTGCGCGTGCACCGCAAGGCGCGCGCCGTGCTGCTGGTGGCAGCCTCGGTCGGATACTTGCTGCTGACCGGTATGTCGGTCTCGGCTCTGCGTGCCGTAGCCATGATGTGCACTCTGCAGCTTTCTTATCTGCTGGCATCCGACAACGACACACTGACCTCTCTCGGTCTTGTAGGTGCGATCATTTTGCTGCTTGATCCCTTTTCCGCCTGCGACACCGGCTTTATCCTCTCCTTCCTTGCCACGTTTGGCATCGTGGTGCTGGTGCCGCCCTTGCATACTTACTTAAGAGAGCGAAGCGACGCCCTCTGCAAGCCTCCGCACGCCAAGGCCAAGCGCATATTGGCAAGCGGCACGACTGCTGTGCTTGAAACCTTGCTGATCGGTGTGATCGCTACGTTTTCGATCATGGTGCCCTCTTGCTTTTTGATCGGCCACGTGTCGGCATTCTCTCCCCTGACAACGCTTTTGCTCTCGCCCGCCGTCTCTGCCATGCTGGTGCTGGGCGCGGGTGCGCTGATCTTTTCCCCCATCCCACCCGTTGCCAATATCTTCGGCACGTTGATCCGTCTGCTTTACGCACTGATGCTGCCTTACATTGAGGGCATCTCTGCCGTGGACGGTGCGCTGATTCCGCTCACGCACTCAACCGTGCAAGTCCTGTCCATTCTGTTTTGCTGCATGATGCTGCTTCTTCTGATCCTGCCGCTGCGCAAAAAGCTGCTGCTCTCGCTGCCGCCCATTCTGCTGGCCTGCTCGCTTTGCATCTTTTTCCCTGTCAATACGGCAATGGAACAAAACCGCCTGCATGCGGCCTACACGCATCCATCATCGGTCTCCGAGGCCATTGTCGCAACGGACGGCTACCGCGCTTATATCTGCGATCTCTCCGCGGGCATCGGCAGCTCGCTGGGACACGCAACCTATGCCGCCTCGGGGCTGCATGCGACCGAGATCGGGGCTTTGCTCTTAACCGATTATCATACGCCGCAAGGTGCCCATCTGACAAAGCTGCTTTGCTCATATAAAACCGATCTGATCTATATGCCCGCCACAACAGATGAAGAGGACCTTGCCGTGCAAGCAGGGCTTTGCGAGATTGCCGAGCAATACGGCGCAGAGATCGTGACGTACGAATACGGAAGCGCGATCGAGTGGTTTGAGGACACTTGGCTGACCGTACACCGCACCGAGCTTTCCCGCTCCGAGCAGCCCGTGCTTGTTATCACGCTTCAAAAGGATGACGCAATTCTGAGCACGGTCTGCGCGTCTGCCGCTTACGGCGAGCTTGCCGATCAGATGGCTGACGCGGTCCGCGATGCCGATGCCATCGTCATTCCCGAGCGAGGCCCAAAGCCGCGGCTGACTTATGCGCTTGACGGCTGTCAGGATGCGGACGTGGTGTTTGCCACGCGCGAGCTTGCTGCGTTTTGTGATCCGCAGAGTCTTGCGGACGCACGCAGCATGACCGTTTGCCCCGAAATCGTATATTTCACTCTTGCAAGCAAGGACGATCCGTGATATAATATAAGTATCAATTGAAAGGTACAGAACAATGAAAGGCTTAAAAACCGTTTACATATGTGAAGAATGCTCCTACCGCTCCCCCAAGTGGATGGGCAAGTGCCCCTCCTGCGGTGCGTGGAACACCTTTATCGAGGATGTGATCGACACCCAGGGCACAGAGGCATCTGCCGCGGCCAAGCGCAATAGTGCGCTTGCCATGAGCGGAGATCACCACGCCGTGCGCTTTGACGAGCTGGCACTTCCCACGCACATCCGCTACAACACGGGGCTTGACGAGCTTGACCGCGTGCTGGGCGGTGGCTTGGTGCTTGGCGAGGTGGTGCTGCTCTCGGGCGAGCCCGGCATTGGCAAATCCACACTGCTCTTGCAGATCTCGCAGGCACTGGGGCAAAACCGCAAGGTGCTCTACGTCTCGGGCGAGGAATCGGGCGGACAGCTCAAGCTGCGCGCCGATCGCCTTGGCGTCAACTGTGACAATCTCTACGTGCTGACCGAGACCAACATCGACAGCATTCTGCGCGAGACCGACAAGCTCTCGCCCGAAATTCTGATCGTGGACTCGATCCAGACCGTATGGTCGGATAAGATCAGCTCCGCACCCGGCAGCATTGCGCAGGTGCGCGAGAACGCCATGGCGTTTATCGGCAAGGCCAAGGGCCAGGGCGTTTCGGTATTCCTGGTCGGCCACGTCAACAAGGAAGGCAGCATTGCAGGTCCAAAGATTTTAGAGCACATGGTGGACGCCGTGCTTTGCTTTGAGGGCGAAAAGCAGCAGTCCTACCGCATCATCCGCGCTACCAAAAACAGATATGGCTCGACCAACGAGATCGGCGTGTTTGAAATGACCGACAAGGGACTTGAAGAGGTCACCAACCCCTCGGAGATGCTGCTCTCGGGCAGACCCAAGGGCGTTTCGGGCAGCGCGGCCGTTTGCACCGTGCAGGGCACGCGCCCCTTAATTGCCGAGGTGCAGGCACTTGTTTCACAGACCTACTTCCCCTCCCCCCGCCGCGTAGCCAACGGCATTGACTACAACAGACTCTGCCTGATAATTGACGTGCTGGAAAAGCGCATGGGGCTGAAATTCTATCAGAATGACGTTTATACCAACGTCGTGGGCGGACTGCGCCTGGACGAGACCGCTACCGATCTTTCGGTCGCGCTGGCACTGCTCTCCTCGCTGCTTGATCGCGTCGTGCCCGAGGGCATGATCGCCGTGGGTGAGATCGGACTCTCCGGAGAGGTGCGTGCCGTCTCGCACGTGGAAAACCGCGTCAAGGAGGCCGCAAGATTGGGCTTTACCACCGCGGTCATTCCCTACCGCAACGTGGAAAAGCGTCCGTTTGACTGCCCCGGCATCAAGATCCACGCCATCCGCTCTATCTTTGAGCTGCCAAGCCTCCTTACAAGCGTCAAAGAGGACGAGCAGGAGTTTTGAGAATAACGAGTGAAGGATTGTAGAAAAAAAGCCGCCTGTTTTCTCTGCCGATTTGTGTTATAATGAGGCTAGAAAAGCCTCGCCCTTCGGGAGAGGTGGCGGCGTAGCCGAGGGAGAGGGTTAGATGATGGATTGAAATGACCTCTCACCCGCCATCGCGGGAGCTCTCCCAGAGGGAGAGCCTTAGGAAGCGCTCAACCTTAGGGGTATGGGCTTTGCCCGAAGCCTTTTGTAATACAAAGGCAAAACTGGCGATAAAACAGAACAATAAATATGGATTTGATAAAGGAGGCTTTCAAAGTGAAAAAACTTATAGCATTTATTTTATCGATGACATTCATGCTGGCATTGGCGGGTTGCTCTTCGGATAGAAGAACAGAGGCAAGTACTTCAAATGAAACCAACAACCCAAGCAAAAACATACAGAGCGAAACAGGCTATTTTATTCCGGATTATAATACGACGAACAATCTTCACTGTGATGAATTTCTGGAAAATTTGAAAAGAGATGGATACATCCGTGGCGGTGAAAAGGATGATAACTACAACACGGATAACATTACCCGAACTGTGAACATTACCCCCAAAAGCATTTCTGATGAAACATCTGATATTGAAGTATTTTGGGTGAGTGACGCACATTGCTTTTTGATGGTAAATCATACGATTTACAGATATGATACTATTGGTGGATATCACCATCAATTATGCTTGTGGGATTATGACAACAACGGCACAAAAGACCTTGTGTCCTATAACACATCGGGTTCTGGTCTGTCTTATATGAGTGTCGATATTTTTGACTTGGCTTCTTTTGAACAAATTCAAGTTATATCAAGGATGATATTGAACGAACCAATATTTTCCTTTGAATGTAAAAACGGAGCGATATACATTGATGGCGAAGAACTGACCTACAGCAATGGAAGTTTCCATTGCAATTCATTCAACAAAGATGCACAGTAAAATTTCAATTTGTCGAACAGAATAAAACTAACCCCGACAGACCTTAAAATCTGTCGGGGCTAATTATTTGTTTACTGCGGGGCTTTTTTATCCGTAGGGGAGACCTGCGGTCTCCCGCGGGCGAACGCAGGTCTCCCCTCCGTGTATTAGTGAAAGATTTTGCGATTTCCCCGCTAATTTTGCATGCCCTTGGCGGCTTTTCTTTTTTCTTTCAACATTCTGATCTTGGTAAAAGAGCGTCCGTAAGATGCATCTCACCCACCACAATCGCTTCTCTCGTTTAGGTGCGTTCCTCACCTAAACTCGCTCCGCTGTGGTCCCCCCTCTCCAGCGGAGAGGGCTTTTTGTGTGCGTCCGTCTTGTTTGATTGTCCATGAAAAGGCAGCCATAATCAGCCCTCTCCGCTGGAGAGGGGGGACCGCAGCGGCAATTGAAACGAGAGGAACGAGTTTCAATAACGCGGTTGCGGTGGGTGAGATTTCCCCTTCGGACGCTCTTTCACCAAGTTAGTTGCAGCACGAAACACTTTGTAAGCTCATGATCTCCTCTTCCGTTTCCCGAATCGCTTTGAGCAGCTCTGATTCGCCGTAAATACGGCAACCGTCTTCGTACGTTTGATATTTGGCCAACCGAAGCAGCTTTTCCTTCCCGTATTTTTTCCACAACTTCAGCACAAAGTATCCCGCTGTTGTGTAAGTAATCCAAGAGTTTGTATTTCTGAATGCCGTCGAATCCTTCCACCATTCATCAATGTTCACTCTTATCCCGAGTTCTCGATATGCTGCTTGAGCATAGCGCAAACGCACCGAGGCCTTTCTTCCGTCATTGACAACCGCAATCCCCTCCAGAATAAAGGATTTTGAATCCTCTATCCCAAACAAATAATTGTAAACATGCGCTGATTCATGCCAATCTCTGTCATATTCCCCTTCCTGTATCACACCATAGCAGGAGCATGTTTGGGAAGCGGAAAAATACCTTTTCATTTCCTTTGCATCCCATAAAAAATAATGAATTTTTCTTTCAAGAGTGATACCGAAAAAATTCTTACCGACGATTTCATAGCCCAGTTGGCGGCGGCTGATTCTGTGACATATCTCCTCTTTTTTCTCATATCTCCCGGGATGTATGTGAAAAATAAAGCTTTCGGTTTCCCGAATAATCCAAGTTTTATATAGTTCATCAAACCCCAGCTTTTTCAGATAAAATTCTTTTATGTGACCCGGAACATTGGTTAAGGACAACGAGAAAAATTCTTTCTTTGCCATATCAAAATCTCCGTGCAAATAAAGCAAGGAAATATACCATAGCCTATAGTAAATCCGATATTTCTCGTTGACAACGCTTAAAAGTGTATTCACGTATCCTATGCATTCCTCTATTTCCCGATTATGATACAGACCCGAAACGAATGCATAAACCAATTCGTCATTGTCATAGATCTCTTTGTCGATCAGACAATCGATTTTGTCCTTTCTCTGTTGCAAAGTAAGCGTCGGCATAACAAATCCCTTTCCGTATTCTTTATGGGATCTATTCTAACATACGCGTATCCATAATACAAGACTTGACTTTTTGACGATTTTGTGGTATAATAGACCCAGGAAAAAGCCTCCAAATTGCATTGGAGGCTTTTTTCAATTATGATTTTGGCGTTTTCCCGTTATCGTCCTTTGATCAACTCAATGGTTCTTGCCAGCCATGCGGCAAGGTCGGCGCGGGTCATGGCAGCGGTTGCCTGCACGCTGCCGTCGGGTGTTTGCAGCACGCCCAGCGAGTAAAGCGACACCACGGCATCCTCGGCAAAGGTAGGTACGGTATCGGTAAAATTGGTGGGGATCTTCTGGTTGGCGTAGCCGATCAGATTTGACAGAATGACCGCCGCCTCGCCGCGCGTAATGATCTCGTTCGGCTTAAAGTACAGCTCGCCCTTGTCGCTTACCGCACTCACGTATCCCTTTTCGTATGCCGTCTTGACGTATCCCTTCATAGCGTCGGGAATGTCCGCGTCGTCCGCAAAGCCGGTATTGGCTACGGGTGCGCAGGTCATACCGACCGCGTTCATGGCCGTGACCAAAAAGTCCACACGACTGACCTGTCTGTCCGGCTCGAAGCAATACAAGCTTCCCTTTTGCGTGCCGCTCAAAAGCCCCAACTCGGTCATCTGCAAGGCTTCGGTCAGACAAGCCTTACCGTCCAGGTCATCGTAAGGACGGCTGAGCGTACAAGCCTGCACGCTGATGCTGACGGTTGCCGACGCGCTGTAGTTGCCGTAGCAATCGCGCAGCACGTAAACAAAGCTGTCCTGCCCTACAAAATCCTTTCCGGGGGTATAAGTATATGCACCGCGTGCAGGATCGATCAAACTCACAAGACCGCTCCCCGGATACTTGACCACCTCAAAGGTCAGCTCGTCTCCCTCGGGGTCATACCCACCAAGCACACCGTGCGCAGGGGTGTTGGCATACACCGACAGCGACATTGCCCCCGAGGGCACTGCTGCAAGCGTGGGAGATGCGTTGATCGACGCCAGCGTGTAGACCACGCAGGTCATCTCATACGCTGAGCCGTTGACCGTAAAGGTAAAGCTGCCCTGCCCCACGGCATTGGTTGCAGATTCATAGGTCAGAAGCGAGATGTCGGACGCACGAAGCGTCTGCCCCGCGACCACGCCGTCCGAGCCTGCGTACAGCGCGCCCTTTTCGGGATCGGGCAAGGACGTGACCGTGATATATTCCAAGGAGGAAAGATTCATGGCTCTGGCAAAGTCCTCTTTGCTGAAGGTATAGTCGTTGCCCACAAGGGCTGCTACACGCATATCCGTGCCTGCGGCCAGCACGTGCAGTGCGGGACTGAGCGGTGCGGGCTTTTCCTCCGCTGCGCCAACTCCCAAGGTACAAAGCGTCGCAAGGCAGCAGACAAGCAATGCCGCGACGATCAAGAATTTACAAAATGCTTTCATATTCACGCTCCTATTTCAAGAATTTCGATACATTCTATGCAAATGGCGCGCGCAGTATGTTTTATTCACACATTGCACATTGTATTTTTCAAAAAAGCATGGTATAATAATGGATACATCATGTGCATAGCCGAACGGGAGCCGAACCGAATTGCCCGACGACGATGCATTTTCGCATCTTTCGGCGTGCTTTCACTCGCAAGATTTATATCTTGCTTCGCAAAATCACACCAAAATCTATCAAAAATGCATTCGCCGGCGGGTGCGAGCAGTTTTGACGCAGCAGATTTTTTCGAGCCCCAAAGCTTTTCCCGCAGGACATATAGGCAATATGTCCAAGGGAAACGATGACGGGATCGGACAAATCTGCACGTCAAAACCAACTTAGTTCGATTCCCGTTCGGCTATGCGCATCATCACCATCACTAAGCGTTGTAAATAAAGGGCGGGCGATCACTGATCGCCCCTACGCTATGGTCCGTTGTGATTTTGAAAAAGCCAAATCATAACACAAACAGTTGTAGGGGCGAGAATTTCGGCAAAGCCGAAATATGTGATCGCCCGCTTCATCAGCATTTGCTTATTGATTGATCAATAGAATCACCCTTTTGCATCTCTTCCCATACCTCGCGCAAGCCGCGCACGCAGGCGCCGTCCTTGCCCGTGGCAGTCTTTGCATGCCACAGCGCGCTGACAATGGCCTCCTCCACGGCCTCGGCCGTCATGTCAAAAATAGGATCAATAAAGTTATCATGCAGCGCGTCAAAATGCTGCACGGCCTTCTCGGTCGCGTGCGGCACGCGGTTTGCGGTGGTGAATGCGATGGCCACGTCACCGCTGCCGTTGCCCATATAAGAGCCCGTGCGCGAAAGGCCCACACCCGCGCGCTTGGCCACGCGCCTGAGCTGTCGCTCCGAGAGAGGCGCATCGGTGGCGATGATCATGATGATCGAGCCCTTGTCCGCAGCGTTGTCGCGCTCCTGGGTCTCGCGGCCTACCTGTCTGCCGTCGATCATCAGCCTTCCCCTGCCGCCAAAGTTGGTCAGCACCAGCGCACCAAGCGTATAAGTCTGCCCGCCAATGCTCACAATTCTCGAAGCCGAGCCGATGCCGCCCTTAAAGCCAAGGCAACACATGCCCGTCCCCGCACCGACTGCGCCTTCCTCGAAGGTGTCCGCGCATGTATCAATTGCCGCTCTGACGTGCGCTTCGGTCACGTGTAAGCCGCGGATATCGTTCAAGGATCCGTCGTTGCACTCAGCCACAAGCGCATTGACTGTGCCCGCGCTGCCGCCGATATCGGGGTTCTGCTCCATCATATATCTGACCGTGGCCGTCATGGCCGTGCCAACGCTGAGCGTATTGGTCAGTACGATCGGCGTTTCAATCGTGCCAAGCTCGTCTACCTGTACAAGCCCCGCTGTTTTTCCATAGCCGTTGAACACATAGGACGCCGCCATGACCTTGTCCGCAAACAAATTTCCGCCGTGGGGCTTGACACAGGTCACGCCCGTGCGGATATTGTCGCCCTCGTGCAGAGTCACGTGCCCGACCAGCACCCCCGGCACGTCGGTGATCAGATTTTTCTCGCCACGCTGCCCGCGGCCTATCGTAAAGGGTGAATACTCAAGTCCCATATTGACCTCCAAAAGGAATTCCTGCATTTATTATAACCGATACCGGGCAAGAAATCAAGAGAAAGGCACCAAAAAGGGCTACCTCCAAAAGAGATAGCCCCAAATTCATACAAATAAATGTGCACCGATGGTCTTGCTGACCTTGTCCGCAGGCTGCAGATAGTCCATGCGCAACGCCTGCTGCATCACGTAGCCACGCGCAAAATATCCGGATTCCACAGCGGTGTTGATCTGATGCGTGTTATCCGCGAACACTGCAGGCAGATCGGCCTTGACAATCTCATAGATCTTTTCATACAGATCCTTGAGCTTGATGCGTGCCGCCTCGGCAAGCTCCTCGAGTGTTACAAGCTCTTTGCGGTCCAATGCCTTAACCTGCTTTTTGATCTCCTCCCAATCAAGCACCAAAATGGTGGGCACGTATGCACTGTCTACTTTATGCAAATAGCCATACTCTGCCAGCTGTGCCGCAAGCTGCTCGGAATTTGCAGGAATCTCGCTCAAGGCATATCCGCGCAGCACGCTTGCCTGCTCCTCGCTCAGATAAGGGGGTGTTTGATCGCAGATGCCGTCAAACTCATAGCGGAACTGCTGAAAGCCGTATCCGCTGCCATGATTGCCCACAAAGCAGGGCTCGCTTGCTTCACGGCATAATTCATAGCCGATCATATCCCAAAAGCCGCCCTCGGGGCGCTCGGTAAAATGGGGATGCACGCGAGGTGCTTTGTACAGAAACGAATCATACGCCAGCATCAAAAGCGACCACTTCGCGCTTTCATAATCGGAATACGTACCGTAGTATGCATATCCCTGCGTGGTCAGGGCTTTGTTCAAGTACTCGGTAAAATCAATGAGCGCCTTGGTGATCTCGGGCGCGGTACTCAGCTGCGCGGCGTGTACCTTGAGCTGCGTCGCTGCGCTGATGATGGGAAAAGCGGTCTGATATTTGCCGTCCTGCTTGGTCAGAAACGTCTCGCGGACAAGATACTCCAGCTCGTCCTCCATATAAGGCAGCGCTACGCCAAGCTCCAATGCCAGAGCCTCTGCCGTGCTGGGGTTGGCGTAAGCCTCCAATGCGATGTTCTGATACATTCTGTGGGCATACCAGTTAATACTATAGGGTTGATTGTTCGCTCCGGGCTTGGAAACGTTGAACGAATACGCGATTTTCTCGGGCCTGTAGCTTCTGACTCCAAATTCTCTTGCCATATTCATACCTTCCTTCAATATTTTTCGGGCGCGCTGCAACCGCTTTTTGACGGCCTCGCACGAAAGAGCATTTGCAAGAGCAATATCCTTGATGCTCTTATTTTGCATGTAGTACGCCACAACAATATTGCGATACTCGCTTTTGATAAACGCAAGCTCCCTGCGCAAAAGCGCAAGCTGCTCGGCTTTGATGGTTTGCGCAAGCAAATTTTCGCTCTCATCCTCGATCTCGCAATCGGAAACGTCGGCACCGGTCACCGACTCTCGCTCTATGCGCTTGGCGTCCGCCCATGCAGCATAACGGTTTTTGGCGATCTGCCAGACCCATGCGGAAAAATGCTCGGGAACGGTGCCCGCGTGCAACGCCGACATCACCTGCAGTGCAATGTCCTGCGTCAGATCCTGTGCGCTGTTCTCATTCCCCGTCTTTCTCAGACAGAAATAAAACACCTTTTCCATGTAGTTCTCGCAAAAGTTGGTCATCAATCGCTCATGCATGCTTTTCATTCTCTCGCCTCCCTTCACCCATATAGTGTGGATTTGCCCGATTTGGGGACAAGTCTTCCAAAAAGTTTTTCAAAAAGAAAGCCTCGATCGAAATCGGGGCTTGTCTTAATCAAATTCCTCTCTGTGCTCCATAAAGAAATCAAAGTATTTGCGCACGTTGGGCAGGTCGGTCCATTTGCTGACCGAGGCGGGATAAGCGTCCAGGTCGTAGATTTTCGCACCCTGCATGGACAAAAAGACGGGCGAGTGCGTAGCAATGATAAACTGGCAATTCCCCGCTCGCGCGGTGGCTGCAACGTAGGCCGCAAGCTCGATCTGATACTCGATCGAAAGGCTGTTTTCGGGCTCGTCCAGCAGATACACCGCGTTCTCTTCAATGCGGTCAAGAAAATACCGCATGGCGGTCTCGCCGTTGGAGCAAAGGTCGATGTCCTGCGCCACGCGTTTTTTGATATAAGCCGATTGCGTTTTTTTAGGCGAGAGGATCTCTCGCACCTCGCGCCACCGCTCGTAGTCGTCAAGTCCGTGCAGCCTGCCCACCTCGGGATCCCCTTGCATCACCTGTCCATGCACCGAAACGTACTTGTCAAGCAGCTGATTGCGTTTATCGTCGATGCCCTCGTTGACGGCGCGTGCGCTGAGCGCATAATCAAACACATCGTCACTGGTCAGCACGAAGGACGCGCGCGGCCGCTTGGCGTATTCGAGGTAGCACATATCCGCAAAGGTGTCAAAAAAGGGCGCGTCGTTGAATTCGGAATAGCGTGCCGCTCCCATTTTGCGCGCAATGAGATTGAGCAGCGTGCTCTTTCCCGATCCGTTTCCGCCGTAAAACATGGTCACGGCGTCAAAGCTGACCTCGCGCAAGCCCTTATCGGGAAAAATCTTGAAGGGGTAGAAGGTATGGAAGCAGGTACGCTTTTCCAGCTTGATAAACTCTATCTCGGCAAGCTCGCTTGGCAGCATGAGCTTTCTTACGTAAATCATAACCTCACTCCCCTTTCTTTGGTCTATTATAGCATGGATCTCCCGGTTTGTCAATCAACCGCCGGGAGATGGGGAAACAATCGCGGGTTGCGAGGGGGAAAACAAGAAGGACAACCCAACGGGAATGATGAATTAGCGGAGAAATCTAATAAAGCAGAAGTCGTAAGGCTCCTGCTTTTTGCTATTAAAGATGTGAAGGATATGACATTCAATAGTTTTATCCCCTCCGTCGCTTCGCGACACCTCCCCGAAGGGAGCAAGGGTTCTGTTGCCCTATGGGATGGACGGTTTAGTAGGGCTATGAGCGGTTTTACGGGGACCTCATCCGTCGCCTGCGGCGCCACCTTCCCCAGCGGGGCAAGGCTTATGATAGTTGCCCTTTGTCATCTGTCATACCAAGACGGATAGTGGGTAATTTCATCCCAACGGATTACTAATTGACGAGGATGCGCGAAAAGCCTTGCCCCGCTGGGGAAGGTGGCGCCGCAGGCGACGGATGAGGTCCCCATAAAACCGCTCAAAACAATCTTGGTTGCCTATCCCATAGGACAACAAAGCCCTTTCTCCCCTTGGGGAGATGGAGCGAAGCGACAGCGGGGGCTTTGGTCTTTCAAATTTTGGATAAGAAAAATAGCAGGAATCTGCTCAATATCGAACAAATTCCTGCTGTTTTTCCGCTTATTTGTCAGCCCCATAGGGCTATCTTACAATTTGATATACTCCGCGAACATCTGCCCCAGCTTGATAGTGCCGTTTGCGTCGTAGTGGTAAATATCCGGCTCGGGCTGCGGCTCATTCAGCGTAGTCAGCCCCGCACCGATGGTATCGAGATAAAAGCTGTTGGGCGTGTTGGCCGCGTGCGCCTTCTTGACCTCGTTGAGCTCGCGCCAGAGCGTCCAGATCTCGGAAATACCCCCGTCAATATAGACGCAATCCCCGGAGAAATACTTGCCAAAGCCTGCGTGGATATCGTCAAGCAGTGCCTGATACAGCCGCTCGTACTGAGAAACGTGCTCAGGCGTGTCCGCGTCTCCCTCGCCCTGCATCCAGCAGAACGCGACGATCTCGGGCGCGTATCCCTGCTCTTCCAGAGTCTTCAGACTATCGGGAAGGATCTTGAACAGCTCGTTATAGCACCAGCCATAGTCGCGGTAATGCTCTGCCACGGACATGTCGTCATGCGACTGCGCGCAATACACCTCGCTGCCCGAGGGAGAGATCCAGTCGTGCCACAGGCAAGTGCCGCCGTACGCACACTTGACAATGAAGATCTGCTCGCCCGGATAACGCTTGGTCAGCACCTCGGCCATCCCCACCTCGGGGCCGAACGTATCCTTGGTCAGCTCGGTGCACCCCAGACCGGTCGTGACAAATCCGTCGCTTTTTTTATCGTGCGAATAATAATTGATCTGCACGTCGGGATACCCTGCGCGGTACTCTTCCACCTTCTCGGGCGAAAAATGCACGGGCAGGTATTGGCAATGCCCCACGCCAACCGCGTTGGATTGGCCGGTCAGCAGTATGATCTTTGCTTTTTTCATGTCGTGATCCTCGGTATCCGAAATTACTTGGACGCGTAAACTTCCTTGATGGTATCAATGACCGCTTCAAGCTCTTCGGGCTTGATCATCTCAGGGAATTTGCCTTCCTTGACGCAATCGATAAAGTAACGCAGCTCGTTGTAGTAGCCGTCCGACTGAGGCACGTAGCAGCCCTCTTCGATCACGCTGCCCGAATTCATGTCCTCAACGGTCCAGTCCTCCTTGTAGATCTTGAGACCCATGCCGTTGAATTCCAGCACAGCGTGCTCAAACTGCATGCGGAAGGTTGCCGCAAACTGTACGGGTGCGTGGAACCACGCTGCCTCGCAAGCAATGCGTGCGCCGCCCATATTGTAAACCGCGTGCATATAGTCCATGCCGTGGAATACGTGCTCTACCTCGGGCTTGCCCAGGGTATAGATCAGGAAATCCAGGTCGTGAATGTGCAGGTCGAAAGGCACCATACCGCTGCGCTCGGGATCCTGCATCCAGTTATCCCAGCTTGCTACGGGAATGCCGCCGATTCTTGTCATGGTACCGCTGACCAGCTTACCGTATCTGCCGGTGTCAATGCAGTCCTTGAGGTATACGTACTCGGGCCACCAACGCAGCACCTGCGCGACCATAAAGCACTTGCCGTTCTTCTTGGCTGCCTCGTATGCGCGGGCTACCTGATCGCGATGCAGCGAGATCGGCTTTTCGGATACGACGTGAATGCCCTTTTCCATTGCCTTGACTGCATAATCAACGTGCATGTAGGTGGGCAGCGTGATGTCCAGCACGTCGATCTGCTCGTTTGCCAGCATCTCGTCAAAATCGGTATACTTGCGTGCTTGGATCATACCGTCGTAACGGTCCATCATCTCGGGGCGAATGTCGCAGATCGCAACCAGCTCCACGTCCTCCATACGGCTCCATGCGGATACGTGCGCGCCGCTGATGCCGCCCATACCAATTTCAGCTACTCTGATTTTCATAATTGTACTTCCTTTCAGAAATTTCATTTTCATACAGAAAAAGTATAACACAAAATCCCCGCGTTGTCAATCAACGCAGGGATTTTTTTACACAGCATCATGGATCAAATACCCATGCCCAGAAACTCCTCAGGGATCTCGGGCTCGCCGTAGGGATTGTAATACAGCGTAATACCGTCATAATGGGTGGTAAGCATCAGATATCCGTCATCATAGTATTTTTCCCACAGGATCACACCGTGATCGTCGTACTCGCGCTCATATGTATAAACATTGGAATCGATCGGCAAAATCGGCATATTGGTCGGTTTTTCCGTAGTCTGCTCAGACAAGTTGCCATACGCGTCGTACTTGGACGTGCGGATATAATAATAGCCATTCTTCTCTTGTCTTTCATATCGGATCTCTCTGCCAAGCTCGTCGTATTCCCACTTGTCTGTTACGGTACCGCCCACCATTTGGATCATGCGTCCGTCCTCGTCATACTGATACTCATACGTAAACGTGAACAAGCCTGCATACACGGCATCCTTGATCGACTTCACCACGTCACCGTGTTCGTTATATTCGTGTGTGTAAGTCAGATAGATCTCTCCGTCAACAGTCTTGTACGTTTCCTCTACCCTGTTCCCCTGCCCGTCATACACAAACTCGGCACTCATGCCGTTCGACTCAATTACCTTGATGATATGATCGTTTTCATCGTATTCATAGGAAGCATGATTGTGTCGGATCACGCGGTTTTGCTCATCGTATTCATACATGGTAAATTCGGTATAGGGATCCCGGTACTCGCTATCGATGGTTTTCTCAATTTTGACTACTCTGCCGTACTCATCGTATTCATACACAGACTCGGTGCTCTCGGAGTTGCTCTTAGTGGTCTTGCGCGCATAGCGGAACACGAATTTCTCCAAGTACTCTGCCGCCTCGGGATAGTCCTTGATGGTCAGAAAAGCGTTGTACGCCTCCTGCGTTTGGCCGTCCTCCAAAAGCTGCACGGCTTGCTTGTATGTCTTTTTGATCTCTCTTTGCTCTGCGCTGTCGCAGCCGACAAATGCGCCAAGGCAAAGAAATAAGCAAAGCGTCATGACAAATACTCTTTTCATGTTTTTTAGCCCTTTCCCGTAAATTCCGTGGGGAGATAGCACTCCCCTTGCGGATTGTAATACAGCCGATAACCACTATAGACCCATTGCTCCTCCACCTTGCCGTTCACCTCCCAGGTCTCGGACAGCACGTTGCCGTACTGATCGTATTCATAGATCCGTTTGGTGACCCTGATGCCCTCCTCGCTCTCACGGATGCTTTCGATCTGGTTGCCGTATTGGTCGTACTTGGTGGTAAATCCGTAACTGAGCACGCCGTCATGGTAAACCGCATAATACGTTTGGTGGCCCGCTTGATCGTACTCCCAGACAGTCACGTCGCCGCTGCCCACAAACTCCTCTCTGATCATGCGACCGTTTTGGACGTATTCAAACAGATACTCCCTGTGTGTGACTTGTTCGCCGTTGGCATCGTAGCCGGTCATGCTGACCACGTCGCCGTATTCATTATAAACGCGGATAGTGCGCGAGGTTATCCCTCCGGTTGCCCCGTAATAAACACACTCGATCTCATTGCCCCGCTCGTCGTACACGGACGTGGAGGAAAGTGTGCCGTTTTCCAAGACCTTGACCACGTTTCCGCGCTCATCGTACTCCAATTCGATCCCGCCATCCCCTTGATACATGCGGATGGCTCTGCCCTGCTCGTCGTATTCGTATCGGATGATCCCGCTCCGATGCTCTTGGTAGATATTCGCCTCGCAAACGAGATTGCCCTTTGCATCGTATTCGTAAACGTGCGTCTGTACCAGCTCTCCGTCGTCCGAGGCGTGGTTATATCTCCGCTGCTCGATCGTTCTGCCGTATGCATCGCGCTCGTATTCGAAGCGGCAGGACGAGGCGTGATCCCCGTACCAGGAAAAACACCCCATGGTATCACATTTGAACGAGAAACGCTCCAAGTACTCGGACACGTCGCGATAGTCCTGCATACTCAGAAACATCTCATAGGCCTGCTCGATCTCCCCTTGCTCCAGCAGCTGCACGGCTTGCATATAGGCATTGTTTTGCTCGACCGATACCGAAAGATTCTCCACCGAGCCCAAAAGCGGTTCTATGAGGTCGCATCCCGCAAAAACGGTCAGAAATAAAAGCGTGCAAAGCAAAAAAGCAAGATATTTTTTCATGTATGACTCCTGTTGATAGTTCTTCTACTTATGTATAACAAATAAAATGCAAAATAATTTGCAAAAAAGCAAAAATTTTTACGACGTGCGCAGGCGGTAGGATCTCACCAGCGGGCGCGATCTGATCCACTCGTCCTTGCCCGGGCACAGGCGATAAAGCCCAAGCGTAGCAAGGATATACCAAGCAGAGGTCGTGCCCGTGTCCTCGTCACCGGGATAACCGTCAGTCTCGGGAGAAAACGCCTCGCGCACCAGCTTCTCTACGTAATAATCGGTCTTTTCCTGCGCGCCAAGCGCGGCATACAGGTAAGGAAGGTGGAACGAGGGCTGATTGGAAATGGCCATCTGCCCCCAATCCTTGAGTGCCATTTCGGTCATTTCGTGAATCTCAAAGCCGTATCCATGCACGCGGTAGTGCGGCGGGGCTTCAAAGAGTTGGTCAAGCTTTCGGGTCATTGCCTCACGCCCGCCGTAAAGCGCGGCCAAGCCCATTACGTCGTGCGGCACGGCAAAGGTGGACTGCCAAGCCGAGCCCTCGGTATATTCCCCGCCCCAGATATAGGGGTCGAAGCCGTCTGCCATGTTTCCCTCTTTGTCACGGCCGCGCATAAAGCCGCTCTCGGGGTCGAACAGATGCTTGTAATTCTCTGCACGGCGCAGATATTGGTCCACAAGCTCGTCGCGGCCAAGTGCCTTTGCCACCTGCGCGATGCACCAATCACCGTAAGCGAAATCCAACGTCAGATTGACCGATTCGCGGTGATCCTCGCGCGGCACGTAGCCGTATTTGACGTAAGCCTCCACACCCTCGCGGCCAAAGCGCGCCTCGGGGGCGTTGTGATTGGCATGATGCAGCATACCCTCAAGCGCGCTTTCCAGCACCTCGCGGCTGCCGATACCCTGTACCGCGGCCTCGGCAATCACGCCGTCGATCAGAGTGCTGGGCATACACCCCACATCACCCATGCAAAGGCACCGCGGCAGCCAGCCAACCTCGCGGTAATCGTTGACAAAGCCCTCCAGCATCTCGGCAAACTCGGCTCGCGCGATCAGCGAAAACAGCGGATATACGGTCCTCGCAGTATCCCAGAAGCAGTTGTCTGTATAGCGCACACCGTCGTGCATAAGACCGTCCGCAGGGCTGTAATGCACGGCCTTTCCGTCCGCATCCAGCTCATAAGCCTTACGTGGGAACAAAAACAGGCGATACATGCAGGAATAAAAGGTGCGCAGCTGCACCTCGTCGTCACTCTCGATCTCGATGCGCGAGAGTTTTTCCTCCCAGCTTTCCGCGGCCTCGGCGCGGATCTGCTCAAAGGATTTCTCTGCGCATTCGCGCTCAATCGCCTGCAGCGCCATCTGCTCGCTCAGATAGGAAATGCCCATCCGTGCCTCTAAATTTTGGCCACACAGCGCGATATGGATGCAGGCCTGCTCACCCTCGCCCACGGAATAAATGTGCTCTGCATCGATTTGTGCGGGGTCAAAGCGCACGGCAAAATACGCTTTGAAATCCTTGGCAAGCCCGGGATGCACGCCGTCGGTCATGCCAAACAGGGTCGCGCTTTCGACATCATAACGATAGGTATAGTTGCCCATGACAGGCAAAAAGGACAAAAACGACGCGCGCTCATCGCCAAAGGTCAGTCTGATGGCGGCACAACGCTCTGTGGGCGTCAGCTCAAAGCGGCAATTCGAGCGCAAAAAGGTCAGCGCAAGATAGTCGGGGCTCTCCACCGTGTCCTGCAGGCGTCTGCCCGACCAGGCGGCAGGGCCGCTGTTTGCCACCACATCGTTTTGCGGCATCATGAGCACCGTGCCAAAATCCCACAGCCAGGGGCTATACTGGTGCGAAAGTCGCACGCCCTCGGCATATTCGTGCTCGGGATGATAAAACCAGGGCGAGCCACCGTCGGTCTGAATGCAAAAGGACGCCATCGAGAAGGGCAGCTGCGTCAGGGGCAGCGTGTTGCCGTAAGAGCGTCGACGGATCGATTTGGTTCCCATTTTTACGTTAACGTGTGACAGATAGCCCATATGATACCCCCCTGTATTCTGCAAAAAAACATGATAACAAGTTCAATATATCATAACAAATACGGCTTGTCAATAAGGTGGGGGAAAGTTTTTTTGCCGCATTGTTTTTTCTGACGAGGTGGCGAAATTTTCCCGGGCAGATACTTTCGATCCTTCCCCAAAATGCGCAAATACCCAATCAGGAAAAAGCCCGCGGCATGGGCGTGCAAAATTAGCGGAGAAAAGAGAGAGTCATGCGAAAAGATATTTCGCAAAGCTCTCTCTTTTTGCTATATGAGTGATATTCCGACTGCGTCGGAGTTGTATGATTGCTATCGCAATCGTGATATTGAAGCCTTGCGGCCTCAGTG
>JAZNZB010000037.1:0-46221 GCA_045594705.1 Eubacteriales bacterium
GTTCGTCGGGGGAGTTTTTTGTTTGGGTTTCATCCCGCGTGTCATCCTGAGCGGAGTCCCTGCCCGTCATCCTTGAGCAAAAGTCGGATCGTAGCCATGTCGTTCTGTGAGCCAAGGAGTTGGATTACTAAGTTGTCTTCCTAAGACCGCTTGGCCTCCGACTTGTTCGTCGGGGGAGTTTTTTGTTTGGGTTTCATCCCGCGTGTCATCCTGAGCGGAGTCCCTGCCCGTCATCCTTGAGCAAGCGTTTGGGGCAAGATTCTTCGCTGCGCTCGAGAATGACAGCCCCAAACGCGCCGCGAAGGATCTTGGCAGGGGCTCAGGATGACACTCGGGGGGCAGAAAGCCTGTCCTTTCCGTTAATTCATATCTATTCTTGACACCGCTGTAAAAATATGATACAATAAACTGATTAAGTATTTTTTGGAGGCAATTATGTCGGTTTCTGTATCGCAGAATATTACACAGGTTTATACCAAGATCAAGGACAACATCGGGAAAGTCATCGTAGGCAAAGAGGACACCATTGACATGCTGCTGGTTTCCATGCTGTGCGGCGGTCACGTGCTGCTTGAGGACGTGCCCGGTACGGGTAAGACCATGCTGATCAAGTCGTTGGCAGCCAGCGTTGGCTGCTCTTTCAAGCGTATTCAGTTCACGCCCGACCTGTTGCCCTCCGATATCACGGGCATCAATTTCTTTAACATGAAAAAGTCTGAGTTTGAGTTCGTGCCCGGCCCGATTTTTGCCAATATCGTACTGGCGGACGAGATCAACCGCGCAACGCCCAAGACGCAGTCAGGCCTTTTGGAGTGTATGGAAGAGGGTCAGACCACCATTGACGGCAAGACCTACCGCTTGGCCGCTCCCTTTATGGTCATTGCGACCCAGAACCCTGTGGAAAATATGGGTACCTTCCCGCTGCCCGAGGCTCAGCTGGACAGATTTTTGATGAAGGGAAGCATGGAATACCCCAACCATATCGAGGGCGTCAACATTCTGGAACGCTTTGATAAGGCAAGTCCTCTGGAGAAGCTTACGCCCGTGGTCACCGAGCAGGAGCTTTGCCGCGCGATCGAGGAGCTGCCCAAGGTATACGTTTGCCGTGAGCTGATGAGTTACATTACCAATATCGTGGAAAAAACCAGAAAATATCCCAAGGTCATCCTTGGCGTCAGCCCCCGCGGTGCGCTCGCATTGATGAAGGCTGCCAAGGGATATGCTGCCATTGCGGGCAGAAACTACGTCATTCCCGACGACGTCAAGCGCGCCGCGCATCCCGTGCTGGATCACAGAATCATGCTGGAAAACTCTGCGCGTATTCATAAGAATGCCGCGTATAACGTCATTGAAGACATTCTCGGTACGGTCACGGTACCCACCGAGGCGGTATTTGAGGAGAGATAATGTCGGCTGAAGCATTAAAAGGCGTTGCTGAGTACATCACAGACATGGCCGACCGACTCGTAGAGTTTGCGCAAACTCCCGAGTTTTACGTGCTTGTCTCGCTGCTGGCCCTTGCGCTGGTGGCTCTGGTGCTGTACCGCATCTATATCGCTCTTCGCAATAAGCGACTTGGCAGAATCGAGTATTCGCGCTCGTTCTCCGAGGTCGGCGTGCATGAGGGCGATGAGGTCGAGCTGATCGAAACCGTGCGAAACACGGGCGCGTTTCCGCTTTTGTGGGTGGATATCGAGTCGTATTTCTATAACGAGCTGGAGCTGGAGGAATACGAGCGAGATCCCGCTGAGCCGGACAAGATGCAATATCTGATCAGCCGATTCAACCTGTGGCCATATATGCAGATCCGCCGCAGACATAAGGTCATTTGTAAAAAAAGAGGGCATTATTCCTTGCACGTTGCGTCCATCTATTCCAAGACCGGACCGATCGCGCAGGATGCGCCCGCCGAGATATTCGTGTATCCCAAGGCGATTCCGCTGGATATGCAGGAGTTTGCCCAAGGGAGACTGCAGGGTGACTACGTCAGCCGCCGCCCGCTGTACAGCGATCCCTTTTCCTTTGCGGGCATTCGCGATTATCGGTTTGGCGACCAGATCTCACAGATCAATTTCAAGGCGTCGGCACGCGTACCGTTTGGCGGTGCGTCCACCTCGCCCTTCAAGGTCAATTCCAGGGAGTTTTGCGCCAGCCGTCGCATGATGATCTATATGGACTTTCATCTGCCCATGGGGCAGAGCATGGACGGCGCAGAATATAACCGCCGCGGTGAGCAGGGGCTTTCCTTCTGCGCAGCCTTGGTCAGAGAAGCGGCCTATGGGGGCTTCCGCGTCGGTTTTGCCGCAAACTGTAAATCGCAGAACGGCGAGATGTCGCTGCGTTTCCCCTGCGAGAGCGGTCAGGCGCATATGCTGGAGATCCTAAAGGAAATGGCTTGCATCACGCCCCGCGAGGGCGGCTCGTTTGCATCTCTTTTGGAGAATGCGGTCACCGAGGGGATGTCGGATACCGAAATTGTGATCGTGGCCTTTGCCGAAAACCCCGAGGTGCAGGCGAGAACCGATACGCTGGAGCGTCTTGGCAACTCGGTGCAGGTGATCATCTTGGAAGGGGAGGAAGCTTGGGATGGCGAATGAAGCAAAGCTGAATCAACAGTATACAGAGCTCTTGCACCGGTTTGAGGGCACCTCCACCTGGCGTGAGTTTTTAGAGCTTGCAAAGCAGTTCCGCGAGCTGGATACCTTCAAGGATGCCTCCACGTATTACACCAGATGCGTGCGTGCGGCTTCTGCGGGCGCGTACCGTGAATACCGCGAGGAGTTTACCTCTCGCCCCGATCTCTCGAGTGACGACTATTTCGAGGCGGCAGCCGTGCTTTCTCAGATCTCGGACTATATGGACGCGCGAGAATGGGCGCGTACCTATAAGGCCAAGGCAACCGCGCTTTGCTATGCCGAGGCGATCGCACTGTACGAGCAGAGCGAGGGACGCTGGCAGAATATGCGCGAGGCGTATTACAAGATGAATAAGATCAAGGGATATAAGGATTCCCGCGATCTGGTCGAAAGATACCAAAAGCACTATGCCGAATGCGCGTACGCAGCGGCCAACGAGATTTATGAAAAGGCACAGACCGGCCCCGAATTTATCGAGGCAGCCGAGATCTTTGAGCAGATCCCCGAGTATTCGGACAGCGCAACGCTGGCGCAAAAGGCGCGCAAGGCGGCCTCCAAATATAAGTCAAGTGCGCCCAAGGCTCCCAAAAAGCCCAAGGCACAAAAGGAGCAGGAGCAAGAACAGGTCGAAAAGGTGACTCCCGCGCGCCAAAAGCGCGCGAGGGCCGAGGACAGCGTCAGTGGCGTGGACTTTGGCGAGATCTGGCAGACCATCAACAAAAAGAGATTGATCTTCGGTCTTGCGGGCATGGTTATCTGTGGCGTCGGCCTTTGGGGCTCTGCCTTCTTTGCATCTCACAATATCGATCCCTCAAACGATTTTTTGGTGCTGCACGGTGACAAGATCAGAGGCATCAGCGTGCTCATGGTCATCTTTGGTGCGGTGTTCGCCATCATTGAATTTTTCCGCATGCTCTCGCCCTCGCTCAAGCGCAAGCTTGCGCTCAAGGTGCTGGAGGTAGGAAAGCGCGTGGCAAAGCCTGTGCTCAAGGCACTGGACCGCGTGCTTGGCTTTGTGGGCATTTCTATCGGCAAGCAACGGCTCAAGGGCAAGGATGAAAAGAGCTTTGTCTACGTCGAAAAGCCGCAAAAGGCAAAAAAGAACAAAAAGCTGCGCAACGAGGGCAAGTGGCACGAGCTGCCCGATAATGCCGCGCGCGTACGCTTCATTTTTGTGGACTACATGATCCGCAAGATCAAGCAGGGCTATCGCATGAAGTATCATCAGACGCCCTTGGAGATCGGCCGCGAGATTGCGGTCGAGGACGACGAAAAGCAGCTGTTTGAGGTTTACCAGACCGCTCGCTACGCGGGTTGGGCGGCAAACGAGGTGATCGATAACGACCTGGTCGACAGACTGGTGCAGATCAATCTCAAAAAAACACAGTAAAAACACAGTAAAAAACTCTTGGAGTGCTTGCCTTGTCGGCAGGTGCTCCAAGAGCTTTTATTATCCCATAAACAGCAGCAGCGCGAGCAGGGGCAGGAGCTCGGACGAATCGTGCTTGCCCTCGTCGCCGCCGCGCGACATGAGCAAAATGAGTGCCAGCAGCAAAAGATCATCCGAGCGCAAGCCCCCAAAGCCCGAGAACAGGGAGGAGAGCATGCCGGGTTGCTCGCCTTTTTCGGAGACGGCAGAGGCGGACAGGGAAATGGGCTCTTTCGTGGGCTCGGGTGCTTGGGGCTGCGGGTCAAGCATCTCTTTCTCGTCCTGCGGGTTGGAAAACGCAGTGCCGTTGTAATTGTCGGGCACGTACGTGCCGTGAAGCTGCCTGCGTGGCGGTTTTACGTACATAATAGCCTCCATTCCGCCGCTCTGCGGCGGCACAAATACGTTTTGAAATCAACCCGGGTTGCTCTGCAACAAAATGGGTTGGGCCCCATTTTCAGGGTTGATTTGTGCGTGAAACAGTGAGCTTTGGGTCCTGAGAGCTGAACTTTCACGCCGGCCTCCATGGTTTATTTGAGTTGCCGCATGATCTCGCCAATGCGGCCGAACATGATCAGCTTGTCGATCGCTTCGCATCTCTGCGGGCTCATGTAGGGCTTGAGCGCAAGCAGCAGAGCGGTTTTGTCATCCTTGTAATCTCCCGCACCCTTGCCCTTGAGCGTCGGACCGATGGCGGACATCAGCACGGGCAGCTTGGTCAAAAGCTCGGGCGGCAACGCACCCCAAAGCCCTGCATCTGCACCCACGGGCGTGCTTGGGGGAGTATCAGACGCTTCTCCTGCCGCCCGTACCTCGGGATCGTCCAAAAGCTGCGCCAGAAGGTCCGCTTTTTCCTGCTCAGCCATGATGCTGTCCACCCTTTTGCATGCTTGCCAGCTTCTCGGTCAAGCCCTTCAGATCCTCATCGGTTGCCATGGAAAGAGCTGCACGGATGAGAGATATGTTGGTTGCGTTGATCTGTATGGCTGAGGTGTCGATTCCTGCTTCTGCGGCTAATTTTTTGATCACGATGGCAAGCTGCTTGTCATTGAGTGCAAGCAGCTGATTGACTGCATTACGGTCGAGTGTCATGAAAGAGACTCCTTTCAAATAATTCTTGCTTTAACAGGGTATGAAGCAGATGAAATTTCTGTGAAAACGGTAGACAAAAGAAGGGACGGTATGGTATAATAAAACAAAGTGTATCAAATTTAACCAAAGGAAAGTAATTGTATGAATCAAAGCATTAAGCACGTTTTTCTTCTCAATCCCGCTGCGGGAAAGGGAGAGATGCAGGCTGCTTTACGTGAGCAGATCGACCGCGTGTGCACCGAAAGAGGTGTGGATTATGAAATACATCACACAAAGGGCTCGGGCGAGGCGACCGAGTACGTCAGAGAATGCTGCTTGCAGTATCCGGACGTGCAGTTGCGCTTTTATGCTTGCGGAGGCGACGGCACGGTCAATGAAACGGTCAACGGCGCATATGGCTTTGAGCATGCGTCTGTCGGCATTGTTCCCGTGGGCACGGGAAACGATTTCGTACGCAATTTTGAGGGCAACGAGGCCTTTTTGGACATTGCGGCACAGCTGGACGGACAGACCGCGAGGCTGGATCTGTTGAAATATAACGACAAGCTTTGCACCAATATGGTCAATATCGGATTTGACTGCGAGGTGGTCAAGCAGACCGCTAAGCTCAAGAGAAGTAAGCTGATCCCTGCCGGCATGGCGTATATTGCGGGACTTGTGATCACACTGATCCGCAAGCCGGGCGTCAAGGCAAGCGTTTCTCTGGACGGTGGCGAGATGCAGAAGAGAAACATGCTGCTGACTGCCGTGGCAAACGGCGCATGGTGCGGAGGCGGATTTCATTCCACGCCCTTGGCACTTCTTGACGACGGCGTGCTGGACGTTCTGTTGATCAAGAATGTGACCAGAATCCGTTTTCTGACATTGGTTAAGCTGTATAAGCAGGGCACCTTTATTGATCACAAAAAGGCGCGTCAAGTGATCGATTACGCCAAGTGCCACACGATCCGCTATACGTTTGACGGCACGCAGAGCATTTGCGTGGACGGAGAGGTGACACAGGTGGATGAGCTGGAGGTGTGCGCCGTGCGTGACGCGCTTCGCCTGATCGTGCCTCGCGGTGTCAAGTATCAGCCCACGGTAAACGAGATTTTGGTGGGAACTTGTTAAGATGGAATATCTGGTGATCTCGGATTCCCATGGCAGAGCGGATCTTGTGGATCTGGCCGTAGAGAGACAGGTGCGTCCGCCCGATGCAGTCCTGTTTTTGGGTGACGGCTTGCACGATCTGCGCGTGCTGGCGTATGGGGATATATGTGTGAGATGCGTGCGCGGTAACTGCGATTTTTCTTGCACGTTTGAAGGGCAGAGCGTGCCCGAGCACGCGTTGCTTGAGATAGGAGCGTATCGTATTCTGATGATGCACGGGCATACCCACGGCGTCAAGAGCGGACTTTCGCGTGCTGTTTCGTTTGCAGTCCAATGCGAGGCGGACGTGCTTTTGTATGGGCACACGCATGTGCAGAAGCAGGATTGGCTGGATGCCGGTTCTTGTGTTGGCTCGTGTGAGCTCAAAAAGCCGTTGTTGATCTGTAATCCGGGTAGCCTGCACGATGGACGCTTTGGCACGCTGAGCGTGCGCAACGAGGGCGTGTTATTCGGCTTTGGTTGCTTGTAAGCGCAAAAAAAGAACCCCCGTGTCGGGAGTTCTCTCTTGACAGCGGGAGTTTGCTTAAAACGTTGCAAGTTCCTCTGCAGGAGCCTGTGCAGCCAACTCAAGCTCCTTCTGGTAAGCCTCGATCACAGCCTGTTCGAGCATAGCACGAAACTGTGCATTGATGGGATGTGCAATATCCCTGTATGTCTCGTCGGGATTTTTGCGGCTGGGCATTACGATAAAGTACTTATCGCGTGCATTGATGACCTTGATGTCATGTACAGCCAGCTGGTGATCAAAGGTGATGGAGACGATGGCTTTCATAGGGCCGTCATCAAAAAGTTTTCTGATCTTGATATCAGTGATCTGCATAAATCAGACCTCCGTCTTCATAAAGTTTACAGTATGAGAAGATCGAAGAGATAAGCCGATAAAGATAGTACTGCATATTAGCATTATAAAGTCTTTATGTGATAATTATTCAATCACAATCGGTTTTTTTTGTGAATTTTTCAAAATATTCGTATAGATTTTAAGGAGAGAATATGGCAACTCCCAATACACATTACGGCGCTGCAGCCATTGCACAAATGCTCGACGGCGCAAAGCATATCCACTTTATCGGTGTGGGCGGTGTGATGATGTCCTCGCTGGCACTGATCACGCATCGGCGCGGCTACACAGTCAGCGGTACCGACCGCACGCGCACGTCGGTGACCGAATCGCTGGAGGCATCGGGGATCCGCGTGTATTACGAGCATGACGCTGCTGCTGCGCAGGGAGCGGATATGGTGGTTTATACCGTGGCGATCTCGCCCGAAAATCCCGAATATGCCTATGCCGGTGTAAACGGCATTCCGTGCGTGTCGCGCGCGGATTATTTGGGCTATATCATGATGGGCTATGTGCATCGCGTGGGCATTGCGGGCATGCACGGCAAAAGCACCTGTACCTCGATGTGCGCGCAGATCTTTGTGGACGCCGGTGCTGATCCCACTGTGCTCTCGGGTGCAACCACGGCCTGCCTTGGCGGTGCATATCGCATCGGAGGTAAGCAGAATTTCATTTTTGAGGCCTGCGAGTATATGGATTCCTTCCTGGATTTCAATCCCAGCATTGCGGTGCTGCTCAACGTCGAGATGGAGCACGTGGATTATTTCAAGAGCATGGAGCAGATCCGTACGTCGTTTGGAAAATACGCTGATCTGACGGGTGAGAGCGGCTTTGCCGTGGTCAACTGTGATGATCCCGAGGTCATGGCCTCGGTCGGGCAGTATACAGGAGGTGTGGTCACGTTCGGTATTGAGAATGAGTATGCCACCTTCCGCGCAGTCAATCTGACCTATGAGGGCGGATATCCCGCATTTGATATTTTGCTGGACGGCGAGATGTTCTCGCACGTGCAGCTGTCTGTATCCGGCAAGCATAACGTATATAACGCCCTGGCAGCTGCCGCGAGTGCACACCTGTGCGGCATTTGTGCCGAGGAGATTGCATCCGGACTGCATGCCTTCGGCGGTGCGGGCAGACGCATGGAGTATAAGGGCAGACTCAATGGCGCGCCCGTATTTGACGATTACGGGCATCATCCCACTGAGGTGGCAGCAACGCTGCAGGGCATGGGCCAAATGGGCTTTGAGCGGATTTTTTGCGTATTCCAGCCTCATACGTACAGCCGTACCGCGCAATTAGCAGACGCCTTTGTCAAGGCGTTTGCAGCAGCTGACCAAGTGATCTTGGTGGATATTTACGCTGCCAGAGAAAAGGACAGCCGAGGGATCAGCTCCGCAAAGCTCGCATCCCGAATGGGCGCGCATGCGAGATATATTCCGGAATTTGACAAGATTGCAGAGGTGCTGCAAGGGGAGATTACCGAGCGTGATGCCGTGGTCATTATGGGCGCGGGTGACGTGTACCGCTTGTTTGCACATTTGCCGCTTGAGATGTAAAGGAGATGAAAATATGGCGAGCCTCAAGGTAATGACGTATAATTTGCGCGTGGACAACACGGGCGACGGTATCAACAGCTTTACCAACCGACATGATCGCGTGATCAGCATGTTGGAAAGTACCCGCCCGGATATCATCGGCTTTCAGGAGTGCACGCACCATATGCGTGCGTATCTGGAGCAGCACATGCCCGATTATGGATTCGTGGGCTGCGGCAGGGAAAAGGACTGCCGTGGGGAATCCATGGCCATTGCATATCGCAAGGATACCTTTGCCGTCCTGCACGTGGATAATTTCTGGCTGACCGCTACGCCGCGCGTGCCGGGATCTAACCTGGGCGGTGACCAGAGCGGTTGCCCGCGCATGGCAACCGTTGCTGTGCTGTTTCATCACGAAGCGGATCGACAGCTCTGTTTCTGCAACACGCATCTTGATCATCAAGGGCCTATGGCAAGACAGCTTGAAGCCGCGATCTTATGCGCCATGCTGGATGCGTATAAGCAGCCCATCATTCTCACGGGAGATATGAACGCAAAGCCGCACAAGCCCGAGATCGGCATCATCAAGACGGCTATGGAGGCCCGCGGTGCGCGTGATGTCACGGCAGAGCTGGGCGGCACGTTCCATGACTTTGGCAGAAAAGATCCCGAAAAGTATTCGAAAATCGACTATATCTTTGCATCCGGAGCATGCATGGATTGCTATATCATTCCCGACGATGCGGACAAGCAGGGCTTGTATTATTCCGACCACTTTGCCGTTATGGCCGAGATCGAGATTTGAAAGGACGGGTAGGTATGAAAAGAAACGCATTTGTGACGCTGACTCTCTGGACACTGTTGATGACCGTGCTGCTCTCTATGGTCGCCTGCAATATGGACGGACAACAGAGCGCGAACGACGCGACGACCGAGGCAGAGACCGAGCCAAGTGTGCCGGCGCTCGACCCCGCAGGATTTGGTAAGGCGGACGATGAATATGTTTGCCAAGACGAATCGTTGCTCTATACCTACAAGGACAAGACCGCCGAGCAGTTTGCGGGTGTTTGCGCATTCTATGAGGAGGATGGCTACGCTCTGTACAGTGAGAGCGAAAAAGCGGGCAATTTGTTTGCCACTTACGTAAGAGATACCGATATGGCGCACGTGTATTGGCTTAAGAGCAAAGGGGAGCTTTGCATCGTGCTGTCCGATACTGCAGGAGGTACGTTGCCTCCCGCGGCTTCTCCCGAGATCATGCAAGGGGAGTATACACCCACGATCACACAGCTGCGCGACAGCTCCAACGTCAACGGCATGTGCTATATTATCCAGCTGCCCGACGGCTCGTTTATCGTGTACGACGGCTCTTATGAAAAGCGAGGAAACAAGGTGATTTCGCAGCTGCAGGAGCTGCACGGAGAAGAGGGAACACCCCTGGTCCGCGCCTGGGTGCTCACACATTCGCATGACGACCATTATCCCGCATTTTCCTACGTGTGTAATAGAAAGGCTGATGATGTCAAGGTCGAGTATGTGATCTTTGCACCCATTGACGCTGATCTTGCAAAACAGATCGGCGGAGACGATTATTTCAATCAGGACGTACATGCCGACGTTGCCAAGCTGGGTGCAACGGTCGTGTATGCACACACGGGTATGGAGTTTTCGTTCGGTGATTTCAAAATGGAAGTGCTGCTTGCTGCGGACGATCTGTTCAAGGTAGGCAATCATAACAATTATTTCAATAACTCCAGCCTTGTTACCCGCATTTATACGCAGGATTACAGTGCGATGTTCACAGGGGATATTGGCAAAGAGGGCGCGGGCTGGATGATGGACGTTTACGGTGAGTATTTGCAAAGCAACGTCTGTCAGGTTTCACACCATGGTGTTGAGGACGTGCCGTTGGAGTTCTATGAAACGGTGCAGGCGTCCATTTTGTATTATCCCTGCAACAAATGGCTGTACGATCAGACCGAGCGTCACTACGACGTGCGCATGGCACTGGAGCAGCGCAGCTATACCAAGGAGATTCTGATCGCAGGTGTGGGACTTTTCACGCGCGAGTGGGGAACGACCTTTAATGCGGACGCTGCGCTTTCCATGCCTGAATATGAGAGAAAATAACGAGAGTTTTCATTTGTTCAGGCTCTGCCGGGGATTTGGCGGAGCCTGAACTTGAGAAAAGAGAGGTAGAGCATGACCAAGCAGGAGTTTTTTGACTATTGTCTTTGCACCCACGGTACACGGCCGGATTATCCTTTTGAGGAGGATTTTGAAACGGCCGTGATGCGGCATGCCGATACGCGTAAATGGTACGCCATTGCCATGCGCGTGCCGCGCCGCAAGTTCGGATTTGGCGGGGAGCAGGGGAACGAGGTAATCGACGTGGTCAATCTCAAGCTGCCCACCGAAATGTTCGGCTCGTTCGGCGCGGATGTCGGCGTCTATCCCGCCTATCATATGAATAAGCTACATTGGGTCTCGGTGCTGCTGCCGGATGCCCCCGAGGATGTGGTGGAATTTCTGGTCAGCGTCAGCTACGAGGCAACTAAGGGGAAGAAAAAGTGAAAGAAAGAGGAGATCACAAGGATCTCCTCTTTCTTTATGTATAAAGACTACGAAAAAGATATTTATTGCGGTTTGCAATAAGGATTCGAACCTGAGTCATGTTAATGAAATCGTGCGCTGCACGATGAAATCCTCGCTTGGCTCGGATGAAATCTTCCACCTTCGGCTTCAGATGAAATCAAATCCGCCCATCTTCTGCCGTAAGGCAGATTTCATCGCAAAGCGATTTCATCCACCACAGGTGGATTTATTCAGCAGAAGCGGATATTCGCTGTTCAGATCAGCGGTAAGTATATCGTCCCCAAGAGCGCACTCGTGGAATTCCTCGTCGGCGACTTCGCCTTCGAGATTGTCCATAAGTCGACGTGGCATATCAATACAATCCTCACGTTTACAAAGAAGAAATAAAGCAAAACACAGCCTCACCATATCGGTGGGGCTGTGCTTTTAAGCATCACTCTATTCCTTGATATCCATGCTTTTCTGCATTACCTAACAGATAGAGGAATGCAAATGCAGGGATTCTCAATAATTCTTTACCATTAGGAGTGTTGTGTACACCGAAGTCATTCGCTGTTTTAGTGATAACGATTGCGGCAGATGCTTCGTCACAAAATTCAACAATTGCATCATCGTCAGTAATCGGAGCTCCCTCGCGATATTTTACTTCGATCAAAATATTTTTAATCTTCGGGTAATCGACCACAACATCGATTTCCTTGTTCTTCTTGCCGCCACGGAAATATCCAACCGAGGTTGCGAACTTATAATAGAAGGCAGTAACGTGCTTATATACTGCGGTTTCAACTACCTTACCCATACCAACAGGATCAGTCATGATTGTTTCATCCATCAATACGGCATTTCGAATGGCAGCATCAGCTATATAGACTTTGGGTCTTGCCTTCAATATCTTTTTACCAGCCATATCTACAGGCCAACTTTGGTATATCAGATTAGCACTCTCCAAGTATTGAATATAATTCTCTACGGTAGTACGTGATACTCCGTTTAATTCTTTTGTAATAGCATCAATAGAGATTATTTCAGACGACACATTACACAAATACAAGAAGATACGTTCAAGCTCTGTTGCATTTCGAATGTTATAAAGGGATGGCAAATCGCGCTTTAATACCTTGTCCACAACGTCTTCTCTCATGATTTGCTGAGCCATCAAATCATTATCAGCAAGTGCAAGTTCAGGAAATCCACCTACTTGCAGATATCTCATAAAATGATTCTGAACCTTTGAAAGTTGCATCATAATCTGAGTGCGCTCAATCTGAGTTTTGTGCAACAGATCAGTGGCCTTGAGATCTTCTGGAATATCTGGTCTGTCAAGCTCAAGCAGTTCACAATATTCATAGAAGGACAAGGTTGGCACTTGAATAACAGACCAACGACCTGCACCGCTTTCGCGACTACCCTTCATCAGGGCAGGACTTGCCGATCCTGTTGCTACAACGCGGGTATCGGGCTGATTGTCATATATGATCTTAAGCCAACGATCCCAATCGGAAGCATATTGTATTTCATCAAAGAAATAGTAAACATCTTGGTCGGCATATATATTCTCGTGATAACACTCCAATACTTCCTGGAATTGACTCAGCTTAAGCATAGGATGATCCATGGAAATGAAAACGATCCTCTGCGGAGATACTCCTTCTTTCAGCAAAGCATCGATCATCTGATATTGAATTGTAGTTTTTCCGACTCTTCGTGTTCCCGTTAGTACAACAGTACGACGAATGCTGGGTTCATTTAAGCGCTTCATTGCTTCGTGAAAAGCAAATCTTTTATAGGTTTTTGTCATCTTGGGGTTTACAACACCGGTTTTCCACCACGGATTATAGGCGGTTAATACCTTCAAGATGCCATCTTTTGAAGTAATAGCCATATTCAAGCCCTCCTTTTGTAAGCATTATAGCACAAAAATTAATTTTTGTCAAGAATAATTATAAGTATACTATCAATTATTTTAGACAATAATTGATTATTTGCATCCAAATGTGAAATTATTTTATCCAATATAGGTATTTGTTAATCAAATAAAACTCTGATAAGGAGTGAGAGTTTATCAAATTCACTCTCATTATCTTGATCTATGTAGCGAGTTGTTTAGGGTTCAGCTGCGAAATTGTAATAAGGCATCAAAAATTCGCGTTGTTATTTCAATTTAAGCTCCAAACTCGAAATAAACTACACAAACGAAGACGATTTCTAAAAAACTGTCTAAAACCAAAGTCCCGAAAAGCCTTATGTATCAAGGAATTTTTGGGCTTTTATTTGTCGGAAAATTGCGAGAAAAATGCGAGAAATTAAGTCGAAAACACTCAAATACATAAAGCGGATAAAAGAGAAAAGCCTCGAAAACGTAGTGTTTTCAAGGCTTTTTATGGCGGAGGCAGAGGGATTCGAACCCCCGTGGGGAAGCCCCAAACGGTTTTCAAGACCGCCTCGTTATGACCACTTCGATATGCCTCCATATTCAGTTGTTACAGAGGCATGCAAACGGTTTTCAAGACTCGTGCCCTCCGCCGTCGCATAGTCGTCTGCCTTCGCCTCGTTGCCTCGGCTCGTCATACTCCTTGCTTTGGGCGGTATCGCTGCGAAAAAATGATACCCAATCATTTTTTTCTTGCTCACCCGTTATGACCACTTGATTTCAGTTTGCTGAAATACTGCCTCCATATTCAGTTGTTACAGAGGCGTGCGTTATGACCACTTGATTTCAGCTCGCTGAAATACTGCCTCTCATATCAACAAAGTGTATTATATCACAAACTTTTGTGTTTGGCAAGTGTTTTGTTTGATTTTTTGGGCGCGAATTGCAGATGTATTTATTCACGAGTCAGAATTTTGTGATATAATAAAAAAGTATCGTTTTTTTTGCAACCAAACCACTCCAAATGGGTACTTGATGAGTGAAGGCGCCATCACAAAACGGGAGGTGAGACGTATGGATGACCGCAGCATTATAGAGCTGTACTTTGCGCGGAATGAGCGGGCGATCAGTGAGACCGAGGCCAAATACGGCAAGCTGTGTTATGGTGTTGCACGCAACATTTTGGGCAATGCGCAGGACGCCGAGGAGTGCGTCAACGACACGTACGCGGGGCTTTGGAACGCCATTCCGCCGGCGCGGACGGAATCCTTGGGTGCGTTTGCATGTCGTATTGCGCGCAATTTGTCACTCAAGAGATTGGCAGGATTGACGCGTGTCAAGCGAAATCGCGATCTGACGGTATCCTTTGCCGAGCTTGAAGAAATATTACCCGACGAGAGCTTTACGGGCAGGCAAGAGGGCGAGATCACAGAGTTGATCAACCGCTTTTTACGAAAGCAGGATGCCGAGGTGCGAAACGTTTTTATCCGAAAATATTATTTCTTTGATTCGGTGGATGCGATTGCCAAGCGTTACGGCTTTAGCCAAAGCAAGGTCAAGAGCATGCTGTATCACACCCGAAACAAGCTCAAGGAGTATTTGAAGAGGGAGGGAATTGAAGTATGAAAATCCCAAAAATTGTGCATATGTTCGGACAGATCGACGACGATCTGATCACAGCCGCGGTAGCTCCTGCCGCATCCAAGACGGCAAAGCGTCCGTGGGTCAAGTGGACGGTACTTGCGGCAAGCTTAGCTTTTGTGATTTTAGCGGGTGCGATTGCGCTGCCCATGATGCTCCCCGATGACGCGCTGCCCGAGGGGTATTATCCGACGGGCAAGGTGATCTCATTCGGAGACATGAAGAGACATTACAAATACGCATCGGTGCAGGGCACCGAGTCTGCAATCGATTGGCCTGACGAATATCTGACCGTGCAGGAAAAGCATAGGTTTATCCTTTGGAATTTCCAAAGCTACGATTGCAGCGGCAATACGGTGGAGGTCCGCCATCTTGGCGAAAAACTCGGCAATTACCTCGGCTTTGAGGTGCGGCAGATCCAAGGCATGCCCAAGCAAAACATCATTGCGCTGGGCATGGAGGGCGAATGGTACGTGTACAAGAGTCGCGATGGCTTATTGGATAAGCCCGCCACGCTTGGCGAGCTGTTTGACCTTTACAGCCTTTCCGAGGTGCTGGAGCTGGAGGATTATTCCGAGCATAAGGGACGCGAGGAGCAGTATTATTCGCTGACGGATGACGCGTACGTGCTTGACGTGCTGGCAGATTGCCGTGACGCCCGCGTGTGCTCGGATGACGAGTGGAATCGGGACAGCAGGTATTTGTCCTTCTCGGTGACCTCGGATCGCCTTGGTGTTTACAGAAAGGTGCTGTATATTTCCGAGGATGGATATCTCAAAACAAACGTGTTTGAATACGCTTACGTTTACGAGATCGGCACCGAGGCAGCAGGCAAGATCATGGACTACGCGCTTGCCAATTCGACCAAAAAGGCGACGTACGAGCCCTACGAGTATATGCTGGCGGGCACGGTGGTTGAGATCAAGGACGGATTTGTGTATATCGACGACAGCGTCATGTGCGTCAAGCCGGCCGAGGGCATGGTATTCCGCGTGTCCATGGAGGATATCCGCATCCGCCGCTGCATCGAATACGCAGGCGTTGGCGTGGGCGACCTTGTGGTGGTCACGTTCCGCGGCGGTATCGCCGTTGAGGACGGCAATCAGATTCTGGACGCGCGCAGCATTGACGAGGGCGTTTGGACGGACGGTGGCGTGGCCATGCCGGAATAAGAACGCAAAGAAATAATTTGTTATTGACTTTGTCGGGAATTTGTCTTATAATAAGATAAGAGGTTGTTACCGAAAGGACGGTTTTACGATATGGATACCCGACATGAAAGAAGAACTGCAAAAAACGGAGAGATCAAGCTTCGTTCCAAGCTCAGCGTCACCCATATTCTGTGGAGACTTTTGAAGATCGCGCTGTTTCTGATCATAGCGCACGTAATCGGATTTGTGGCATTTCTGGTCCCGCTGATCGGTTGGATCTTCAGCATCATCATTGGTGCGATTGCCTGGCTGATTGCGCTGCTCATGCTGATCTCGCTTTTGATCTATTGCTTCAGCCATACCGTGATCACCTCGGATGGCATTTACGGGCGCGATAAGCTCAACCGCAGCTTTGACGTTTGCTTTGATCAGATCCAGAGGTTTGAACGAAACGGCACCAAGATCATTATCGGATCGGATGAACTGAAAAAGGACGGCGACATTCGTCAAAGAGTGCACGTCATTCCCATGATCAACTCGGTGGAATTTGAACAGACCTATCTGAACCGTTGATTTACGGACAAAAATGATATCGGCAGAGGATTTTCCTCTGCCGATTTTTTGATTATGTGGTTTTCACCGTAGGGCGGGGGCTTGCTCCAATGTCATTAAGTCAAGAAAACACGATGTGCCCCGCCCCAAGATCCTTCGCGGTGCCCCTGCAAGCTCTGCGAAGCGGAGCGATTCATTCATCGAGCGCAGCGAAGAATCTTGGCAGGGGCTTGCTCGAGGATGACGGGGCGGGGAGCAGCACTTCTTCTTAACTTGATAGCATTGGGGCTTGCTCCCGCCGCGATTCGTTAAATCAACAGCCCGTCTGCCTCGGTCAGCGTACCGTTTTTGTAAATCACTGTCTTGACCTCGTAAGGACCGTAGCAAAGGGGAAGGGTGGCGTTGCAAAGTGCAAGCTCTGCATCCCTTTGATCGGGGGTGTTGTTGAACAAGCGCAGGATAAAGGCATCCGTCTCGCCGTCCGCGCCCTTGAGCGTCACAAGGCTGATCGCGTCGTTGCCGAGTGTGATCGAGAAGGGCTTGATGGGCGGGTGTGCACTGCCCGTGGGGAAGGTGTTGAGCGTGTAGGGCTTGTGGTTGAAGCGCTGCGCGGCATTCTCCAGGTCGTCACGGTCAAAGATACCGAGACGGAAGGAGTAGGCGCTCTCGCCCTGGTCGATCTTCTTGATAAAGCGATCGGTGGGAATGATCTCTCTGCCCGGGATCGGGTGCGCGCAGTAGCTGACGCCGCGGCAAAGGGAAAGGTAGAGCGCACCGTTTTCAAAGTGGCTGCCGTAGATGCAGTTGTTGAGCAGAGTGGTGCAAAGACCGCTCTCGTGCTGCATGGCAATAAAGCGCTGCGATACGTTTTCTCTTGCATCGGTGTAAAGCGGCTCTGTGCCGAACAGGGTCTGGCCCAACAGCTCACCGCCCTGCATAAAGGGCACCTTGAGCTTGACAAAGCAGTCAATGTCGCCAAGGAACAGCGTCACGTCCACGTCAACGAGATCGTTGTTCTTATAGATCTTGTAAAGCACGCGTGCGCGGGTGTTGTCGCACTTGAAAAAGGCCTCAACGCCTAAGTAAATATCGCCGTCCTCAATGACCGAAATGGGCGCAAGCCCCGCAAACACACCGTCGGGCTCGCTCATCAGCACAAAGGCGCGCTCGCCCGTGCCAAGCCTTGCCAGCTGGAAGGGCTGCATGGCCCAGGGATCGGGGTTGTCGTCAAACATGCAAAGAGAGAAGCCGTCCTTGACGTATTCCGTGCCGTCAAGACAGAACGAGGAAAGCAAGCCGGTCGCGCGGTCGATAACCACGCGCTTGCGGCCGTTGTCAAATACCAAATCGTCGGTTCTCGGTGCTTGCTTGCGGTCGGTGACGCGGGCATACGCGCCGTAGCGGCGCATGCTCATGGGCGGCACGTCTGCCATGAAGGTGACTCTCTTGCGCCAGTCGAGGTTGAGGTTGCTCTCCTCCTTGACGCGCTGCGAGGGTACGACGTTTCCGTCCGCATCCTTGACTGTGATCTCGGTAACCGAGTCGGTCCAGTTCTGATCTGCCAGCATCAGCTCAAATTCCACGTTCTCGCGGATATGCTGCGCGGTGGGGTTGTAAACCAGCACGGGGTATTCACCCTCAGCTGCAACGGGCTGATCGGCACACAGCGCAAAGAAGGCGCGGGTCTTGAGGCGTTCCGCCTCCAAAAGGCCGTGGTCAAGCAGCTTCAGTCCATTGTCCTCGCCCGATTGAATGCAGGAGCCGGGAAGCACGTCGTGAAATTCCGCATTGAGCAGATCCTCGGTGATGGTATGGAAGGCATCCTCGGGATACTCGGAAAGCGCGCCCGAAATGCAGGCGGCGGACATCATCTTTTCGGCCACGTAAAGTTCGTTTTCAAGCTGCACGTGCTTGCGCTTGATCTTGCCCATCGAGGTGTAGCAGCCGGGCATGGAGATGCGCAGCGACCGGTCGTAAACGGCGGTGGGATCAATGCTTGCAAAGAATTTTTCGGGCGTGGAGTGGATCAGATACAGCTCCTCGCCCTCCTTCATATAGTCGCGGATGTCGGCAAGGTCCTTGCGCGAAGGGCCGCCGCCGTGGTTGCCAACGCCCCACAGAACGCATACCGTGTCCTCGGGCTGCGCGTTGGCCTTGGAGATGATGGCGTCAAGAGATTTGCCCATGGGCGAGGAGTAGCCGCCGTCAAAGGCGCGCATGACCTTGATGCGCGAGCCGTCAAAGCCTTGCCAGATAAACTGTCTTGCGGGCTCGGGGCAGGCATAAGAGTCGGGGCGGCAGCAGATATAGCTGTCCTGGCCGCACTTGGCAATGATCTGCACAAGCCCGCGGCTGTGTCCGAATGAGTCAAAATTGATGGCGGTGGTGGGGGAGATGCCAAAGCGGCTTTCAAAATAACGCTTGCCCTCCAGAACCTGACGGGTTATGCTTTCACCGCTGGGCATGTTGCAGTCGGGCTGCAGATACCAGCCGCCCATGATGTGCCACTTGCCGGCCTTGACCAGCGCACGGATCTCCTCAAACAGGGCAGGATCGTATTCCTCCACGTATTTGTAAACGGTTGCCTCGTTGTGGCAAAAGATATAGTCAAAATCGCGCGCCAGGTTGACAGCAGAGCGGAAGGTGGAAAGCACCACGCCCGCGCCCTCCTGCCAATCCCATTGCCAGATGGGGTCAATGTGCGCATTACAGATCAGATGTACCTCTTTCATGTCTCAAACTCCTTTCGGGGGCTTTCCTTTATTATACATGATAAAAGCCAAAATGGCAAGTGCTGTTTCACATATTCGGGTATAATTGGGCAGGCGCGGTGAAACCAAAAGCCTGCATGACAGCAATTATCAAATCATTTGCTCCAATATATCGATCAATTTATTCCAATCTTGAATATGCAAATATTCAAAATCAATTTCCAAATTGTCATTCTGATGCGCAAAAGGATTGGTACAGTCAACAGTCGTTCCTTCATATAAAACAGGAAATATTCCAACATTTTTTGCACCTTGCACGTCTGCAACGATACTATCGCCGCAATACCACACTTTATCAGCTGGCAATCCCGCTTTTTGTAATGCAATATCAAACATCATACTATGTGGCTTTCTGAAGATGTAATCACTTGACACTAAAACAAATTCGAACTGGTTTCTTGGAAGAAGTCTGTCAAACAAACTTTTCAAGGCATTGCCCGAAAAACAATTATTGCTTATTACGCCTGTTCGGATTCCTTTTGCATTGAGATAATCCAGCATTTTATCAGCATCAGGCATTATGGCTCCTTGCGATATCCCGTTCATAATGATCTCTTCTGCCTCTTCTATTGATACAGAAAACGAAATATCCATATAGTTCATTGCCAATTTCAAAAAGTTATGCTCATGTATTTCGATGATATTTCCTCGTTCCGCCTTGATTTTTGCAAATAAGTCTATGATGGTTTTATCATATTCCTCGAATGTAATATTGCGCGGATTTCTGCTTATATATGGATAAATTGCCTTATTTCCATTTGACGTATTAAAGTTTGGCTGATATAGCAATGTACGTCCATAATCAAAAATAATCATTTCAGGCTTTTGCATTTCAACACCTCACGAATTTTGATTTATCTGTTTGATGTCCTCCGGTAGAGAGGTCTTACACCGGCTTTATGATATCACAAATCGGCAGAGAAAACAAGTTCTCTGCCGATTTTTCACTGATGCAGCGCAGCCTATGCTACATCATGCCTCCGGTCTTTTCCAGCGCGGCACGTGCCTGCGCCATAACCAGCTTGTAGTAAATGCCCTTTTGCTCGAGCAGCTCAACGTGCGTGCCGCACTCGGCAACCTCGCCGTGGTCAATGACTAAGATGCGGTCTGCGTTACGCAGCGTGGAAAGGCGGTGCGCAATGGCAAATACCGTGCGGTTTTCGGTCATGCCGTCGATCGCGTCCTGGATCAGCTTTTCGGTTTCGGTATCAAGCGCCGCTGTCGCCTCGTCCAGAATCAGAATCTTGGGATTGTGGATCAGCGCACGCGCAATGGCCACGCGCTGTCTCTCACCGCCCGAAAGGGAATAGCCCTTTTCGCCGACCACTGTGTTGTATCCCTGCGGCAGCGACATAATAAAGTCGTGCGCGTTGGCAGCACGTGCGGCGGCAATCACCTCTGCGTTGGTGGCGTGCGGCTTTGCATAACGGATATTGTCGCGTACCGTGCCCGAAAACAGGTGCGTTTCCTGCAGCACCACGCCCATCTGCGAGCGCAAGGACGCTTGCTCGATGTCCTTTGCGTTGATGCCGTCAAATTCAATGCAGCCCTCGGCAGGGTCGTAAAGACGCATGATCAGGTTGATCAGCGTGGATTTGCCACAGCCGGAATGGCCAACGATGCCGATCATCTCGCCGGGACGAACCTCCAAGGAGACGTCCTTGAGCACGGGAGATGCGCTCTCGTAGCCAAAGGTGACGTGCTTGACGCTGACCGCACCACTGAGCTTGACGTGCTCGGGCTTTGCAATGTCCGCAATTTCGGGCTGTTCCTCCATGATCTCCATGATCTTGCCAAACGAGGTCATGAATTCCGAGATATTACGGGGAATGGTGGTGATCTGCATCAGGGGCGCGTAAATAATGCTTGTGTAGGTATTGAAGCGGTTGAGCGTACCCACGCCCAGCGCGCCGCGGAACAAAAGCAGGTTGCCGTGCCACAAAATCAGATAGCTGCCAAGGCGCAGGATAAATGCAAGCACGGGGAACACCGTGTCAAACAGCTTGGCGTTGGAGTAGTTTTGCACAGCCTGCTTTTCGGTGCAGTCGGCAAAGGTATCGATCGCGCTTTGCTCGCGTCCGTAGGTTTTGACCACACGGATACCGCTCAAGGTGTCCTGCAGGGTCAGATTGGTTTGTCTGCCCAAGATCCAGGCGCGGCGGTTACGCAGCTTCATTTTGTCACGGAATTTCCAGATGGCATAAAGCACGATGGGCAGCGGCAGGAAAATATACAGCGCCAGCATGGGCACGCCCAGGCGGAAGCTCATGGTCACGATCAGCACAAAGCCCACGATAAACGAGACAAACTGTGCAAAATAGGTGGGAAGCAGGTGCACCACGAAGTTTTGTACCACGTTGACGTCGTTGTTGATACGTCCCATCAGGTCACCCGTGGACTTTTTTTGCACCGACGCCATGGAAAGCGTCTGGATCTTTTCAAAGAGCAGTGTACGCAGCATACGCGTAAAGCGTGCGCCGGTGACTGCCGAGATGCGGCTTTGCACGATATTGAGCACGCGGTGCAACACGTCGATCGAGACGATGGCACCCGAAATGAGCAAGAACATCCAAAGCCAATCCTGCCAATTGTCCATTGAGAGCGGATGCTCGGCAAGAATATAGTCGTTGATCAGGGATTCCTGAAAAACAGGAGCAATAAAGGTCAGGCAAAGCGCAACTGCCGCCGTGATCAGCGGTGCCATGATCCAGATTCTCATGCCCTTGGTCATGCGCCAGAGCGTGGTGTAGATCTTTTTCTTGTCCTGACAGTAGGGGCAGAGCTGGGTGTTGCGGATAAAGGGTCTGCCGCACTTGGGGCAGTAACGCTCGGGCTCGTCGCTGGTGGGCAGGTTTTCGGTGATCCCTTCGGCCACCTTGCTGCAGCCCTGCGCTAAGATGGTGTAGCGCACAAGGCTTCGTCCTGTGGAAAAGCGGCAGAGCAGCACGGAATTGCCGTCCAGCTTTGCGTAGAATGCGGCACAGCCATACAGCTGCTCAACGTGGAAATCGCTCATGCGGTCAATTTCCCAGGAGTCGATCAACGCGCCGTCCTGCAGCTTGTAAAGACGCGTGGGAGTCAGCACCATGTAGCCCTCCACCATGCGCTGCTCGTGGTACTCAAAGGGGATACAGTAAAGGATCTGCTCGTCTTTGCCTCCCGCCGCGTCAAGCGCTTGGCGATCGGCCAAGGGGAGCTCGTAAATCAGCTTCATAAAAAGGCCTCCTTACAGATAGATCTCTATCTTTTTACGGCTGGCCTTATCCAGCGCATCGGGATCTGTCACGCAAAAGCAGTTGCCGTCAATGTCATACATGAACACTCTGCCGTCCTCCAGGGTGCGGAAGCTGCCCGAGGGGTTGGCCATAATGAATTCGGAACGGCCTGCATTGGTGGTCACGTCAAAGTAAAGGTAGCCGAATTTTTCGTGGAGCGAATGGATCTTTTTGATCTCGGGGGTAAAATAGCGGCGATCCAACTCACAAAGCAGCAGCTCCTGCGTGCGCTCGTCAAAGTCGGCCATGCGCTCAATCATACCGATCTCCTCCCCCTTGCCCTTTTTCTTGGTGTCGGGCTCGCGGATGCAGATATAGCAATCGGGATCGGTGATGGGGAAGGCGCGGATGGGGATCACGCGCTCAAAATGCTCCTCGGTGCCGTCCTCGTGCTTGACCGAGAGAGAGAGCAGTCCGCCTGCGGAAAGTGAAAACTTTGCATTTTCGGGCGTGAGCGGAATTGAGATTCTTTTATCGAAAAGTGCGGTTTCTTGCATGGTATCCTCCATGCCGCCCTTCGGCGGCTCAATTCGTTTTGTGTGAATGGTTAAGAAGTGCGGAGTGAATTCTCACGCTTACTTGCCTTCCATAACCTTGGTCATCTGTTCGTTTTGCAGCGTCCAGAGCTTGTAATAAACGCCCTTTGCCTCCATCAGCTCCTCCTGTGTGCCCATTTCCACAAGCTCACCGTTTTCCATTGCCATGATGTAGTTGCAATTCTTGAGTGTGGAGAGGCGGTGCGCGATGCTGATGCTGGTCTTGCCCTCGATCAGCTTGTCGATCGCCTGGCTGATCTGGTGCTCGGTCTCGGTATCCATGGCAGCGGTAGCCTCGTCAAGGATCAGAATGGCGGGGTCAAGCAAAAGTGCACGCGCCATGGATACGCGCTGGCGCTCGCCGCCCGCCAGCGAACGCGAGCCGATGCCCACGCGGGTCTCATAGCCCTCGGGAAGATTCATGATGAAGTCGTGTGCGTTGGCCGCGCGGGCAGCTGCGATGACCTCTTGCATGGAGGCATCCGGCTTGCCGTAGCGGATGTTGTCTGCAATGGTGCCGCGGAAGATAAAGATCTCCTGTGAGACGATGGCGATGCTTTCTCGCAAGGAGGATTGCTTGATCTGCTTGACGTCCACGCCGTCAACGGTCACGCTGCCGCTGACCACGTCGTACATACGTGTGATCAGGTTGGCAATGGTGGATTTTCCGCTGCCCGTGTGACCGACAAGACCGATGCGGTCACCTGCATGGATGGTAAAGGAAACGTTTTTGAGAATGGGGCGGTTGGGATTGTAATGGAACCCCACTTCCTTGAATTCGATGTCGCCTTTGACCTGCTTCAGCTCCACAGCCTCGGGCGCATCGGTGATATCGGGGACCATATCCTGTACCTCAAACATGCGCTGTGCACTGTTGAGTGTATCGGTCAACATGTTGGTGAATTGGGAGAAAAAGTTCAAGGGGGCAAATACCATGCCCATAAAGCTGATAAAGGTGGTCAGCTCACCGTAGCTCATGTGCTTTCCGATGACCTGGATGCCGCCCACGCCCCAGACCATGTTGCCAAATACGCCGATGATCAGCGAGATGACCGGGAAGATCGAGAGCGCGATCAGGTTGGAGCGCAGATTGGCATTCATGAGCTTGGTGGAGTACCCGAAGAATTGGTGCGTTTCATTGTCCTCCTTGGCAAATGCCTTGACCACGCGGATGCCCGAAAGCGAGTCGTTGAGCACGCCGGTCAGCGAGGAGGAGGCGCGCCACGCGCGAGAGAAGGAACGCCACAGATGCGGCAGGCGGTATTTGAAGATCAGCACAATGACGGGAACAGGTAAAAGGATCATGAGTGTCAGCCAAGGGTTGATGATCATGAGCACGACGGTCAGACCGATAAACTGCAGCGCGTGCACGATCAGATATGGGACGCCGTTGATAAAGAAGTTGCGTACCTTTTCAGCGTCGTAATTGACGCGGTTGATCAGCCTGCCCGTGGGTTGCTGGTTGAAATAAGAGAGCGAGAGGCGGTTCATGGCGCGGAAGATGTCGTTCTTCATGCGCTTGGTCACCTGAGTGGACATGTAGGCGTTTGCGCGGCTTTGTATAATGCTGATAACGAGCGAGAGCACGGCAAGACCGATGATCACGCCTACCAAAATGTAAACGTACTTTTCCTCTCGCATGCTGCCGTCGGGTGCGATGACCTGGTCGTAGAGAATCTGTCCGGAAATGATGGGGGAGATCAGCGAGATGGCTGTTGAGAGCAGCAGGCATACGGTGACAATGACAAGCTGCGGCTTGAAGGGGGTAAAGTAGCCAAGCAGACGGCGCATGGTGCCTTTTTTATTGGCGCAGCCCTTACAGATGCGGCGCAGCGGATCGTCAAAGGGCTTGCCGCATTTGGGGCACTTGGCGTTGAACTGCTCAAAGATGGGATCCTCCTCGGCAATCTCCTCGCCGCGTGCAAGCCTTTCCCAGATGTTGATAAAGGCGAGTAGCTTACGCTTGCAGGAGTTGGTGCAAAAGCCGATGACCTCGGACCTTCCGCGCGCTTCGTAATCCGCGCGTGCCCGAGCGAATTCCTCATCGGTCATCTCGCCCTGCTCGGGGGCGGGATCATCCTTGGCGTGCACGGTGGCGGTCAGGCGGTTGGTGGTGGTAAAGTTGTCAATGCTCGGCTCGCAAAGCTGCGAAAGGGTGAAGCATTCCACGCCTTCCGTGATGCGGTAAAGCATGCCGTTTTGCTGACTGATGGCGAGATAGACCTGCCCGAACTGTGCGTCAAGTCCAAGGTCCATATAAAAGGCAACGTCGATCTGCCCGGGGTCAATGCCCGCGTCCTGCAGAGACTTTAACGCCTTGTCCGATAGCGTATCCAGCGGTAACATCAAACACACTCCTTCCGTAAAAGAAAATGTTCTCATATACTAACATATAAATAAATGACTTTCAAGTGAGTTCAACCAATGATATCATAAACCGCCCCCAAAAACAAGCCTTTTGCCGAATTTTAACTTAGGCTTTAGCGTCAAAATGCGTTTCCCGACATGTAAAAATATGGGCAATTTGACAAAAACATCTTTCCTTTTGAGGACGTATTGAAAAACCACGAAAAATATGCTATAATAATATCTCAGTTTTTCGGGGAGGTGGCAACCATGATCGGAAATACACCCTTGATCGCGCTTGCGCGCATGAAAGCAGAGCAAGGCTGGCAGGCGGACGTGCTTGCGAAATGCGAGTGGTGTAATCCTGCGGGCTCTGCCAAGGACAGAGCAGTCAAGTGTATGCTGGATGACGCGATCGCCAAGGGCAAGCTTGCCGTGGGCGGTACTGTTGTGGAATCCACCTCGGGAAACACGGGTATCGCACTGGCGGCACAGGCTTCGGCAATGGGGCTTACTGCCGTGATCGTCATGCCGGACAATATGTCACGGGAGCGCATATCTCTGATGCGCGCAAGAGGCGCACGCGTGGTGCTGACGCCTGCGGCGCTTGGTATGCAGGGCGCGCTTGCCGAGGCTGAGAGAATTGTTGCGAGCACAGAGGGTGCGATCATGTTAGGGCAATTTGATAATCCCGCAAACGCACAGGCGCATTATCTGACTACAGGTCCCGAGATCCTTGCGCAGACGGGCGGGAAGTCGGATGCTTTGGTTGCGTGCGTAGGCACGGGCGGTACGCTGAGCGGCACGGGCAGGTACTTAAAGGAAAATGCTCCGGGTATTCGTGTATTTGCCGTTGAGCCTGCCGAGTCACCGTTGCTTTCGGGTGGCGTTGCGGGCGTGCACGGCATTCAGGGCATTGGTGCAAACTTTATTCCGAGCGTGCTGGACAGAGCTGTTTACGACGAGGTTTTGCAAGTGAGTACCGAGCAGGCAATGGCGTTTTGCCGACTGCTTGGCACGACAGAGGGATTGCTTGGCGGTATTTCATCCGGAGCAGCGTTGGCTGCAGCGGACACGCTTGCGCGCCGTCCCGAGATGGTCGGCAAACGGATCGTCGTGATCCTGCCCGATGGGGGAGAGAGATATTTATCAACGGGGCTTTATGACTGAAGCTGAAAAGAGAGGATAGAAGTATGAAAAGAATTGTTACCGTGCAGGATATTTCCTGCGTTGGCAAGTGCTCGCTGACCGTGGCGTTGCCCATTATTTCGGCAATGGGAGTCGAGGCTGCCATTTTGCCCACTGCCGTGCTGTCCACGCATACGGCATTCAAAAAGGGCTTTACCTTGCACGATCTGACCGGGGAGATCGCTCCCATCACCGCGCATTGGAAGAGCGAGGGCATTGATTTCGACGCGATCTATACGGGCTATCTTGCGTCGTTTGATCAGATTGACCTGGTCAAGCAGATGGCAAAGGATTTTCCCGATGCGCTTTTGTTCGTTGACCCCGCCATGGGTGACAACGGCAAGTTATATTACGGTTTTGACCAAGTCTTTGCCAAGAAGATGGCCGAGCTTTGCTGCGTAGCAGACATCATCGTTCCCAATATGACCGAGGCTTCGTTTATGCTGGGCATTCCTTACGTATCCGAGGGCTATAGCGAGGAGTACGTCAAGGACGTGCTGCGCAAGCTGTGCGCCATGGGTGCAAAAAAGGCCGCGCTGACGGGTGTCAGCCTTGAAGAGAGTAAGACCGGTGTGATGGCATACGACAGCGAGACCGACGAGTTCTTTTCGTATTACCACGACCGCATTCCCGTACAGTATCACGGCACGGGTGACGTGTTTGCCTCCGCATGCGTGGGAGCTCTGTCCAGAGGGAAGAGTCTTGAGCAGGCGTTGGTCATTGCCGCCGACTATACCTGCGAGAGCATCCGCCTGACCGAGGCAGAGCCCGGGCACAACTGGTACGGCGTCAATTTTGAGCAGGCGATCCCGCAATTGCTCAAAAGCCTTTGAGCGGTTGCAGATTCAGGATAATGGTTGAAAATCCTTGCCAAGTGGCAAGGATTTTCTGTTTCTTTATGATTTATTCACCGATTTTGTCGTCAAAGGGATTGATTTTTGGCTGCTCTCTTGGTATAATAAGATGAATGATTATACCGTGGGGGAGAATGCCCCCGAGAAGGAGATATTATGGAAAGAGTATCCAAGCACAATTACTACCTTGATATTGCGCAAACGGTTGCGGAAAGGAGCACTTGTCTGCGCAAGAAGTACGGCTCGATCATTGTCAAAAACGACGTCATCGTGTCCACGGGCTACAACGGCTCTCCCAGAGGTCGCAAGAATTGCTCGGACATCTCCTATTGCATGCGTGAGCATTTGCAGATCCCGCGCGGAGAGAGGTACGAGCTGTGCCGCTCGGTGCACGGAGAGGCCAACGCCATCATTGCCGCTTCACGTGAGCAGATGCTGGGGGCGGATCTTTACATGGCTTGCGTTGATCCTAAGGACGGATCGATCGTGAGCGGAACCTGCTCCTGCATGATGTGCAAGAGAATGGTGATCAATGCGGGGATCGCGCGCGTCATCATCCGTGATACCAAGGATGAGTTCCGCATCATCGACGTTGCGGATTGGATCGAAAACGACGACTCCTTGAGCGGACAGTTCGGTTATTAAGGTGGCGTGGGGGAACGTATGAAGAAAACAAAATGGATCGCGCTTGCGCTGACAAGCGTTCTGCTGCTCTGCCTTTGTGCGTGCAGCGCAAAAATTGAATATAATCAGGAGAATGGCAGCTACAAGGATAAGCGAGGTAACGAATATCTGCGCGCGCCCTCCTGCTACGAGCCGGTTTCTTATCTGTCCGAAAAGAAGTACGGCACGCTGATTGCGGGTATTGGAGAGTTCGAGCTGTATGCCATCTCAAATGCACAAGAAGGCGACTGGCTGACCACGGCGGACGGTGACGTACTGTATAAAAAGGGTGTGACCCTGCCCACGCTGGAAGAGTTTGGCGTGGACGGAGTGCTGATCTGCCGCGAGGGCGAGAGCATTCACGCCTTTGCAAGAGTGGAAACGCAGACTGAGATCGATGCACTGATCAAGACTTACCTGGAGGGCGAGAGCATTCCGTATCCCAGCCGCGCAGCTGCACAGAGTCTGAGATTGCGCATGACCTCGGAGGAATATGCTTTTCTGTATTATCGCCTGACCTATCTGGAATACAGCAGTGACGTGATCGTTTACTCGACGGATGAGAACGGACAGGAGATCGAAACCAATTACGGTAAGTATTTTATTTACAACAGAGATGACGGCAGATGCGTGCCCGTGGGCGACGCGCTGCACAAATACGTAGAGTGATGGAACAGAGCAAAAAGAGAAAGAGAATTTATACGCATCCTATGACCGCGGAGCACATTGCCGAGGTCGCGGAGCTTGAAAAGCTGTGCTTTTCCGCGCCCTGGAGTGCGCAGAGCCTGGAGCTTCTGACCCGCGAGGGCATCGGCACGGGCGTGGTGTATCTCGAGGAAGGGCACGTGGTGGCGTACGGCGGCATGCTGTGCGTGGTGGATCAGGGACAGATCACCAATATCGCCGTGCATCCCGATTATCGCCGTCGCGGCATCGGCAAGGCCATCGTGGGCGCGCTGCTCAGGATCGCCATGGACGAGAAATTTGAAGAGGTCACCTTGGAGGTGCGCAAGTCCAATGAGGCAGCACAGGCACTGTACCGTTCTATGGGCTTTCGCGCCATTGCCACGCGTCCCGGGTTTTACAGCAAGCCAACCGAGGACGGCGTGATCATGACAGCATATTTGTAATTTTGGAGAGTTTATGTACATTTTTGGCATGGAAAGCTCCTGCGATGAAACGTCTGCGGCGGTCATACACGCGGACGAGGCAGGAAACTTAACGATCAGATCCAACATCGTGGCCTCGCAGGTGGACGTGCACCGTTTGTACGGTGGCGTCGTGCCCGAGGTCGCAAGCCGTGCGCACGTGGAGGCGGTCTCCCGGATTACGCGCGAGGCACTGGATACCGCAGGCATTACGGTCAAAGATCTGGACTGTGTGGCAGTCACGGCAAACCCCGGCTTGATCGGTGCGCTTCTGGTGGGCGTCAATTTTGCTAAGTCCTTTGCGTATGCAAATAAGATCCCGCTTGTCGCGGTCAATCATATCCACGCGCACGTGGGCGCTGCGTATCTTGCGCACCGAGGACTCAAGGCCCCCTTTATCGCATTGGTGGTCTCGGGCGGTCACACGCAGTTTTACAGAGTGGATACCGACACCAAATATACCGAGATCGGCGGCACGCGCGATGACGCGGCAGGAGAGTCGTTTGATAAGGTCGGCCGTGTGATCGGTATGCCGTATCCCGGCGGTGCGGCACTGGATAAATTGGCCTACGAGGGAAATCCCAAGGCCTTTGCACTGCCTTCTCCCGCACTGGCAGGGGACAGCCCGGATTTTTCCTTCTCGGGCATCAAGACAGCGGCACTCAATCTGATCAACGGCGCGTCTCAACGCGGAGAGCAGATCAATGCGGCTGATATGGCAGCAAGCTACACCGACACCATTGTCAAGGCAATCGTCAAGCAGACTGAAAAGGTACTGGCTTCGACGGGAACCAAGGTGCTTGTGTTGGCGGGCGGAGTAGCGGCAAACTCGCATTTGCGCCGTGCGCTGCAGGAGCTTTGTGACAAGCGAAAGGTCACGCTGGCTGTGCCTCCCATCTCGCTTTGCGGAGACAACGGGGCTATGGTCGCAGCAGCAGGCTACTTTGCGTTTATGGACGGAGAGCGTGCGGGCACAGATCTCAATGCAAGCGCATACGATTAATGCTGCGCATTGCATTTGTCAACCCCTTTTTGCAAAATAAATCATTTTCGTCAAAAGGACGAAATTTGATGCTTGTTTTATCAAAAATCAAACGAATTACTTTTCCACATGAGTTTTCAACAGGGTGTGGAAAACGCAGTGGAAAACCGGATTATTCATAAAAATATTCATTGAAAATCGTGGAAAAATCCCGAAAAAGGTCGAATATACAAGCGAAACTGTGGATAAGCCTGTTGAAACTGTGGATAACTTTATGCAAGAATCGGCTTGTTGAAAACTTTTCCACACCCCGTTTTCTTTGCAAACGACAAAATTTTAACAGGAAAAAATATCGTCGATTTTCACAAAAAGACGCCTCGGGAGGTATGGATTTTGGCATACGAAGAACTGGATAAACTTACAAACGAGTCTCTTGATGGACACAAGGAGCATGGCACAAAGCCGTATATTTCGCCTGCCGTCGTGCGCAGATTGCCGCGCTATTACCGCTATTTGCGTGAACTGCTCACGCAGGGAATTACGCGCATCAGCTCAAGCGAGTTGTCCGCTCGCATGAACGTGACCGCCTCGCAGATCCGTCAGGATCTCAACTGCTTTGGCGGCTTCGGTCAGCAGGGATATGGCTATAACGTGCACTATCTGTTTACCTGCATCAGCGAGATCTTGGGCGTTGGTGCGGGATTTCATGCCATCATCATCGGTGCGGGAGATCTTGGACGTGCGCTCGTACACCTTTCCATGTTTGAAAAGCGCGGCGTGGATATTCTTGGCATGTTTGATGCCGATCCCGGCATGGCGGGTATCGAGATCGCGGGCGTGACCATCTATCCGCTGCATGAGTTAGAGCAATTCTGTGCGCAGAATCAGGTGGATATCGCGGTGCTGACGCTTCCCAAGGAGGACGTGCCCGCTGTGGCAGAGCGACTGGTCAAGTGCGGAGTCAAGGGCCTTTGGAACTACATGGGCGTTGAGCTGGATTACAGCCGCGACGACATTGTAATTGAAAACGTGCACCTGGGCGACTCTTTGATGATTCTCAATTACGAGATCTGCCGCAAGATGCAGGAAAAGCGCGAAGCAGGGCAGGCAAAGCCCGATTTTGAGGAGTAAGTATATGGCTTTGGAGATACAATACGGCAATCGCGTGGTGGTGCTGCCCGGCAAGGCGGTCAAGGCCGTGGGGGATGCCGAAAAGAGCGATCTTGCGGTGCTGCTGGCACTTCTTTCGGACCAATCCCTTTGTGCCGGATACGGCCAAAGCGGAAGCGTGGAGGCAATCGCCGCCGCAAGCGCGTGTACTGAGGACGAGGTGCGCGCTGCCATCGCATTCTGGCGCGGCGCGGGCGTGATCAGCGTTGGCGGTGAAAAAAAGAAAAAGGCCGCAGAGCAGCCGGTCAAGGAGGTTGCGCCTGCCCCTGTGCAAGCTGCTCCCACCCAAGAGGCAAGCGGCGCGGTGTTGCTGAAAAAGACAGACGAATTACCTAAATATACGACAGCAGAGCTCGGAAATCTGCTCGAGGCACGCCCCGATACGGCTGCGCTCTTGCAGGAATGTCAGAATTTGTTCGGCAAGCTGTTTTCCACGCACGAGGTCAATATCGTGCTGGGATTGACCGATTATTTGGGGCTGGATACCGAATATGTGCTGATCCTGGTCACGCACTACTGCCAGTATTGCAAAAGTCAGGACAAGAGACCCTCTGTGCGCGGACTGGAAAAGCTGGCTATCTCGCTCTATGATCGCGGCATTACCGACATGGATGCCTTGCAGGAGGAGCTGCTACGACAGGAAGAGCTGCAAAAGACTGAAAGCAAGCTGCGCACCCTGTTCGGCATTGGCTCGCGTGTGCTGACCGCCAAGGAAAAGCGCATGTTTTCGGATTGGCTGCATACGTACAAGTTTGATATGGAAATGATCGCGCTGGCCTTTGAGGTGGGTGCGGATGCATCGACCGACGTCAACGTCAGCTACGTCAATTCCATACTGAGCCGTTGGCATGCCGAAGAGATCCGCACGCCCGCGGATGTACAAGCCGAAAAGGAGGCACACGATGCCAAAAAGACCAAGGGAAAGGCGACGGAACCAAGCGGCAGCTTTGATACCGACGATTTCTTTGACGCCGCCATGCGCAAGAGCCTTGGCGATCATTACGACGAGATCATGAAAAAGGAGTAAGGCATGGGCTACAATCAGGAAAATTTCCGCAGGATCCGCGAGGAATACAGCCGCAAATATCTGGACGTGCAAGAGGCCGCAAGCAAGAGAAGGGAAGAGATTCACGCAATCCTGCCCGAGATCAAGGAGATCGATTCTCAGCTTTCGGATATGGGCCTTAGGATCATGCAGGCCGCGCTGCAGAGTGAGAATTACGTAGCGGCTCTTGCCGAGATCGAGGCGCAGTCGCATGCTTTGGAGCAGAGAAGAGCCGAGATTTTGATCAAAAACGGCTTTCCCGCAGATTATACCGCGCCCCGATATGAGTGCGCAGCCTGCGGTGACACCGGCTATATCGATTACAAAATGTGCGATTGCATGCGCAAAAAGCTGGTTTTGGCGGGATACGCATCCAGTGGCATCGGCACACTGATGCAAACGCAGAGCTTTGAGAATTTCTCCTTGGACTACTATAAGGCCGACCGCATGACCTATCTGCTCATGCAGAGCAATTTTGACAGAGCCAAGGAATATGCCAAGACCTTCCACCCTGCAAAAAGCGAAAACCTTGCCATGTTTGGCGATACGGGACTTGGTAAGACCCACCTGTCCACCGCGATTGCCCGAGAGGTGATCGAGGGCGGCTGGGACGTGGTGTACGTCAGCTGTCTGGATATGTTTGCAGATTATGAGGCGCAACGCTTTGGCAACAGCACGGGCACGCCCACGGGCGCGGATTTATCACGCTATACCGATTGTGATCTTTTGATCATAGACGATCTTGGCACCGAGATGACCAATCAGTTCACTACCTCCTGCCTGTACGGCCTGCTTAATACGCGTCTGAACAGGCATCTGCCGGTCATTCTGAGCACCAATCTGGAGACCGATGAGTTCCGCAAGCGTTATTGGGATCGCATCACCAGCCGCGTGCTTGGCAACTTCACCGTCATGCCCTTCAAGGGAACAGATATCAGAAGACAAAAGCTGAGTAAATAAAAAGAAAGCTCCGACACGGCTGTGTCGGAGCTCTTTTGTTATTTTTCGCGTTATTTTTCAGCCTTTTTTGCCGCCTTCTTGGTATACGCCTTTTTGAAGATGGCCTTGCGGAACAGGATCACGGTGTACACGACCCAGGCAACCGCCAGGATAGCCAACACCAGCCAGCAATGCTCAATGGTGTCGCAGATGTTGAACAAGAGCAGGAGCACACCGCCAAAGGCAATGGCGGGGATACCCTGCAGCACCAAGTTGTTGGCTGCGGGGGTTTCAAATTTGGGGTCGATCTCGCGCAAGAGGATCATACCGTTGCTGGCCGTACCCGTCAGCATACCGAACATGGAGAAGAAGGCCTCGTTGGGATATTCAGGGTAGAGGTGATTGCAAGCCAGACGCAGGTAGATAAAGGTTGCGGTCGCACCCAGCGCGCACACGATCAAAAGCTGCCACCACATGCCGGACAGCTGCGAGAGGTCGATCGCGGCAACGCCTGCGATGATCATCAGATCGAACATAAAGCCGCTGATACGGTCCAGGAGGTAATTGTTGGTCAGCTCGCGGTGCATCAGCTTGCCCTTCTTGAGCATCTTGATCACCCAGCGAACCGCGGCTGCAAGAATGGTGCCTAAGAGGAAGTTAAAGCCCCAGATCAGATTGACGTTGATAAGACGCATGATCAGGTACGCAATGGCGTAAACCAGGAATACCATGCAGAAGTTGATGGTGAATTTATCCACCGACTCTGTCACGGGGATCTCCCCCTCGCTGACAAAGTCCTCCAAGGTATCCTTCAGGCCCTCTTCGCTGCGCAGCTTGAGCTGGCCCTTTTTGCGCAGAATGTTCATGTAGATCACGCCGATCACGCTCGCCACAATAAAGCCGACCGTTGCAATGGTCAAGCCCCATGTCGTGCCTCCGGCGAAGCCGAAGTCGGTCTCGTACATCTTGCCGTAGTTGAGAGCCTGACCGGTACCCTGGCCAAAGCCCAGCGCGAGAATGACACCGCCACCGGGGAAGAACCCGATCAGATAGAACAGCGCCACGGTCACCGCAAGGCCGACCAGACCTTGAATGACGTAGGTTGCAGCGGTCAGAATGCCGGTCTCCATGACCTTGCCTGCGCTGGTTTTCTGCGAGTCCTTGGCCTGCTTGAGGCCAAGCGCGATAAAGCCGATGCCAAGCGCATGGTAAGTAATGATCTCCATGGTGGCCTGGTTGACGATATTATCATAGAAGGGGAGCAGCTTGAGCAGCAGGATCAAAAGGCCGCCCAAAAGCGAGGTGGGGATCAGACTTCTGCGGATGAAGGGGATCTTGCGGCGCAGAATGTTACCCACAAGCAATGCTAATATCAGAATAAAGATCTGAATCAGAAATGACCACACGCCCTCATCGCCAAAGGATTCAATTGAGGCGATGTCCTCTGCGGGGTCTTCGATCGGTTCTGTCACGGTGGTGTCGGCGGATGCGTCTGGCGCGGCCTCAGCATACGCGATCACGCTGCCCAAGGTCATACAAAGCATGCTGATCACGACGGTGACGATCAGAAAAATAAGAGATTTTTTTGACATACTCTAATCCCTTCTTTCAGTATGTGATGTTACAATTATAACAAATTTTGGTACGCTTGTCAAGAATATTGGGTGTTCCTTTGCTGAAATATCAGTGAAAAAGACCGTGAGTGCAGCAAGGCTGCACTCACGGAAAGGGATTTTAGCTCAATGCGCGGTACAGAATACGGAGAGAATCCTCGTCTGTGATCAGCTCGTCTGCGATCACGACCAAGCCCTCTGCTGTCAGCGTGATCTGTTTGCCCGCTGCCCCTATGACGGCATTTGCCTTGACGTATTGCATGCCGTAATGGTTGTAAGTCGTCTCGCCTGCACAGCTGTAGCCAAGAGACTCAAGGAAAGAGACGGGGAGATAGATCTCCTCGTTGCTTGCCAGCAGCACGCCCAGTGTATTGTCATCGACCAATCTGACCGATTTGCCGCCCACAAACGCGTTGTAGGAGCGGGATTTGAGCACAACCATATCGTCTTCAAGCACGTCGGGGAGCTTGACTTCGGTTTGCTTGGTGGTATAGCGGTAGTTGTATCTGCCGCTCGGAGCTGCGTCACCCTGATCCAAGAATTCCATGATATCGCCGGTGGGTACCGAATTGTCCGCCCACTTGAAATCGAAGGTGTCGCCTGCGCCGATCAAGTCCTTTGCAAGCTTGATCTGCAGCACGTTGCCCGAAAGCGTGTACTTGGCACTGCCAACGCTTTGGAATTCCCAGGTGTCCGTACCAACGAATTTTTCCACGGAAACGTAGCCGTCTGCCTGCGTGCGGTTGATCATGTAGTCGTAGCCGTACCAGCCCGTGGCATCGTCGCAGTCCGCGTTGATAAAAAGGTTCATCCAGCGGTTACCCTCGGGTGCGGTGATCTCGTCGGCGCATTCCACGTAGAAATAAAGGGAAGAGGAGTCGCTTGAAACCTTGGCGGTCACGATATCGTTTCTGCCCGAGAAGTTGACGTACATGCCGTTCTCATTGCCGCCTACGTGACCGGGGGAGGTGCGGTGCGCGGTGTCGCCCTCGTAGTCGCGGTATTCGGGACCCACCGCGTACCACTGGCCAAGAGAGCCGTCGATATCGATCGCCCATTGGCCAAAGGCGGATTCGATCTGCCTGCTTCCCTTGTAGGGACGCAGATTGATGGCCATCTGGTAAAGGTAATTGTCGCCAAAGCCGCCCTTCATGGGCTCTAAGTCGCGGGAAAATTCGGGATTGAACTGATCCACGAAATAGGTGGTGTGGGGGGAGTCCGGATTGTTCGAAACGGTATATTCGCCTGCTAAGATCTGTCCGACCCCCGCGCCGCCTGCGCCGGCGCCCGACCATCTGCCCGCGATCCATTCGTTCCAGCCTGTTAGCATCAGCACGGGAGGATTGTTTTGGTAAACCTTTTCGAATTGATCGTCAAAGGCAAGGCCAAGACCGGTGGTGGTGTTCATCAAAGCATAGCCGAAGTTCCAATCTCCCTCGTATTCGGGAACGCGGCGGTTGGCCCAGCTGCGGCCTGCCCGGAATCCAAACATATTGGTCGCCCAGAAGCCGCACATGGCGTACATCTGTTCAAAGTCGCCCTTGTCATCGCCGTACCCCTTGCTTTGCGTGTTGCCGCTCCAAGCCCAGCAGTCGATGCCCTTGCGCTTGGTGTACCAGTTGGAGGCACCGATCGCCCAGGAATAGCGAATGGTGAAAAAGTCTCTTTGCTCATCGGTCATGGCCACGTCGTCGGGCAAGAGCAAAAGCGGCTTGCCATCCCAATAGAACCAAAGATCCTCGTAAAGCCCGGGCTCGTAAAGGTTGTGCCACAGCTCGGCGAATTCCGCGTCGTAAGCACCGCACAAAAATGCGATCTTGGGAACGGCATAGCCCTCGCGGCGTACCTCCTCCCAAACCTTGAGCAGGGCTTCGTAGCTGACCTTGTGCGTGTTATTGTTGGTAATATCGAAGTAAACGAAGTCCACGCCCGCTTCGGCAAGCATGTAGGCGTGCTTGCGCAGCACCCATTCGTCGTTGGAGGAATAGTAACCGAAATAGGGCTCAGCCCAGTAGTGCGGATGGCCCTCGCCACCCTCTTGCATGACCTCGTAAAGCTTGTCTATGCCGCCTTCCAGGTATGCGGCATAGTGGTCGGATGCGGGAATTTCGGAGATCGAGCTCTGATCTCTGTCTCTCCAAAGGAAATAGAAGATGCCGACTACGTTTTCGGACGGGTCTTTCGTGTTTGCAGCGTCGGGTGTAGAGCGGTCCGCGCCGTCGGTTGCGACCCAGGTGTCGGCAAAGACATCGCGCGTGGCGGGCAGGATGCCGTTGTTATTCTGATCGGTCGGATCGTACGAGTACGACGGCAGAACAAGATCGGTCGTGGTCACAAAGGCGCCTGCCTTGGGGACGTCTTGCTCGGGGGCTTGCGACTCGGGAGCAGCTGTGCTCTCGGCATCTGTCCCGACAGGCGGCTGCGGGTTTGAGGGGGTACATGCGGCCAGTGTGCCAAGCAGCATCATAAGACTCAATAAATAAAGCAAAAAGCGTTTCATCTTGCAGCCTCCTTTCTCTTGAAAATCAAAGCAATGCCCAAAAGTGCGACGGGGAAGAGCGCAAGTGCCGCGGAGTTGCAGCCGCCCTCTTGCGGGGCAGGCTCGCTTGTCTGCTCGGGTGCCTTTGTGTCGGGAGCGGTCGTTTCGGGCTCTGTGATCGGCTCGACTGCGGGCAGCTCGGGCTCGACCCATACGTCGGTGTAAACGGCGTTGACCACCAGGTCACCGCCCGCGGTCATGGAATAGGGCTCCCATGCGCCGCTCTTGCCGGGTACGTACGGCACGACCGGCTCGTTAAATGGCGCGCCATCGTCGGTATAGGTCATGCTGTAGATCAGCTTGCCCTCGACCATGAAGTCGATCTTGTAGGTGTTGACCCTGGGCTTGAGTGAGGGGTCTTCCGCAGTGGCAAAGGCGCGGGCATCATCCTCGCTTGCATAAAAGCGAATGTAGGCGACGTCGATCGTATCTCCTGTACTTGCACCGGATGCCAGCGGGTCAAAGCGGAAGGCATAAAGCGTCTCGTCCTTGGCCTTACCCCAGCCGGTTTGCGTACAATCTACTACCACGCAATGCCACTGCCCGTCGGGATTGTAGCTCCATTCCACGTGCGTGCCGTCGTTGCCCCAGTGCGCACCGCCCGAGCGGTTGGTGAAAAATTCACCCTTACCGATCTTGGCCTCGGTGCGGTATTTGATGACAACGTAGGCAAGGTCCGTACCCTTGCCGGTGGGATTGAATTCGTCACCGAACTTGAAATAAGGGTCGTCACCCTTGGCGGTAAAGGTCACGTAGCCATCGGTGGCTGTAGGGGAGACCTCTACCATCATCAGCTCGTTTAAGCCAAATTGCGCCTTGACGTCGGGGATCTGTCCCGTAAAGTCGTATGCAAAGGTGGCAGGGTACTGCTCAGTGACGCTGACCATGTCCGCAATCGTGACCGAGCACCAGAAAGGGCCTGCCTCGCGGCCGTCCAGATATGCCTGTATGCCCGTGATTTTCCCGGGACGCTCGGCCGCCTGGCCGTCACCTGCGTTCCAAGGGGTATAGCTGGTGCCCTCCAGGCAGATGACCTCAAAATAAAGCTCACCCGTCAGCTTGTCTTCCGCGGGGATGTCCAGCGTCAGATCCGAGTGGTCCGCGTGGTTGACGATATCTCGCGCGTATAAAGGCTTACTAGCCACGGTGGAGGCATAGTCACCCTGCCAGCGGTACAGCTTGAAGGTGCCGCGGTTGGTGTTGTTGCTGTAGGTGGCAAAGTCACAAACGTTGATCTGCAGCAGCTTTTTGGAGGCGTCCACTGTAAATTTATAGCCCACGGGCACGCCCACACCGCTCATATAAGGGGTGCCGGATGAGCCGTTTTTGGCAAAGCTGAGCGTTTCAACGCCCGAGTCTGCTTGCTCGGCAGATACCGCGAAAAATGTGCCGCAAAAGCAAAAGATCAGCATCACAGTCATGAAAATGGGAAGAATTTTTCTCATTACGTCGTTCCTTTCTTGTGAAAAATCAGGAAGGGGATCGTTTCTTGATGTGACTATTGTACCACAAAAGCATCAAGGTTGCAAGGGGATTTGGTCAGATTGGCCAAAGTGTTTCACGCTTTTTTTGATTTTAAAGAAAAGATCATGAAAATTATAAAAATTTTCCGTTATCCTATTGCATTTTGAAATAATCTGTGATATAATACCATGGTATGACGGTCGAAAGACCCGGGCGTTGGCCCGTATAATCGGATGATTTGAAACGGAGGATATATACGATGAAAGAATTTTTTGTGGCTATCAGCGGCTGGGGCACTAACGCAGGCGCAGAAGTGGTTGGCATTGTTGTATTTGCACTGTCCATCGTTCTGATGCTTCTGTCCATCGGTCTGGTTGTTGCAGTTCTGATGCAGTCCTCGAAGGATCATAAGCTGTCCGGCGCGATTGCCGGCGGTGCTGACACCTTCTTTGGTAAGACCAAGGGCAATACGATGGATAAGCTGTTTTCTAAGCTGACTATCGTCGGTTCTATTGTGTTCGCCGTGATCGTCGTTGCATTGTACGTACTGATCAACTGGTACACACTGGCCTGAGTGCATTTGGCACTTGAGAAAGAAGACTCTGCAGAGCATGCAGAGTCTTCTTTTTATGCTCCTATTCTTGACATCGGGGCGAATGTATGGTATCATAGTATATAAGAATTGTGATTTGACGAGGATATCTATGAATCAATCGAAACAACAACGAAAATCTCCCAATAATGGCCCCGAGCTGCGGCAGTTGACCTTTCTTGCCGTGATCCTTGCGGTGCTGCTGGTGCTGGTGCTGGGTGGTTTTGCCGTGATGCAGTGGGTGGTCATTCCGTTGATCAACCAAAACGATACGCCTCCCATCGGGGAGACGCCGGGCTCCAATCTGACTGAGCCTGTCGACCCTGAGCAGGAAACGGAAGAGGAGCGCTCTTGGTTTGAAAGCCTTTGGGCGGGTATTGTGGATCTGTTTTCTCCCTCTGATGTGCCGGATGATCCGGCAGGGAATTTTCCGGGGATCGATCCCGAAGCCACCTATCCCTTTGCAGGCAATGCCTCCACAGGCCCTGCCTTGCCTGTCGGAAACGGAGCGGTGATTGCGGACAGTACCACCAATTCCAAATACAGTATAGTTATCAATGCAAAGACCGGGGAGGTCCTGGCGGGAGAGCTGGCGGATGAGCGCATGTATCCCGCATCCATGACCAAGGTGATGACGCTGTTGGTTGCCGTGGAGCATTTGCAGCACGAGAGCAGCCTGCAGGATAAGGTCACGGTGTCCGAGCAGGTGCAGGCAGCCATGGCGGCACAGGGCTCGTCGGGCGTGCTGGTATCCAAGGATTCGGTGGGTGACGTGCTGACCGTAGAGGGAATGCTGTATGCCATTATCTTAGCATCCGACGGTGTGGCTTGTATGGAGATTGCCAACTATATCGCAGGCTCGGAAGAGGCTTTTGTGGAGCTGATGAACCAAAAGGCTGCCGATCTGGGGCTGAGTAACACCCATTTCTCCAATACGACGGGCTTACACAGTGAGGATCACTACACAACCTGCCGCGAAATGGCAGCCATTATGGCTTATGCTATGCAGAATGAACTGTGCGCAACCATTATGTCCACCGAGTATTTTAACGCACCATTCTATTGGCCCGGAGGGGATAAGTACCTGACCTACTACTTAAAGCACGGGTATCTTGTGGAAAGAGTGGAGGCTTATTACGGAAGCGGCTCGACTAAGCCCAATGCTCTGACCATCACCGCTGCCAAGACAGGATTGACCGATCAGGCAAAGAGCTGCCTTGTTTCCTATGCTGAGAGTGCGGACGGACAGGCGTACGTTTGCGTGACGGGCTATGCGGGTAATAGCATGCAGTATATTGACGACCACGTCAATCTTTACAATAAATACGCAAAATAATACATACCACGGACTGCCGCGAATCAACAAGGGCAGTCCGTGTCCTTTTTTCTCCTGCTTTCATATTCATATATGGAAAGGAGTGATGATATGCTGCTTTACAAGCCTTATGACCGCATACGCGCGGTCGAATACGCGCGCAGATGGGCGCGCACGAGAAATCCGCTGTTTATCAATTTTACGGGATATGGGGGAGATTGCACCAGCTTTGTCTCGCAAAGCATCCTGGCGGGGAGCTGTGAGATGAATTTTACACCCACGTTCGGGTGGTATTACGTCTCGCCAACCGACCGCGCACCCGCGTGGAGCGGCGTGGAGGCGTTTTACGACTTTATGACGGGCGCGCCCGGCTTTGCCATGGAGAATGGCGGGGTGGGCCCGTACGGACGAGAGGTGGGCAGGGCAGAGGTGGAGCCCGGCGACGTGGTGCAACTCGCCGATCGTGAAGGGGATTTTTACCACACGCTGATCGTGACTGAGCTGCGCTCGGGTGAAATTCTGATCGCGGCGCACTCGGACGATGCGCTGGACCGTAGACTCTCCACCTATACAAACGCTGCCTCGCAACGCTTTATCCATATTGAGGGCGTGCGCGTGGAGGTACCGGACGATACCTGCTACTTCGATTTATTGGAAGGAATTGCGCTGTCGGGGCAAGGCGTGACACCTGCTGCCGACCGAAATTTTGAAGCCGATCAATAAAAATAAAAAATTTTTCTGAAAAATGAAACCAACGTCAAAAAAACCTGTCCTTATGGGTGAGACACAAAAGAGGTGAGATTATGGAGGACAAACTGATAGTGGATCTGTACTGGGCGCGAAATGAAGACGCCATCACGCAGACCTCGGTCAAATACGGCAAAATGATGCACCATACGTCCAAATCCATCGTGGGAACGCACGAGGATGCGGAGGAGTGCGTCAACGATGCGTACTTAGCCGCATGGAATTCCATGCCCGAAAACCGTCCGACCTACCTGGGAGGGTATATGGCCAAGATCATTCGCAATATTTCCATCAATCGCTACGATCGCAATCACGCAGCCAAGAGGCACGGTGTGCAGGTGGTGTTTGAGGAGCTGGAGGAATGCCTTGGAGATTATGAGACTCCCGAGGAGCAATACGAGGCAGGATGCTTGCGCGAGGTTTTGGATCGCTTTTTGGCGAGTCTTAGTGAAGAGAAGCGCGTGGTATTTCTGCGCAGGTATTTTTACACTGATTCGATTGCCGAGATTGCCGATCGCATGCAGATGAGCGAGGGCAAGATCAAGAGCATGCTGTTCCGCTTGCGCGCGCAGCTGGCCGAGGTGTTAAAGGAGGCGGGCGTATGAACGGACGCAGACTTTACGATGAGATCGGTGGCGTGAGTGAACGCTATCTGCAACAGGCTGCAAGCTACAGAGCAAGGCGCAAATCCCCCGCATGGCGCGTCGCGCTGATCGCGGCGGCATTGGTGCTGGTCGGTACACTGCTGCTTGGTACCTTAGCCATGAGCTTTGGCGCGATATTGCTGGGAGACTGGCTGTTTGGCCGTCAAGAGCAGCCGCAGCCGCCCGAAAATCATGAGCAGCCCGCGGTTTACAGCATTGCGAGGATGGAAAATGCGCTGGAAAACAAGCAGAGCGTCCTGACGCCCGTCAAGGCGGAAAACGTGCCGCTGTTTACGGGCAGCGCGCAGCTGATCTGGACCGACGGCGAATCGGGAGAATATTACCGCGTGACGCTGAGCGAGCAGGAGCTTGCGGGTCTGCTTTATCTGATGCAGGAGCGTCAGGTAGACCTCGACGAGGACTCCGAGATGCCAACCTACAAGATCTGGATCTCGGCTGGTGACGGTATGGTCATTTCCCCCTACCTCAAGGCCGACCCGGGCAATGCCGGACACGGCGAGCTGTTTGATTACGATCCCGAGCTGGAGCTTTCGGGGCAGCTGATCGAGCAGATCATCCGATGCATTGAAACGTAAAAATCTCCAAAACCTCTTTTGTCTACTTCAAAGCAAGGAGAGTATGATCATGAAACACAATACCTTGAAAATTTTAACCGTTGCGCTGTCGTTTTTGCTGCTGCTTGGTATGCTGGCAAGCTGTGATGCATCGTACGATGGCTATGAAGGCATTTACACGGGAATGGGAAATATGGATGCGTATTATCCCGAGGAAAACGCGCCCGGCGTCATTTCACCCGAATCGCAGAGCAGTGTGCGCGAAAATCCCTTTATGGATTCCGACAATCAACCCACGTCCACCTTCTCGGCCGACGTGGATACCGCGTCCTATACCTTGTTCCGCAAGCACGTGAACAACGGTTACGACTGGACGGCCATGCAGTCCGACTACGTGGGCGGCAATATCCGCACCGAGGAAATGCTCAATTATTTTGATTACGATTATGCAGAGCCCGCCGAGGGGGATTTGTTCGGCGTCAGTGCCAAGATCGCGCCCTCGCCCTGGAACCCCGACTATCATCTGGTCATGCTGGGCTTCAAGGCAACCGATGCGCAAAAGCCCGCAGGCAATAACCTGGTATTTCTGATCGACGTTTCGGGCTCGATGGATAACGCCGAAAAGCTGCCGCTTCTGCAAAAGACCTTTTCTTATCTGGTGGCCAATCTGACCGAGAACGACCGCGTGTCCATCGTGACCTATGCGGCGGGTGAGAGAGTGGTGCTGGAGGGCTGCCGCGGCAACCGCTACGAAGAGATCATGCACGCCATCAACTCGCTGGATGCAAACGGCTCGACAAACGGCCAGGCAGGCCTGCAGCGCGCTTACGAGATTGCCGAGGCTTGCTATATTGAGGGCGGCAATAACCGCATCATCATGGCGTCGGACGGTGACCTCAACGTGGGCATTTCCAATCCCACGGAGCTCAAGAGCTTTGTTGCAACCAAGCGCGATCGCGGCATTTATCTGTCGGTGCTGGGATTTGGCAGCGGAAACTTCCGTGACGACAATATGGAAGCTCTGGCCGATCACGGCAACGGTGTGTACTACTATATCGACGGCGAGGTGGAGGCGGAAAAGATTTTCGGCAGCGAGCTTTGCTCCACGTTGACCACCGTAGCCAACGACGTCAAGCTACAGGTCACCTTTGACCCTGTGTACGTCAGAAAGTACCGCCTGGTGGGATATGAAAATCGCGTCATGAGCGAGGAGGATTTCAAGGACGACACCAAGGATGCCGGCGAAGTGGGAGCAGGGCACACTTTAACCGTTTGCTATGAGGTCAAGCTGACCGATACTGCTCTTGATCCCGCAGCGCAGCCTGCCGATTGGTTTGATCTGGCCGTGCGCTGGAAAAATCCCGGACAGAGCGAGAGCGAGGAGCGTCATTACAGCGTGGGCAGCACCCATCTGATCCAAGCCATGGATGACGATATGCTGTTCGCATCTGCCATTGTGGAGACCGCAATGCTGCTCCACAAGAGCCAATATGCGGGCGATTCGTCGCTGGACGGCGTGCTTGCACTGCTTGGCGACATGAGCGAAAAGGACGCGTACCAAGCAGAATTTGAGCAGCTGATCCAAAAGCTGCAGAGAGGTAAGCAATAAATCATACAACGCAGAGGGAGGTAATTTGCAAGCAAATTTTTGCCTTCCCTACAAGGAACTCATCAAAAATTATCCGTGGGGGAGGGGTTTCCCCTCCCGCGCACAATCATGGCAAGCAAAGAAAAGAGGTGAAGGCATGCAAGATCAAAAGGTGACCAAAAAACCAAGAAGACCACTCAAAGCACGTCATATCGTGTTATTTGTCATCTCAATTGTCCTGTTGATCGGCAGTATTGCGGTATTTCTTGCAGGCGCAATCGGAATCACGGTGGGAATCGTGCGGGAAATGAACGACACCCTTGAGAATGCTGAGCCATTGATTCCGGGGGCAGAGGGCTTTGCCATCATGGCATACGCCATTCTCTGGATCGTTGGTTTCTTTGTTTTGCTGGTGCTGCTTGCCGTATGCTGGCTGATCGGATTGGTGCTGACCGTGATATTGGCATTCTTTATGCGAAAGAAGCCGATATGGCTGAGCGTTCTTTCGTATATTCTGTTTGCCATTTACGTGATTTTGGTGCTTTGCATCATGATCCCTGTAATTCCCGGATTGCTGATATTGCTGTTTCTGATATTGTTCGGATAAATCGTTGAAAAGAGGTGATAGTATGCAAGATCAAATGACTCCGACAACCGTTGAAACTATCAAAAAACCAAAGGTGCGCGCACAGAAAAAGCACGTGTGGATGTTTGCATTTGTGTGTGCGATTCTGATTTTGGGAATCTTGGCGCAAATTTTGGGCATTGTCGGCTTGATGGAATATCTTGAGTATATCAATGCCGATTATGCAGATCATGATCCTTCGCAAGATGCTATTCCCGGACTGGGAACGCTGATCATGGGTTTTAGCACCCTGCTGATCATGGTCGTTGGCTTGTACGCATCCGTCTTCCTGCGTGACGCGGTATGGGCTGTGGGGCTGGTTTTGTCCATCAAGCTGGTGCGCCGCAAAAAAGAGATCCCAACCTGGATGTGGGTGATCTCCTTGATCTTGATGATTATTTATATCGTCTACATTGGTTCCGATGTCCTGAGCGTTTTGGGCTGGCTGTTCTTCTCGCTGCTTAGTAAGGTCATCAGCCTGTTTTAAGGGGGAAGTATGAAAGAAAAGGAAGTACTTGACGAGGTGTTCAGCCCCAAGGCCTTATTTGTCATCGCGTGCGTGATCTTAGCGATCAGCATTGTGACCTTTTCGCTTTCCATGGCGTATTTTCAGAGCGTGACCACGCCTGCGCCCGACACGGGGGAGCAGAGCGGAGACGGACTTCCCGGGGGAGAGATCATCGGTGCGATGCTCATGATGCTTGCAAGCGTTGTGCTGATGGCGATCATTCTGCTGTTCCACGCGTTTTTGTGGGGCGCGGGGATGCTGGTGTCAGCCCGCCTTGCGCTTTCCAAAACGCAAAAGCCCCGATGGATGCAGATTTGCGCGTGGGTTCTGACCGCGATTTTTGCCATTCCGACCGCGATCTCGCTGTGCATTGTGGGATACGTGGTGTTTACGTTGTTTGTTCTGTGAGTGAAGAGTCTATTGAAAAAAACAGCCCGATGGGGCTGTGGAAATAAGCGGGAAAAGCGCAATTCCCCTCGTGTCATCCTGAGCGAACAAACATCCCTGTGCGGATGTTTGTGAGTCGAACTTTCAAAAATCTGCAATAAATTGCTGATTTTTGAAAGTCAAAACGCTGAAAGCGTTTTGAGGATCTACGAGGGA
>JAZNZB010000038.1:0-103776 GCA_045594705.1 Eubacteriales bacterium
CTTGATTGCTTCAGCTGCCTGCTTCTTAGTACCAACGAACAAAAGAGTGCCGCCGTTTGCGGAAAGCTCGCGAATGAAGTCGTAAGCTTCCTCGAACTTCTTAACGGTCTTCTGCAGGTCGATGATGTAGATGCCGTTTCTTTCGGTGAAGATGTATTCCTGCATTTTGGGGTTCCATCTTCTGGTGTGGTGTCCAAAGTGTACACCTGCTTCCAAGAGCTGCTTGATTGTGATAATAGACATTTTTGTCCTCCTTCGGTTTTTCCACCACAGAGTCGTTCGGTACGCATCAATTTTTGCGGCTTTTATTGCCTGCAAAAACACCGGTAGTACCCTGCCTTCCCTGTGTGTGTATTTTTGTTTTGTATGTTGGATTCCCCAACACACGGCGAATATTATAACATAATTTACTATTATGTGCAATAGCGATTTCCACTGTTTACAAATTGTTTACATCTATTTTGAGAACAACCCACCGTGCTTTAACTTACGCTTCGGCACGCAACATGAAGTCATCTCCTCTGCACTCAAACGCACCAGAACGGTATCCTCTCCGATACATTCAATCTGTCGCCAAGGTATGACGAGCTCAGTCGCTTTACCCAAGCCCCATATACTTCCCTGACCGGGCACGACAAGCGATACAACTGTGCAATCCTTAATACTGATCTCAATATCACAGGGTTTTCCCAACCGCTCACCCGAACAAATGTTAATCACATCCTTTTCAGCAAGCTCACAGTAACTGTAGGTCTTCATTTCGATCCCTCCTCTTCGGTACATTATATGCCTTGAGGATGGGAGATATCTTGTCACTTGTGTAAGTTAAGTCCCTTTGCACTTAAAATACGGTATGTACTCCAATATACAAGAGAAGCGAACGGGGTCAGCAGCATCATGATTACAGGTACGTATGCAGTTCCGGTCATTGTATTCAGACCCGGTATTACAACACAAAGAGCAATCAAAGCCAAAAAACCGCCAAGGATAGCCAAGTAGGCGGGAGCAATCCTGCCCTTACCTTGCTTTACAGAATACTCACGCAGCGTAACGGCAAAAACAGTAGCCTGCAGCAGCATACAGGAGATAAATCCAATTCCCGTACAGGCCTGAGCACTCAATATACCGAATATCTGCAAGATCACCAGTCCCAGCCACGTAACCAACGCACTGATGCTCGCGCTGACAATGTTAGCTACATTATAAGCAATTGGCTTTTGAAGCCTTCTCATAATTGGATAAGAGGACGTGGCCATAACAGCATTGGGAGCGGTAAATGCAAACAGCAGCACGGCAGCTACGTCAACAATCAATCCACTGATCAGAAGCGAAACTGCAGACATTGTCAGCATGCCGAACAGTGCGGGAATCACAACCAAAACAATTCTGAAGATCTGCACTGTGATCAAATAGGTCATCATGTTAGCCAAATTGTGATTGATCGCAAGCGAATACCTTCTACCCGTCAGAACACCATGCAGTCCACCGCCGCGCTTCCCTGCGCGTCTGAGTATGACATCGGAGGTACGTCTGGTATTTTGCGAGGAACGTTCGCTGAACGGCTTACCGTCAAGCGGCATTTTATTATACAAGGCCTCCGCTACCTTTGCCGATCTGTATTCCATGGAATCGCACGTAATGCGCAGATCGGTCATCTCATGCAAGGATTGCACGTCATTATCCACACAATAGGAAGCTACGCAGTTGCCTCTTTGCCTGAGCTTATCGACAAGATCCGCGATCTGTGTCCCGGAAAAGCCCAGATATGCGCGATAGCTGCCGTATGCAACATGTAGATCAAGCCCCTGCTCTTCCGCACTTCTTGCAGACAGCACATCCGTTTGTTCATCTCTGATCAGCCCGCTATCGGCCAAGATCTTCATGCTCTCAGGTGTATCAGACATAAATACCGAAACTCTCACACCGTTTTCCAGCAATGAATCACAGCATTCTTTGAATTGATATCCGGGTCGGTGAGCAAACGCCAACACACCCGCCAGCGTCACCTGTTGGCCGCGGCGATTCATCACAATCAGAATGCGATATCCCGATTCACGGTAAATTCTGCAAAGCGTGCGCAGAGCGATATGCTCACTGTCATCAAACGGCTTGATCAGATCCCCTGTACAAATCTGCGTGCAGCTACGCAGCATATCCTCTCTCTCCGTAACCACAACATCATAATCCCCCTGCTTTGTACTGCTGTGTACAGTACAAGAGGTTTGATCTGCAGTTACATAGGATGAAATTCTTACCAGATCGATCGCTTGTGTATCTACAGCGAGATGCTTGATCAAAGCATCAATCGGAGCAGCCATTCCCGCATCAAAGGCATCTCGGTCTGCGGATGTGGGAGGTCTTGACGTAGAGCGGTACAAATACAAATCGCACGCAAGCTTATAAACGCTCGGATTAACGAGCTCGGAGCTGTTATAGATACTGCCTCCGGCATAAACCGATTCCAGATGATATCTTCCGTCGCTGATTGCCGAAGAATCAAGCAATAGCAGATCGGTCATTTCGCAAAGCCTGTCCGAAGCAAGGCTGTTTTTGACAATGGCCAATGAAGCGTTTTCCGATTGCGATGCTGCATTATCAATCCCCGTCGCGCGCACGATTCTTGACAGAGCGACAATATGCTCCGTAATTGCCGTGCAACAAAGCGCGAGGGCAGTCAGAAAGCATTCCTCAAATTGCAAAGAATCTCTCATCGTAACTGTCAATACCACAGTCAAAGGGATCAGGAGCACTGCTTGCAGCGTTGCAAATTTGGAAAAATAACGGCGTATCAACTGAATGCTGTCCGGCTCCGGATGATTTTCCGTACCCGGAACGGTACCGTTGGCAGCACCGATGTATGTGTTTCTTCCCGTTTCTACGACAATGCCTCGCGCAAATCCCTGCTCGATCACAGAACCTGCATATACGATATTCTCGCAATCGGGATTCATCACAATTTCATCCGGCAAATAGATTCTGTCACCGTTTTTTTGTACAGAAGAACGAAGCATTTCCCGGCGATGATTGACAACACTTAATTTGTATTGCGACACCCTTACCTTGCTTCCCGGTTCCAATCTGATATCGGCAGGACAGACATCTCCGATCGTCAGAAGCACAAGATCTCCGGGCACGACATTTCGTGCATCGGTAGTATACAGACTTCCCCCACGTATCACTTTCGACATTGGGTTGGAATATAACTGCAGTGTTTGCCAGACATCTCTTGCCTTTGCATATGCTATTGCACAGCATACAGCATTGCAAAGCATAATAAAAATAATCGCTCCGCCCAACACGTACTGTCCGAAGAAAAAGACAATGACTGCGACAAGCAGCGTTAAAATCATAATCGGGTCAAGCAGCATTTTGCCGAGATAACGGGACCATGGACGCTTTGCCGGAAGGAACAACGCATGTCTTGCGTCAGGCTGGCGAATATTCAGTTTGTTGGCACGGCTGTGCGCTTGCTTACGCATCAATCCCTTTACAGTATCAGTTTCAAGCCTCGCAGCAATCTGATCCGTATCCATAGTATGCCAGGCGTTTTTCGTTGCCATGCGTCTCCTCCTTCTTGCGTTATATCATGAAACTCTTTAATGCAGATCAGTCACAGGAAACCTTAAGCTTCCCGTCCTGTACGAAAATAGTTGCATGTGTATACCGGCTGCTATAATCTGAAATGATTACCTCCGCAAGCGCGTCTTCAACATGCTTCTGAATATAACGGCGCATATTTCTTGCACCGTACTTCTGTGAATAGGATTCGTTAGCAATCAGCGCGGCAGCAGGCTGCGTCCATTCAAGCTTGAATCCGCGTTCGGAAAGCACGCTTGCAAGCTGGCCGAGCATAATGCCTGCGATCTTCACAAAATCATCCTCATTCAGATGTCTGAAAGTGATCACCTCATCCACGCGGTTGATAAACTCAGGGCGCAAAAATTCCGCCAAAGCCTTTTCAGTATTTGTCTGTGCTCCGCTTTGTGCATCAGCTGAGAAGCCCATGATCGAAGATGAGCGATTAGATCCTGCATTGGTGGTCATAATGATGACCGTATTTTCAAAGTTGACCGTCTTACCCTGCGCGTCGGTAATTCTGCCGTCGTCAAGGATCTGCAGCAGAATATTGAGCACGTCGGGATGCGCCTTTTCGATCTCATCGAACAGCACCACGGTATACGGTCTGCGACGGATCTTTTCTGTCAGCTGTCCTGCGTCGTCGTATCCAACGTAACCGGGAGGCGAGCCAATGATACGGGATACCGAGTGCTTTTCCATAAACTCGGACATATCCAATCTGATCAAAGTCTCGGGAGACTGGAACAGGTCTTGGGCAAGCGTTTTCACAAGTTCGGTTTTACCTACACCCGTAGGTCCTGCAAAGATGAAGGACACAGGCTTACGCTTATAGGAAATACCCGCGCGATTGCGCTTGATCGCGCGCGCTACTGCCTCAACTGCATGATCCTGACCAATAATTTTCTCTAAAAGCCTTGCCTTGAGACTGTCGATTCGCTCGTATTCGTTTCTCTTGATAGTGGTTGCGGGGATCCCCGTCCACACCTCAATGACCTCGGCAAGCTGATCGGGGGTCAATACTACCTTCTTGCAGTCCTCCTCAAGTGTTGCGAGCTTTTCGGCTAACTGCATTTCGGTTGCCTTGATCTTTGCGATCTTTTCGTAGCGCAGTTGCTCGTTTTGTTCTTGATCCGTAGGTGCACCCTCCAGCTCCTCGCGCTCTTGCTTAAGCACAAGCAGACGGTCACGGATTTCATGGGATTCATTGAGCGGTGCACTGGAAAGAGAGAGCGCACTGGCTGCCTCGTCAAGCAGATCGATGGCCTTATCGGGCAGATAGCGATCTGTGATATATCTTTCCGAGAACACGACTGCGCGTCTGAGCACATCCTCCGGAATGGAAATATGGTGGAACTCCTCGTAATAGTGCTTGATCCCACGCAGCATTTCAATCGAGTCTTCAACCGAGGGCTCGTTGACAGTCACGGGCTGGAATCTTCGCTCCAGGGCCGTATCCTTTTCGATGTGCTTACGATATTCGGTCAGAGTAGTGGCACCGATCACCTGTACTTCACCGCGTGAAAGTGCGGGCTTGAGAATATTGGCCGCATTGATGCTACCCTCTCCTCCGCCTGCGCCAACGATATTATGCACCTCGTCAATGACCAGAATCACGTTTCCTGCTTGCTTGACTTCAGTTAAAAGGCCAAGAATTCTCTGTTCAAACTGGCCGGGGAACTGCGTTCCTGCAACAAGCGCAGTCAGATCGACCGCATAAAGCTCCTTGTTTTTCAGCTTATACGGCACGTCACCCTTTGCGATGCGTAACGCAAGTGCTTCGGCGATCGCGGTCTTACCGACACCGGGTTCACCGATCAGACAAGGATTGTTTTTTTGTCTGCGACAAAGGATCTGGATCACACGCGCAAGCTCGTTGTGTCTGCCGACAATACTGTCAAGTCTTCCCTGGCGCGCATGTCCCGTCAAGTGACGGCAATAGGTGTTGAGAAATTTATAGTTGGAACTTGCGTCCTTCTTTGCATCCTTTTTGCTTTTCTTTTCCTTTTTCTGCGGCTGCTCTGCGGGGAGGTTGTCAGGCTCTGTCATTTGGTTTTCGTCCTCTCCAAAAAGCTTAGGCAAATCGATCGCAGGTGCACCTCCGTCCTCGTTATCATCCATCTCGGAAGGCAGCTGGCTGTTCTGGAACATGTTATTGAGCTCGTCCTCCATGTTCTCCAGCTGATCGGGTGAAAGCCCAAGTTGGCCGGACAGATCGCCCAGCATATTTTCCATGGGAATCCCCATTTCTTTAGCGCATTTTATGCAAAGGCCCTTACTTACCTTTTTTTCATTTTCATATTTGGTGACAAAGATCACCGCCACACGCTTGTGGCAATTAGAACACATGACCATGTATCAAAACACCTCCGGTAGTATTCAATCTTCAAATTTATAATATACGGCACTCTGTCCTCCGCAGACCAGCACCTCGTCAGAGTCACTGATCAGCATGGCTTTTCCGTCCGTAATGCAAGCAACAAAATCGTATGACGCATTTTGCACGTCCACACGTGCAATCCCCGTATCAGTCATCAGATACAAGTATTCCCCAAAAACGCTCAAGGAAGAAAGACCCGCGTCGAAGGTCTGATCCATCATCAGATTCCCGTTTTTATCAGTCACGATCAAACGGTAGGTATCGGTCACTGCGTTGACCGAGAACGCAAGCGCAACGAACTCCGAGTTTGAATCCGCATAAGCCAGCAGCTCGCTGCCTGCATAATTGATGCGGAAATGCTCTGCACCGTCATCTACAGAGATCACATATGCAGCTGTATCTCCTACAAGCAAGAGGCGATGTTGGTCAATAAACTCAAGCTTATACGGAAACAAGCCCTCAAATTCAAGCTCTGACGAGGTTTCTGACTGTCCGGGAATGGCGATTACCAAAGTAGTCAGATATGCGCCGTTTTTCATGCCGGCCGTTGTAAATGCCAAACGGTTTCCCGCATCGTTGATAGCGGTCGCTACCACCATATCCGTACGGTTATAACGGTTAATCAACTCAAAACGATCGTTGTAGAGTGAGACCACACCTGCATGGGAATAGGATTCGGTCACAACCGCATAGTAACCGGAATCCGACATTGCAGCAGTAAATACAGGGTAATCACACTCCTGATGATGTACACAAACAAAGGAGTTATATACAGAATAGCGCTTTTCTCCAATGTCGTACATCAAAAGATACCGATCAGAGCCGCAAAGCACGGGTGTGATATAGTCGGGAGAGGCATTCAGCGTTTCCCTGCCTGTTGCTGTAAAGAGCTGCAATCCTGAATCCCCGCCTACTGCAAGACCGCCGCGATAAAGAGCAAAGGTCTGATTGCGCACAGAGGTTTCATAGTTGATCACGTTACCCGATCCTGCAAGCAGATCGGATGCAGCGCTGATATCCTTGGCAAGATAATAAAAGTTTTCATATGTGAATAGCTCAATATTGCAAAGCATGGCCACACAAACAAACACCAAAAGCGCTGCCAATAAAATGATAAACAGCGAATGATAAATATTGGATACACCGTCGTAATACACATTACGCGGCTCTTGCAGATTGACAGGCTCAGCCGCGCCTGTTTCCGCTTTTCTTGTGAAAACCCATTTTCTCATGGTATCTCCTTCGGAATGTGTTCATAGACCACGCGGTTGAGATACAATCCCATTGCCGGCGCGGTCAGACCTGCTTTTGCGCGATCCTTCGCTTCAATCACGCCGGGAACATCCTCCGGCGTCAGCTTTCCTTCTGCCACAGAGATCAGCGTGCCGGTCATGATCCTGACCATGTTGTATAAAAAACCGTCCGCAGCTACATAGAATTCGATCACGTCGCCCTTTCGTTCAACTCTTGCATGTTTGACCGTGCGAACCGCATGCGCTACGGTTGCCCCCTGCGACATAAACGAAGTAAAGTCATGTGTGCCGCAATAGCATCGCGCGGCTTCCTGCATACTTGCAAGACTTCGGTCGTCGATTCTCTTTGGATAAAACCAAGAGCGTCCTTCTTCAAAGGGGTTACGACAAGGAGAGTTATAAATACGGTAGACATATTCTTTATATTGCACGTCGTATCGCGGATGAAAGTCGCTGCTGACAAGCATTGCATCGTATACCGCGATATCCTCCGGCAGATGCGCGTTGAGTGCTACCGGAATACGGGATACAGGTACGGAGGTATGCAGCTCGTCCGTTCCGCGCTGTGCAACGGTTGCACAAAACATATTCGCATGCACACCGCTGTCCGTTCTGCTGCAGCCCACGATATCGCAGCGTACGCCAAACAACTCTGCACACGCACGCGTCAACTCGCGCTGCACGGTCGGCTGATCGCCCTGCACCTGATATCCGTTATATGCGGTTCCCAAGAACGCCAAGCGCAAAAACAGCTTCATAGTCTCCTCCCCAAAGTATTGTTATAATGTGTATCCGATATTCCAGAAATTACAGGATACGATTCCCGCAAGTGCTGCCACGGACAAGATCAGCACGATAATATCAAGTGCGTGCATGCGCATGGTGGTCATGCGGGTTCGACCGTCTCCGCCACGATAGCAGCGACAGGTCATGGCGGTTGCAAGCTCAAAGGCACGTCTGAACACGGATGCAAACAGCGGGATGAGGATCGGGATCAAGGATTTGATACGCTTGATCAGATTGCCCTCGGTAAAGCCTGCTCCTCGCGCCTTTTGCGCAGCCATAATCTTTTCAGCTTCCTCCATGATCGTAGGAATGAATCGCAGTGCAATGGACATCATCATGGAAAACTCATGCACCGGCAGCTTAAGAACGCGCAAGGGAGAGAGCAGTCTCTCCAATGCATCTGTCAGCGCAATGGGTGTGGTAGTATAAGTCAGCAGCATGCACGTGGCGATGATCATGGATAGAATACGCAGAGCTATGAACAACGCACTGTAAAGACCTTTGGTATAGATCTCGAAGATCCAGAATGACCAAAGCGGCTCAGCTCCTTCTTCTTTTGTAAGAAATATATTGATCGCCACGGTCAGAATGAGTATAAACACGACCATCTTCAGGCTACCCAGAACCGTTCTCAGCGGCACACGGCTGAAAATAACCAGCAGTATAACCGTTGCGGCAAGTAAAGCAAAGCCAAGAAGATTCTTGCACAAAAAGGCGGCTATGATATACAGCACCGCAATGATCAGCTTAATGCGCGGATCCATTCTATGCAAGGGCGACCGGGCAGGATAGTATTGCCCAAGTGCGATATTTTTCATGGATAATAATTCCCTTTATATTTTATTTGAGTTTGAACGCTTTGATCAGCTCGGCAACAGCCTGATCCTTGGTACATACGGATGCATTCACATCCAGTCCGTTCTCTTTGAGCAACCGCATAATGCGGGTGATCTGCGGGATATCAAGTCCTGCCCTGACAAGCTTGTCACTATCCCCAAATACGCTGTCCTTGGGGCCTGTGAGCATGACCTTTCCCTTGTGCATAACAATGACGTCATCACAGTATTCCGCCATGTCCTCCATGCTGTGGCTGATGATAATGACTGTTGCCCCCGTAGTATCTCTGTATTTTCTGATACCTGCAAAGATATCTGCTCTGCCGGCAGGATCAAGTCCCGCAGCAGGCTCATCCAGCACAAGCACCTCGGGATGCATAGCCATAATGCCTGCAATCGCAACGCGACGCTTCTGGCCACCGGAAAGATCAAAGGGCGATTGGTCTAAAATCTCGGTGGGCATGCCAACAAAGCTGACGGCATCCATGACAAGCTGCTTGACCTCATCCTCTTTTATACCCTTATTTCTCGGACCGAACGCGATATCGTTGAACACGGTTTCCTCAAAGAGCTGATACTCCGGATACTGCATGACAAGGCCAACTCGGAAGCAAAGACGTCCGCCATTATATTTTTTATCCCAAATGTCGCAGCCGTCCAGCAGCACCTTACCCTCCGTAGGCTTTTCAAGTCCGTTGAACAGCTGTGCCAGCGTGGATTTGCCCGAGCCGGTATGTCCGATCAGGCCTGTGATCGTCTTTTCCTTGACGGCAAAACTAACGTTATCCAAAGCCTTGACCTCAAACGCCGTGCCTTTTCCGTAGTAATAAGTTACGTTTTGTAATTCAAGCTTTGCACTCATGCTCGTTCACCTCCTGCTGCAAGGATGATCCGAGCGCAATCCTCGGGAGTAATGCCGCATTCACGGATGGGCATACCTGCTTTGGTCAGTGCTTCGAGCAGCTGTGCACATTGGGGCAACTCAAGCCCCGCATCGCGCAGAGCCTTGGCATTGGAGAATACCTGTTCAGGTCTTCCCTCTACGGCGATTTTTCCGTTATTAAGCACTACGACGCGATCTGCCCGTACTGCTTCCTCCATATAATGAGTGATCGTCAAAACGGTAATGCCGTGTTCGCGATTGAGCTTTTCCATGGTGGCAACAATATCCTTGCGGCCTATGGGATCCAGCATTGCGGTGGATTCATCAAAAATGATACAATCCGGCATCATAGCGATCACTCCGGCAATGGCAATGCGCTGTTTTTGCCCTCCCGAGAGTCTGTGTGGCTCTCTTTTTGCAAATTCCGTCATGCCGACCGTTGCAAGCGCCTCATCCACCCGACGTCTGATTTCCGTCGGGTCAAGTCCCAGATTTTCCGGACCGAACGCCACGTCCTCTTCCACAATGGTAGCAACCAACTGGTTATCGGGGTTCTGGAATACCATGCCGACCTTTTTGCGCAGATCAAACGCCATATCCTCGGTCATTTCGTCCGAAAGGATGTTGACGCCGTCCACCAAGATCTCTCCGCTTACATTCTCAAGATCGTCTATCACAAGATTGAGCAGCTTGGCAAGCGTGGATTTTCCCGAACCGTTGCGACCGAGAACGGCTACGTATTCTCCTCTTCTGATTGCCAGATCAACACCGCAAAGCACGTCTTCCTGCTGTTTGCTTTCTTCTTTGCCGTAAGAGAAATGCAAATTCTTGATTTCTATGAATTCTGCCATACTTACCTCTGCCAGCGAGAGCTTGCACCGCAAGGCAGATAACTGCCCGTACGTGTCACCTTGAGACCAAGCTCGCCCGATTCCACGTATCCGCCAAACTTACGTTTGACGTTGAGCTCAAGCAAATAACTCATGGTCATGGGAGAAAGTCCGGTCGTATAGGAATTTATCAGGAAAAACAGTGGTTGATCCGAAAGCAGCTGGGATGCAAGACCGACAAATTCATCCACGCAGTCCTCCAGCTTCCATACCTCGCCGTTGGGTCCTCTGCCATAGGACGGAGGATCCATAATGATGCCATCGTACTTATTGCCTCGTCTGATCTCTCTCTCAACAAATTTTTTACAGTCGTCCACAATGTAGCGGATGGGAGCATCCTGTAAACCCGAAAGAGCCGCATTTTCCTTAGCCTGTGCGACAATGCCCTTTGCTGCATCCACGTGCACCACGGACGCACCCGCAGCAGCAGCCGCAACGGTAGCACCGCCGGTATAAGCAAACAGGTTGAGCACCTTGACAGGGCGATTTTCTTTACGGATCAGCTCCGAGAACCAGTCCCAGTTGGCCGCCTGCTCGGGAAACAGCCCCGTATGCTTAAAGCCCATTGGGCGCAGCACGAAATTCAGATTGCCGTAGGAAATATTCCAGGATTCGGGCAGCTTGTTCTTGACCCAGCTGCCGCCTCCCGAAGAGGAGCGACGGTATACACCGTCAGCGCGTCTCCATGCGGGATGATCCGCAACGCCCTTCCAGATGATCTGCGGGTCGGGTCTGACCAATATATATTTGCCCCAACGCTCCAGACGCTCACCGTCCGAGGTGTCGAGCAGTTCGTAATCCTTCCAATTTTCTGAATACCACATAGTACGTCTCCAATCGGTTATTTGTTATAGTAATTTGCAAGCCTTGAGCAACCGCTGTGTGCATGACATACCGCGATGGCTAAGGCATCTGCGGTATCATCGGGCTTGGGAGGCTTGGGTAGCCCCAAGAGAGTTGTGACCATGGTAATGACCTGCTTTTTCTCAGCTCTGCCATAACCGACCACTGCTTGTTTCACTTGTAAAGGGGTATATTCCGCAACGCGGATACCGTGCTGGATCCCGGAAAGGAGAATCACGCCTCTTGCCTCTGCAACCGTGATACCCGTCGTCACATTGGTATTGAAAAACAGTTCTTCTACCGCCATTTGATCCGGCTTGTAACGCTCAAAGAGCTCGTTCATACCTTGCCAGATCATTTCCAAACGATCCTGCGTGGGTGTACCTGCCGGCGTCTGAATAGATCCGTAACCAAGCGTTTTGAATCTCACTCCGTCGTATGAAACGACGCCCCAACCTACGATTGCAAGTCCGGGGTCAATGCCAAGTATGACCATAATATCTCCTTTTGCAATAATTTCCCATAGTAATACAGAATAAATTATACCACTTTCTCGCGCACGTGTCAAATATAATTTATTAATTTTTATTTTTTTATAATAATCTCCGAATTATCGTTTACAAACGCCGCAAATTATGGTATAATAGGATAGATTATCTGCTCTTACTGTCAAACCGATCAAAGCCGCTGCGGCGGCATGGAGATTACTATGAACATTATCAAGATCCAACAAGGAGATCTCTTGCATCTCAAAAAGCCGCATCCATGTGGCAGCTCCGACTTTTTGGTTATGCGTGTCGGAGGCGTTGTGCGCATTGTATGCAAAGGGTGTGGCCGCGACATGAACGTGGATCGCGTCAAGCTTGAAAAGTCGATAAAAAGTATCACGGTATCCAAGCAGGGGCAAAACACAGGAAAGGACAAAAACGAATGAAATTCAATTCCGACGTTGCAAAAAACGGTCTGCTCAAATGCGGTAACCGTTGCAAAAGCATTTTCTCAGAATACTGGTATATTCTGATAGCAGCACTCATTCCTGCAGTGCTGGTCTACCTGATGTATCTTGCCAGAGGACTTTACCCCTTTGGAAACGGCTGTGTACTGGTACTTGATCTCAACGGCCAGTACGTATACTTCTTTGAGGCTCTGCGTAACTTCGTCGTAAACGGCGATACCAGTATCATATATTCCTTCTCACGTGCGCTGGGCGGTGAGTTCATGGGTATTTACGAGTATTATATCGCCAGCCCCTTCTCTTATCTGGTATGCCTGTTCCCCGAGGACAGAATGTGCGAGGCATTGCTGTTTATGTTCATGGTCAAGGCAGGCTTCTGTGCCGGCACTATGGCATTCTATCTGCACAAATCCGAGGCACGCATCAACCGAATCGGCATCATTGCCTTCTCTGTGATGTATTCGCTGATGTCCTACTGTATCACACAGCAGAACAACACCATGTGGATCGACGCGGTGATCTGGTTCCCGCTTGTGATGTACGGTGTGGAGCAGTTGATCAAATACGGAAAATACAGAATTTTCGTCGTATTCCTCACTCTGACATTGGTCAGCAACTACTATATCGGCTATATGGTCTGTATTTCGGTTGCGATCTACTTCTTTGCTTACCTGTGGGGCTTCAAGCACACAAACAACCCCTATAACGAAAGATTGCACGGCATCCGCTCCTTTATGCGAATTGCCTTTTATTCCATTCTTGCCATCGGTATTTCCGCATTTATCATTTTCACTGCTTATTATTCGCTGACCTTTGGTAAGACCGATTTCTCAACTCCTAACTGGGCATTCACGTCACGCTTCAATTTCCTCGAGCTGTTCTATAAGTTCCTTCCCTCCTCCTACGACACAGTTCGTCCTGCAGGCCTTCCCTTCGTTTATTGCGGTGTGCTGACACTGCTGATGGTTCCCATGTTCTTCTTCAACAAGAAGTTCAGAACCGGCGAAAAGGTTGCATATGCTGTTCTGATCACAATTTTTGTGTTCAGCTTTGTAACAAGCTCGATCGACCTTGTTTGGCACGGCTTCCAGAAGCCCAACTGGCTTAATAACCGCTACAGCTTCATGATCTGCTTCTTCCTGATCGTCATGGCTTACAGAGCGTTTACCAATCTGCGCACGACAAGCCGCAAGCCCATGATCGCGGTTGGTGCCATCATCGGTCTTGGCGTGATCGTTTTGCAGGAATTCTCCCCCATGATCAAGGAAGATCTCAACGAATATATCGACGTGCACGATTTTCAGACCGTTTGGTTGACGATTGGTTGCCTGATCGTATATACCATTATCGTATGTCTGATGCCGCGCGTTAAAAACAAAGAGCTCGTTTCCTGTGTTCTTGTTTTCTTTGTTTGCGTCGAAACGTTTATCAGCGGCCTTTGCGATCTCAACGACCTTGACAAGGACGTGACCTTTACCAAATACTCCTATTACAACGATTATCTTGACACAGTAAGACCCATTATCAATACTGTGCAGGAAAACGATACCTCCTTCTACCGTATGGAAAAGACCTATCACCGCAAGCTCAATGATAACCTTGCGTTGCAGATCCGCGGTCTTTCCAACTCGACCTCCACGCTCAACGCAGACACCATTTACTTCTTGCGTATGATGGGCTATTCCTCCAAGTCGCACTGGTCTCAGTACCAAGGCGAAACGCCTGTCAGTGACTCTTTGCTTGGCATCAAGTATATCATGACCGACAAGGATTACGACAAGTATTACGGTGAGCCCAGATTTGACTCTGACGATTACGACAACGAGACCTATGTGGTATATCAGAATCCTTATGTGATGAGCATTGCTTACGCGGTAGACGAGGATTTTGCAAGTTTCCAACTTGACAACTATGAAAACCCCTTTGAGCGTATGAACGCTATGATTTCCATGATGCTTGGTGAAGAAGAGACATTGCAGATCTTTGTTCCCGGCAAGCAGCTTTCCATGAAAACCAAGGACGTCACCAAGAGCACTGCTGCCAAGCACGACCTGTACAAGGGAGACGGTGGCACGATCACCTTTGAATACGAGGTTCCAAAGCATACGGAGCTGTTCGTGTACTTCCCCACTGTATATTCCAGATCTGTCAACATGACTGCGAACGGTAAATCGGTCGGCAAATGGGGCGATAACAACACCTGGAGAATCGTTTCGATCGGCTCGGTAGACAAAAAGGATCTCGAGCTCAAGCTGACCATCAAAAATGACTACGACAACTTCTACCTCCAGCAGGATCTGCAAAAGCCCTTTATCTATTCACTGGATATGGAAGTCTTTACAGAGGCTATCACAAGATTGCAGCAAGGCAACGTACAAATCGATCCGGATCATTACCGCGAGGACTATTTGCCAGGCACAATCACGACCACCAAAGAGCATCAGCTTATCACTACCACAATTCCCTTTGATAAGGGCTGGCAGATCAAGGTAGATGGCAAGAAGGTGGAGACCTTTGAGCTTGCTAACGCTCTGGTTGGCTACTATATCGAGGATGCCGGTGAGCATACTGTGGAAATGCACTACTGCCCCAAGGAGTTGGTGCTCGGTACTGCCATTTCGATCATCTCGGTGATCATCTTCTTCCTCTTGATCATCTTTGAAAAGAAATTGCGCAGCATTCGCGGCTACGGTGAATTCTTTGGCATTCCCGAGCCTGTTGCTGTTAAGGATCCGATTTTGGATCTGCCCGAGCCCGAGGAATGCGGCTATCCGCCTGAGTATTTTGCGGATCAAGATACGGATCAGACCACCCCGAATGAATAACAAATCACCCACGGGGAAGCTTCCCCGTGGGTATTCAAGGAGATTTTATGTACTACTATGTAAGCGGCACGCTCGCACTCAAAAATATGGGCTTTGCCGTGATCGACGCAGGCGGCGTTGGCTACAAGCTGACCGTCAGCCAGAACACATACGACAAGCTTCCGCTTGCGGGAAATCCTGCTAAGCTCTATACTTATCTTGCTGTGCGCGAGGACGGTATTGAGCTGTTTGGCTTTTACGATGAAACCGAGCTCTCCTCTTTCCAGATGCTGATCACGGTTTCCGGAGTGGGTCCCAAGGCTGCCATGTCCATTCTCTCGCTCCTGTCCCCCGAAAAATTCGCGCTGGCGGTTTGCACCGAAGACACCAAGGCAATTTCCAAGGCAAGCGGTGTCGGCCCCAAGACAGCTGCAAGAATCGTTCTGGAGCTCAAGGACAAGCTGATCAAGGAGCACGGCGGCGAATTCAACGCAGCACCCGAGATGGGTACGCCTGCCAAGAGCGGCGCACCTGCACGCGGTAAGCTGACCGAGGCGCTGGATGCTTTGATGGTACTTGGATATCAGAGAGCCGAGGCAACACAGGTGCTCAAGAGCATGCCGACCGAGCAGATGACGCTGGAGGAAATTATCCGCCAGGCACTCAAAAAGCTGATGTAAGGAGGACATGCTATGTTTGACGAACAGGAATTTGACTTTGAAAATCGCATTGTTTCCACAAACTACGCACCTGAGGACTCTGATATTGACGCGTCACTGCGTCCCAAAACGCTGGTCGATTACGTCGGCCAGGACAAGGCCAAGGAAAATCTGAAGGTCTATATTGAGGCAGCTAAGATGCGTGGCGAGTCGCTTGACCACGTGCTGCTCTACGGCCCTCCCGGTCTCGGTAAAACCACGCTTTCCAACATCATTGCCAACGAGCTTGGCGTCAATATCCGCATCACGTCCGGCCCCGCCATCGAAAAGCAGGGCGATCTGGCAGCACTTCTGACCAACCTCAGTGAGGGTGACGTACTGTTTATCGACGAGATCCACCGCCTTTCACGATCGGATGAGGAAATTCTCTACCCTGCCATGGAGGATTATGCGTTGGATATCATCATTGGCAAAGGCCCTGCAGCACGAAGCATCCGTATTGATCTGCCCAAATTTACGCTGATCGGTGCGACCACGCGCGCAGGCCAGCTGACCACTCCCTTGCGCGACCGCTTTGGCGTGCTGCTCAAATTAGAGCTTTACACGCCCGAGGAACTTGCATCCATCGTGCGCCGCAGTGCGGGCATTTTGGGCATTGCCATTACCGACGACGGCTCTTATGAGATCGCATCGCGCTCCAGAGGCACGCCTCGTATTGCAAACCGTCTGCTCAAGCGTGTACGTGATTTTGCTATGGTCAGCGGAAAGGATACAATTGATTCCGAGATCGCGGGCTATGCGCTCAACAAGCTTGAGATCGACGAGCTGGGTCTTGACAACACTGACCGAAGAATGATGGAGGCGATCATCAAATTCTACGATGGTGGCCCCGTGGGTCTTGACACGCTGGCAGCTACCATCGGCGAGGAGGCTGTGACCATTGAGGACGTCTATGAGCCTTACCTGATGCAGCTTGGATTCCTTTCCCGCACGCCCCGCGGCAGATGCGTAACAAAGCTCGCATACGAGCATTTAGGTCTTCGTGCACCGCAAGCGCCGAACAAAAACAGCGTTGCGAATCAAGTATCGTTTTTTGATGACAAGTAAAAACGTATTGATAAGGCTTCCCTTTTACGGGAAGCCTTACTTTACTGTGCAGGTCTACGCAGCGTTGATTATTTATCTCCTTTTTATATGTGTACTATTCTCTCTCCGTATGATATCATGAAGCTACCAAATGAAAGGAGGAGCTTATGAAAACTACGTTTGGACAAAGATTGAAAACTTTTCGAAAGAATTCGCAATTCACACAGCAAGAGCTGGCAGAAATGATTGGTGTCAGCAATCAAGCCATTTCAAAATGGGAAACCGATACAGGCATGCCGGATATTTCTCAAATTGTGCCGTTGGCTCATGCATTGCACGTCAGTACTGATGCATTATTGGGAATCAGCGACGATCACCTTGATGATGAATTCGAAAAAATTCTGAGAGAATGCCTGGCTTTAGAATCCATGAATCCCTGTGAATGGCCCCCTGCTCCGGAAATCGGAGAACAGGGATATCGCATGATGTATGAGTATTTCTCCGAGCATCCGTATCACGTCCGTGCGGCAAAATACTTGCTGGATATGTCGGAGCTCTACTCGGGACAATTCCCTAACTTTACCGATCAAAAGGCCATGCTAAAGGAGTGCGAGCGTTTTGCAAACTGCATTATTCATTACTCCGATGATGCTGACATGCAAGCAGAGGCACGTTATCTGCTTGCCTCTGTATTGACGAGAATCGGAGATTTTCCCCGCGCCATGTTGCTTCTTGAAAAACTCCCGTTTGAATACGGAGACCGCTATTACAGATCTGCAGAGATTGCAAAAATCGCGGGAGAATCGCATATGGCCGAAGAATTTTGCAAAAAGAGCTTTACCAATCAGGCACGTTATTTGATAAAAAATATCAACCTCGTCACATCCCTTTCAGACAAAACAAATCAGCAGCGAATCGCTTATATGGAGTATATGCTTCGAATTATTGATGCACTTTTAAGTGGAGGAGACGCATTACCCTATGAGCAAGTATATCAAAAGCTTTTGTTACTTACAGGTCTGATCGAATTGTACGCCCAGACAGATCAACTTGCGTTAGCAAAGACTCGTTATGCTGATCTGCATCATCTGTGCAAAGAATACTATAAAGTCCTCAAATCCGGTCACATGGAAGAATCAATCATGCTGCTTGACAACAGAGTCAGCGTATTTTGTGAGGATGATACCATCACACCACGCAAGCAATTGATTGACAACTGCCTTCACCGTGCAATGAAAGTCGCAGACGATCACCCGGAGCTGAAAAGCTGTATCATTTAATTGCCCGGAGCAGGACGTATCAATAAAAATGTAGGGAGAAAGCCTTGGCTTTCTCCCTGTTTTAGTATGATTTAATTGCTCAGCTCGATGGACTGCACGTACATCACGTCGCCCTCGGCACAGGCATCAAAGTAGTCAAAGCGGATCGCGTTAACGTTACCGCTCCAGAAATTCAAGCTCGATACCTTAATTTCTGCGGTATGATACTCACCGTCCGCCACGAGCTCGGTACGAACGGACTTGCCTCCCTCGGCTCCCATAGACGTGCCGGTTGACAAGAACAGCTCTGCCGTGTAATATTTCCTGCTGTTGGTATTGGGGATCATATACGTGATCTTGATCACGGAATAGTCCTCTGCTTTCAGCGTGGGATCAGACTTGGTGTAATCGATGGTGACGTGCGGGTCAGATGCTGCTACGATGGTCAGCAATGCAGCCTTTTGCTCATCGCTGAAGCCCACGGTGGTATTGCTGGTGGGGGTCAGCTTCAGCGTGCTGCTCTTCTCCGCAAACTGGAGCATATCCATCTTGATTGCTGCGCCCTCGTCCTCCAGTCGGTCACTGATGTAGTTGTGATGCAGAGATTCATTTGTTGCAAAATCCTTATTGGCTTTGAATACGCTGCGGATTTCTTCAATCGAGCCCGTGGTCATCATGTAGCTGTATTCGATCGGCTCAAAGGATTCAAGCTTGATGGTACACAAGGGGGCTACGTAGTTGGTAGCACCGTTGTATGCATCCTTACTGCCGTTGTATGCGTGTCTGCCGGCCAAAAATACGTCAACACCGGGAACAAACAAGCCAATTCCGTAATCTACGTAGCGGTTGGACCACGCACACCAGGTCTCGGTGTTGCTATAGCGAAGCTTGAAGGTGCAATCATCGTGATAAGCAGCATCGCCCCAGAAGTTCAGATCCTTTCTGGAGGTCAGCGGCTCGTCCTGCCAAGGCTTGGAGCCTGCATAATAGGTGAATTCGCCAAGGAAGCTCAGCGTATAGAAGGCGGGCAGCTCCTGGTTTGCATATCTGTGCTCCCAACCGGAGAAATCCACGAATCTGTTGTCTACGCGAACGTGATCCTCTTCCAGCACGTAAATATTCTCCATGTAGCTGATGGTCAGCTCACCGTCGTGTCCCCAGTCCTGCGGCTGCGCCTTGACGTAAAGCGAGTGCGTTCCTACCACGATGTCAATGATACGGCTGGGATTGCCGTGTACGTCACCACCCTGAACAGGGTTATAAGGCCAGCGTACTCCGTTGTAATCGCCATCCTGGTACTCACCGTTGCCGTGCGTGCCGTAATAGGACTGCTGTACAAGTCTGCCCGTATCAGCCTGATTGATCAGGTTTTCAATGCCACCGATTCTGTTTTTGAGGTCGCGCAGATAGCAAATACCGCCGCCCCAGGAAAGGCGCACGCCAAGCACGTAGCTCTCGTTTTCCACGTAATATACTTCGTCCGCATAAACCTCGTATTCCTCGGTCTTGACATCGCAAAGCACAAACTTTGCATCAACCTCTTCACAGGTCTCAAAGGTGATCGAGGTCAGCTTGGAAGCCTTCATGCCATCCAGATACCCTTTAGTCAGCGCACAGAAGGTCTGCGTTCCTGCTTCCAGATAGAACAGATCCTCCAGCGCTCTGCCGTTTCTCTCGTAAGTCACGGTGCACTCCATGGGAGCGTCGGATACATAGCAAAGCGTCAGTCTGTTAAAGCTATCAGCGAATTGGTCACCGAGCGTGACGGTGAAACCCTTATTTACGGTAAACGTGCCGTCTGTGAAGTCTTTATAGCCGTTTGCGGTATACGTAAGTCCCGATGCGGTCTTTACGTCGTAAGCAGAACCGTTTTCGGTTGCCTGTACAGTCCGGTCAAAATTGATCGAGGGCTTAGCGGCCACCACGTTATCCGTGCCGGGCTGTTCACTCTGATTACCGTCCGTGGTCTGCTCCGTATCGGATTCTTGTGTGTCTTGTGTGTCTTGGTCAGTCGTAGGCACATCAGCCTCCGGAGTGGTCTGCTCATCACCTGTGCTACCGGGATCGCATGCAGCAAACTGCAGCAGCATCACAAAGCAAAGGCAGAGTGCAAAAACAGAAATGAGTTTTTTTGCATTCATGGGAATCATTCCTTTCGTTGGTGTAATACATATATTATACTACATAATTCTCTATTTGTCAATAAAGCCATATACGCATATCCTCTGTATATTGATATAATCCATAAAATGAAAAAACCAAAAAAGTGCAAATATCACAACAAAAAGGGCTGACAACCAGCGTCAGCCCTTTGAAATCCATAGGATCAGTCTCTCTTTTTTGCAACGAATGCAACGCCCAGCAGTGCGATCAGTGCAGCTGCGGGAGCTGCTACGACAGCGCCGCAACCGGACTTTTCAGCCTCGGTGGTCTGCTCTTGGCTCTCAGTCTCGCTTTGGTCTGCCGAAGGCTCTTCCGTTTCGGGAGCATCGGTCTTTGGAGGCTTGGTTTCCTTTTCGGTCGTCTCGGGCAATGCACCAAGCAGATCGATCAGATAATCCTTTGCATACTGCTCTGCGTCCTCGATGGTGCGGAAGCATGCAATGTACGCAATGTCGTAGTGCTTCAATTCCTCGTCAGTATTGTTCACGTTCTGAATATCCATACGGATCATATTGACTCTGCCCTGCCAATCAAGGTCGTCGGTCAGATCCAGAACACCCATGCACCATTCATCGCCAAAATCATATTCGGCAATATCGATCTCACAGCTGCAATCGGGCTGTGCACTCAGATTCTTGCCTGCACTGTAGAAAACAAGGCCGGATTCAGCATAGCAGGCTCTTGTGAGAATCGCGATCACGGGGAAATCTGCAGCCTCATAGGACACGGCCACCTTGGGAGAGAAAATGATATAACCCGAAGCGGTCAGCGCGGTTGCCTTCATCGTACCGTCCTCGTTGACGGCAAGGTCGATATTCGAGCTCTGGAACTGGTTGAACTGCTCCTTGGCAGAATTCCAGATCAATGCAGGCTGACCTTCGGGAACGGTGGAAGAATCCGCGATAGGCGCAAAGTTGTTGCGGTTTTCCTCGGGCTCCATGCTGTCCTCACCAAAAGGAACCTCGCCCTGGAACTTGCTGATGTTCGCTCCGATGGAAGAACCGGACTCGGTAGAATAGAAGGAAATACCCACGTATGCACCGTCTGCGCAGTAAGTATCCAGAGTCTCGTCCGCTAACTTGGTCACGTCCTCAAACTTGGTTCCGCACAGATAGAAGGCATAGCCCGTACCTGTATACTCTACCTCAAAGGTATAGGTTTCCTGTCCCTGCTCGTTGACCGGGATAGTGACTTGCTGCTGGCTGAACAGCGTGTATCCTCTGTCGTCATTGAGATAGTGGAACTGCGCAACAGCAGCGCCTTCGCCTGCTCCGCGGATCAGCACGGAAACGCCCTCGCCGTATCCCTTCTGACCGGGTGCGAAGATCTCTTTGCTGTGCAGAGAGATGCCAACCCAGTGGTCACTGCCTTCATAAGCAAAATCGGTTACGGTGAATTCCAAGGAAATGGATCTGCCGTTACCTGCTGCGTTGGTATCCTTGAGATTATAGGGGGTCTTGGTATGAATGTGGGTATAGGGGGTGTTATTGGTATAGTCTGCAGAATCCAACACAAGGCCCTTGTCTACTTCATAGTGAAAACCGCAATAAGGTCTGTAGCTATCGGGATCCTGATAGTCGTCCGCAGCGCGGGTTGCAACCCAGTCACCTTCAACCGCTGCTGCACCGGGAATGATCATCACGGACGCAACGGACAGAATCATCACTGCTGTCAAAGCCAAAACAAGAATTTTTTTCATTTTGTCTCTCCTTGAATAGGAATTATTGAATACACATTTATTATATCACTTTTTCATTTTTCTGTAAATGGTGACATTCCACAAATATGTGTCCCCGTTTCGTGCAAAATAACAAGGGCTGACGCCAAAGCGTCAGCCCTTAAAATAGTGATATCTTAGTCCTTCTTTTTTGCAACGAATGCAACGCCGACAAATGCAACCAGTGCTGCAACGGGAGCGATCGCTACAGACTTGCAGCCGCCGGACTGCTCTGCATCGGTGGAAACTTCCTCGGAGGGAATCTCTTCGGTGGGAGCATCGGTCTTTGCCTCAGTCGTGGGAGCTTCGGTGGTGGGCTCTTCGGTAGGCTTTTCGGTGGTCTCGGGCAGCTTGCCAAGCAGTGCTACAAGAGTATCCTTTGCATACTGCTCTGCTTCCTCGGCAGAACGGAATGCACCGAAGAATGCAATGTCAAAGCTCTTCATAGAATCATCTGTGTAATCGATGTTATAGAAGTCGAGACGGAGACCGTTCATCTTTCCTTCCCAGTCGGGGTCTTCGTTCAAGTCAACAATAGACATGCCCCAGCCTTCGCCAAGATCGACCTCATACATGTCGAAATCACAGTAGTTCTGCGAGCCAACGCCCAGCGTCTTACCTGACATATAGTAGAATCTTCCGGATTCTGCATTACAGTTCTTGTAAAGAACAGCAAGATACGGGAAATCGGATGCCTCATAGGTATAATCCATGTTAGGTCCGAAGTTAATGTAGGGAGAAGGAGCGTTGGCGGCAATGGTTACTATACCGTTTTCCTGAATGGTATAATCACCGTTGCTGAGAGAAACCTTATCATACTGCTCCATCTTACCATCCCACTTGATTGCGGGCTGACCCGCGGGAACGTTGGAGGAATCAATGATCTCCGCAACCTTAGTAACGTTGGGTTCGGGCTCAGCACTATCTTCACCATAAGGAACATCGCCCTGGAACTCAGTAATCAAGAAAGATGCAGGGGTTTCGATCTCCTGGGTCATAAGAGTGATGCCGAGGTATGCACCGTCAGCGCACTTTTCGTCCAAAATTCTGTTGAGCTCGCCGGTAGAATCGGAGAACTCAGTGCCGCAAAGGTTCATTACATACTCGCTGCCATTATGTCTGATCGAGAAGGAATATTCCTCCTGGCCGGCTTCATTGAGTGTGGGATAGACAGTGCCTTCGGTAAACATCTTGAAGATGTTGTTGTCCTGGTCTACGTAGCAGGGCTGACCCGTAGTAGCGCCGTTACCAAAACCACGCATCAGGATGCAGAGGCCGGAACCGTAATTGGTGTTACCCTGTGCAACCTTATCCTCGCTGTTAAGGGTGATTGCGATCCAGTGGTCACAGTCGCCATACGCATACTCGGTAATGGTAAACTTAACAGAAAGCGCGTTTCCGTTACCGTCAGCATCGGGGTCCTTCAAATTATAGGGCTTTCTCGTATTGACTTGCACGTAAGGTGCGCAGTTAGTAAAGTCTGGCGAAATGACTTGGAATCCCTCGGTGGTATACTTGTAACCGGCAGCGGGGGTGTAGTGTTCCTCATCTTCGTAACCGTCGGCAGATCTCGTTGTAATAAAATCACCTTCAACAAGCTCTGCAGCAGAGGTGGTGGTTGCAAGTACAGTCAGTGTAGAAATAGCCATGGTCAGTACAAGCAACATAGTCATCAATTTTTTCATTCTAACTTCACTCCTTTTCTCATAAAAGTTATCGATTACTATTATATTATATCTCTTAAAATTAATTATGTAAATAGTGAACCTACACAAATATTCTGACGCAAAACTATAAAATAATACAATAAAAAAGGGGCTGCCGAAATCGGCAGCCCAAACGGTTAATAAATTCAGTCAAGAATCAGTCCTTCTTTTTTGCAACGAATGCAACACCGAGAAGTGCGATCAGTGCAACTGCGGGAGCGATGACTACGGACTTGCATCCACCGGACTGTTCAGCATCGGTGGTAGCTTCCTCGGAAGGATTCTCTTCCGTAGGAGCATCGGTCTTTGCCTCGGTCGTGGGAGCTTCGGTGGTAGGCTCTTCGGTAGGCTTTTCAGTCGTCTCGGGCATCTTGCCAAGCAGAGCAATCAGATAATCCTTTGCGTACTGAACGGCTTCCTCTTCGGTGCGGAATGCTGCAAAGAAAGCAACGTCAAAGTTTGCAGTTTCTTCATCGGTATAATCCACATCTTTGAAGTCAAGTCTCATACCATTGATTCTGCCCTCCCATTCGGGATCATCCGTCAGGTCAAGAACAGACAGACCCCAGCCTTCGCCAAAGTCATAATCGTCATACATGATATCCATCAGGCAATCGGAATTTGCACCCAGGGTTCTGCCGGAATAGTAATACATCTGTCCATCGAGATCTAAGCAATTTCTGGTCAAAGCAACAACGATCGGGAAATCGGAAGCTTCGTAAGAAATATCGTTTTTGAGGTTGAAACTGATGTAAGGACCGGTACCGTTTGCTTTCAGGGATACAATACCGCTTTCCTGAACTGTATAGTCAGCATTGGAAACAGAAATCTTATCATAATACTCAGCCTTACCATCCCAAATAACAGCAGGCTGGCCTGCGGGAACGGTTGAGGAATCAGCGATCTCAGCAAAATTCTTCACGTTAGCTTCGGGATCTGCACTGTCTTCACCGTAAGGAACAGCGCCCTGGAATTCAGTGATCACAAAGGATGCGGGAGTTTCGATCTCGGTGGTCATCAGAGTAATACCGAGATATGCACCTTCAGCACACTGCTCGTCAAAAACTCTATCCAGATTTCCGTCGGGATCGGAAAATTCAACACCGCACAGATTCATCACGTATTTGGTGCCGTCATGCTTGATCGAGAAGGTATATTCTTCCTGGCCGTCATCGTTCAAAGTAGGATTGATCTGGCCCTGCGTGAAGAGAGAGAACTTATTGTTCTCTTTGTCAGAATAGTGAGGCTGTCCGGTAGCAGCACCGTTACCTGCACCGCGGATCAGAATGCAAAGGCCGGAGCCGTAAGCGGGATTACCCTGGGTTGCAGTAGGCTCGCTGTTGAGAGTGATAGCGATCCACTCGTCCTTGTTGTTGTACTCGCCGCCATAAGCGAATTCCTGAACGGTGAATTTTACGGAAAGCGCATTGCCGTTCTCATCAGCATTAGGTGCCTTGAGATCATATGCTTCTTTTGTATGCGCTTGAATGTAGGGGCTGCAATTGGTAAAATCGGGAGCAACCGTCTGGAAGCCCTCGGTTGTATACGTGTAGCCTGCAGCGGGCGTATAATCGGTAACACCCTCTTCGTATGCATCGCCTGCTCTGGAGGTTACCCAGTCGCCTTCTACCTCGGCTGCATTTGCGGGGATTGCCAGAACAGTCATAGTTGCCAGCAACAGACACATTGCGAGCATGATTGTCAATAATTTTTTCATGTTTTTTCTCCTTTCCTTATGAAATAATTCTGACTTAATTATTATAACATCAATCCACACCGCTGTAAATAGTGAATTTGAACAAATCAGCCTTCTCTAAAACAACACTTTCAACAATGACATAGGGGCAGTCGCGATGCGACTGCCCCTGATTCGGGTCACTATATTCAGTTATGAATTAGTCCTTCTTCTTTGCTACGAAAGCAACGCCCAGAAGAGCAACCAGAGCTACTACGGGAGCAGCAATGATGGAGCCGCAGCCGGACTTTTCAGCCTCGGTGGTAGCTTCCTCGGTGGGAGCCTCAGTGGAGGGAGCGGTGGTTGCGGGAGCATCGGTAGTGGGAGCCTCGGTCTGTTCCTCAGTGGTGGGTTCCTCAGTGGTAACTTCTTCTGCATTGTAGCCCTTAGAGGTCAGCCAAGCCTGGGTGTAAGCGGTAGCCTCTTCAACGGAGCGGAATGCGCCGTAGAAAGCGATATCGAAGTTGTTGTACTCTTCGTTGGTAATATCGTCTGCATCAAAGTCGTAACCAATACGGATGCTGTTGATTCTGCCTTCCCAACCACCAATAGCGGTCTCATCATCATCGTCGGTGTAATCGGAGAAGTCAATGATACCCATGGTCCAGCCGCCACCGAAGTCATACTCGGTGGGATCCCAGGTTTCGCTGTAGGTGTTCTCAGCGCTCAGGATGTCACCTGCGCAGTAGTAAACGTTACCCTGGTTAGCCCAGCAGTTTCTGGTCAGAACTGCGATGTAGGGGAAGTCAGCTGCTTCGTAGGAAACCTCGGACTTAACGCCCAACGTGATATAGGGGGACTGAGTCTGTGCGGTAACCTTAACGGAACCGTCCTCGTTGATCTCGTGTACGCCACCTGCTACGCTGATCTTTCTGAAGTCTCTGAGGGTAGAATCCCACAGAACTGCAGGCTCGTTAGCGGGGATGTTTTCGGAGGGAGCGATGGGAGCCTTAGCACGGAGGTCCTCTTCGGGAACTGCGGAGTCGTCACCTACAGGGATATCGCCCTGCCACTCGGTGATAGCAAAGGAAATCTTCGAATCAGCAACACCGGTCTGAGTGCAGATATTTACATAGCAGCCTTCAGCAAACACTTCATCAAAGTGAGCGTTCATCTTATCGTCGCCAACAAATTCGTGACCGTTTACAGCAACTACGTAGCCGCCATCAGCATACTTAACAGTGAAGGTGTACTCTTCCTGATCATTGTCGTTCATAGGAACTTCAATCGTGGGGAAAGCAGCAGTAAGAGGAACCCAGTTAGCGTCCTTATCAACGTAGAAGGGCTGAGCCTGGGCGGAGCCGTAGCCGCCGCCACGAATCAGAATGCAAAGACCCTCGCCGTATTCAGCACTGGGGGGAGCAGACATATTGCCGCTGGACAGGTTGAAGGAGATCCACTGGTCCTTGCCTTCGCCGCCGTCATAAGCGTACTCAAGAATGGTCATCTTGAGGTTAACGGAATAACCGTTACCATCGTTATTAGCCTTGAGATCTACAGGGTTCTTGAGGTGTACCTGAACGAAGGGAGTATTGTTGGGAGCGTACTCGGGAGGATCAACAACAAAGCCCAGTTCGGGATCGTAGTGGTAGCCAGCTGCGGGGCAGTAGCTGCCTTCGTCTTCATAGTCGTCAGCACTTCTGGAGGTTACCCAGTCACCTTCGAGCGCTGCGGAGGTAGAAACTACCATAGCAGCTGCCAGGGACAGAACCATCAGAGAAGCGAGCAGCACGGAAAGAAATCTTTTCATGATGAAAATCTCCTTTGATAAAAATAGTTTTGGTATCGCATATATGCGCAGTATTATTATAGCACAATTGTCAAATTCCGTAAATAGGCACTTTTACGAAAAATCACTTAATTTACTGGTATTATTGCACAAAACAAGTTCACATCGGCATCACATTACAAAAGCGTCTCATAGTAGTATATAGGCAGTGCGCTCCAGCCGTGACAAAGGCTTGCGGCGTGCCCGAAATCCGAAAGGCCGATGATGGTCTCCCAGAAGGTGGTTGCACCGTTGCGCAACATATGAAAATAGTCACGGTCCAGCTCGTCAATGATCACCCCTGCGTATGCTTCCCTGTCATATGATAGCAGCGCGTCAAAGCGGAAGGAGTTCATGCTCAGCGTATTGGGATGCACCGTATATCCGCAATTGTCTTTTCCGTTGGTAGCGAGAATACGCAAAATATTGGTCTTATCAACGCCATCTGCCGCGCCGCACAGCATGCAAAGTGCATTGGTCAGCACGCTGTATTCCCCTCTGCAACGGTTTTCAAACGACTCGAACAGGCGAGTCTCGGGATTATAGAATTCCCTTGCGATCGCTGCGTTGACGCGCTTTGAAAGCTCGCGGTATTCCCCTGCCTCTCGGGTCTTGCCGAGCGCATCACAGATCTTTGCCATATGCACAAGCGCAAGCGAGAAAAAGGCGTTGAGCGGTGCTTCCATGCTGCGGTTTTGCTCAAAGAAATGGCCGTTCATGCCGGGACTCCATTCATAGAAGTTCCAGTATCCTCCCTCACCGTAGAAATTCTCGATCAGGCCGCTTTCCTGCAGCTTTCCGATAAACGTATGGATGATGGTATCCAGCACGGGATAGCACTCCTCTGCGAGCGTCACGTCGCCCGTGTAGCGAATGTATTCCTCCATCTGGATAAAATACACGGTTGAGAAGGACGGAATGGGAAAATCCTTGCCTGCGGGATAGCAAAGCGTCAGAATGCCGTCCGGGCGCAAGCCCTTGGAGATCAATTTCAGATTGGCGCGCGGGAAATCCTTTTCGCCAAAGGCATAATAGCCGCAAAGCATCTGATTGCGCGAGTCCATGCAATAGAGTGCCTGCTCTCTCCAGGGGCAGTCCTCATAGTGCTCGTGCATGCATTGCAGCAGCGTATTGGCACAGACCTCGTAGATGGTATTCTGCAAGAGATTTCCCTTTTCGAATTTCTTGGCGGTCACGGGATACAGCGTAGGTCTCAGACCTGCGTAATGCACGGTAAATTCGGTGGCGTTGACAAAGAACTGCACGTATCGGCAGCCAAAGCGTCGGAAGGTATGCAGGTATTGGTTTCTTCCCTTTTTGGCTCTGTAATCGGCCGAGAATCCTCGCACGGACGTGCGGCATCTGCCGTCGGCCAGGTGCTCTCCGTAGCCGATCTCGATCTGACAGTCGTGCGGTACTTCAATGTCAAAGTCCAAAAATCCCGCCCATTCCTGTCCGAGATCCACAATAAAGAAGATGCCCTGCGCCACGTCCTCTGTCTTAAAATGCACCGGCTTGTCAAAGCCGAAGAATCCGCGCATATCCGAGATCTGCTCGGGATAACGGTGACGAAGCGCTGCGTGTTGCATCATCTTATCGGGGCTTGTATGCTGCTTTTCCACGTAATCAAAAAGGCCTTGCATACACATCTGCGCTTGTGTTCTCGGAGCAAGCTCCAGCATTTTGACGGGTCGCAGCGTAAAATCGGTGGAGATCATGGGCATGAGCACACTCGGCGCAAAGCCATCGGTCACATCCCGTTCGATAAAGCCATCGTACGAGGTAGCGTCGTAGTGATAGGTATAGCCCAGCTGCCCCGAGATCAGCTGTCTGACGTGCGAAATGTAGTCGCGCGACAAGCGCGAAAGCGTGCTTTCATCCGAGTAACAGATGGGAGTATCCTGCTCACGGATCTCGAAGATCACACCCGGATCACCGTGAATGTAGGTCTGCGTGTCGTCGCCATAGTACCACACTACGATGACCAGTTTGTTCTTGCCTGCCTTGACAAATTTGGTGACGTCCACGCGGTCACAGACCTTGTAGGTGGGATAATCGGCATATTGGCCAAAGGCGGCAAGCTCGCCGTTAAGGTACACGGTATAATTGGAGTCTGCGGCTATGGTCAGCGTATAAGGTGCTTGCCCGCTTGCATCAAATTCCGCAATGAAGTCCGCAAATTCATCCGACAGGAGCTCCCCTGCCTTCCAGATCCATTTAGCTTTCTGAAACATGCTCTACCTCCGATTGATAGTATTTTCCTTGGTACAGGTCGTTTTGATACAGAATTTTATCCACGTCGTTGACCACGGCCGTTTTGCGTCTGCTCCAGTCGGGCGCAAGCAGCGAATCCGGTGCACCGTCTCCGGTCAGACGCGCGATCACGGTATCGGGCGGCAGCAGCGTCAGGGCCTTGGCCACGATTTCGGTATATGCCGATTGCGTCATGGGCTCGTAGTCACCGTTCAGATATATATCAGCCATGACGGTATTTTTGATCACGTGCAAAAGGTGCAGCTTGACCTGATCGGGATGCAATTCCGCCACGTCGCGCACGCTCTGCAGCATGGTCTGCTCGTCTTCGCCCGGCAGACCGAGGATCAGATGGATGCAGATGTGAATATGCGGGCTTGCCTCTCGCAGTGCGCGATAACCGGCAACAAAAGAGGCAAAGTCGTGCCCGCGGTTGATCAGCGCAGCGGTTTGATCGTCCGAGCTTTGCAGACCCAGCTCGACTGTCAGATAGGTGCGGCCAGCAAGCTCCGCAAGATAAGCGACAACGTCACTCTCAAGGCAATCTGCACGCGTTGCGATATTCAAGCCCACCACGCCCGGGTATGCGAGTGCCTGCTCGAATTTCTCGCGCAAGATCTCAAGCGGCGCGTAGGTGTTTGTATGCGCCTGGAAATACGGAATGACCTTGTCGGTCTTCCATTTTCCGCTGATCAGCGCGTGGGATCTTTGCATCTGCTCCAAAATCGGCACGTCGGGTGGCGGTGCAAAATCCCCGCTTCCCTTGTCCGAGCAGTAAATGCAGCCGCCGTGCGCGCATTTGCCGTCGATATTCGGACAGGTAAAGCCCGCGTCGATGGGCAGCTTGGCAACCTTACCGCCAAAGGTATTTTTGAGAAAATAGTCGTAGGTATAATAGCGTTTATTTGTATCGCTGAACGCAAACGGATTACTTGCCGCCTGCGTGACCTTCTTGCCCATGCCCATCACCTCACTTTGGTTTTATTATACAGGAAATATTTTGCAATGTCAATAAAAAATAAGAATCCCCGCACAGCGAGGATTCTCTGTTCGATATTATTCTGCCAGCAGCTTTTCAAGTGCCGCAAGTCTGACGCAAACGGTCAGCACGTTCATGGCGTCGGTCAGATCGGGAATGGACGGATAGGTGGGGGCAATACGGATGTTGGAGTCGGCGGGGTCTTTGCCGTAAGGATAGGTAGCTCCTACCTTGGTCAGCACCACGCCTGCCTCTTTTGCAAGCTCGCCTGCTCTCTTAGCCGTGCCGGGCATAACGTACAAACTGACGAAATAGCCGCCCTTGGGGTCTGTCCAGTGGGCAATTCCCTTGTCGCCGAGATCGCGCTCCAGCGTCTCTTTGACGATCTCAAAGCGAGGACGCAGAATGGCCGCCTGCTTTTGCATGATGACCTTGACGTTCTCTGCCGTACCGAAGTACTTGACGTGACGCAGCTGGTTAAGCTTGTTATAGCTGATGGTCTGAACGGTCATTTCCTTCTTGGCGTGGTCTAAGTTCGCATCAGACATAGCCATCACGGCAACGCCTGCACCGGGATAGGTGATCTTGGAGGTGGAGGCAAAATAGAAGATTCTGTCCTCGTTGCCATACTTGCGGCAGAGCGCGAAAATGTCAGCCAAGTGGTCCTCCTGTCCGTACAGCGCATGGACGACGTATGCGTTATCCCAAAAGATACGGAAATCGGGGGCTGCGGTTTTCATGCTTGCAAGACGCTCAACCGTTTCGTCGGAATAGATATATCCGTCCGGATTGGAGTACTTGGGGTTGCACCAGATACCCTTGATGGATGCGTCATTTGCAACCAATTCCTCAACCATGTCCATATCGGGACCGGTTTCAAGCATGGGAATGGTGATCATTTCAATACCCATCTTTTCGCAGATCGCAAAGTGGCGATCGTAGCCGGGAGACGGACACAAAAACTTGATCTGATCCAGCTTGCACCAAGGGGTCGAGCCCTCGGTTGCGGTGCCGTACAGCATACAGCGGCACATGGTATCGTACATCAGCGTCAAGGACGAGTTGCCTGCTACGAAAATACTGGAAGCGGGGATGCCGAGCAGATCGCCAAACAGCTTTTTTGCCTCGGGCACGCCGTCCAGCATGCCGTAATTGCGGCAGTCAAAGCCACTCTCGGAAAAGCAAGATTCACGGTCGATGCAAGTCAGGAGACCGTCTATCATATCCAGCTGCTCCGTACAGGGCTTGCCTCTCGAAAGGTCAAGCGAAAGGCCCTTTGCCTTGATCTGTTCATATTCCTTTTGTAAGGATTGGTATTCGGCAAGCAGCGTCTGCTGGCTTTGTTCTATATAATGCATGTCAGTAATACTCCTATTTCAATTCAACTCGTTCATTATACCACGGAGCTTGACAATTTGCAATAGGTATTTTGAAATATTTTCAAAAATTATTGCATTATTTATCGGGATATTGCGCTTTTTTCCAAAATCCCGCCACGATTTTTGCAAGAGATTGCGCGTCGCTTGCAAATTGTACATCCTCCCAATGTGGGGGAAACAGGTCAATATAGCGTTGCTCGGCATATCTTTGATCCAGCAAGATTACAACACCGCGGTCGGTATCGGTACGGATCACGCGACCCGCCGCCTGCAGCACGTGATTCATGCCGGGGTAAACGTAGGCGTATTCGTAGCCCATACCGTTTTGGTCTGCGTAATAATCGCGGATGATGTTTCTCTCGTCCGACAGTCCGGGAATTCCGACCCCCACGATGATGCTGCCGATCAGTCTGCCGCCGGGCAGATCCACACCCTCGGAAAACGAGCCGCCCAGCACACAAAAGCCGATCAGCATGCTTGGGTTATCCGCGCAGAATGCATCGAGAAACTGCTCCTTCTGCTCCTGTGTCATACCGCGCTTCTGCACTAAGATGGGCACATCGGGGTAACGGTCGGAAAATGCCGCAACCACCTTTTCCATATAGGAATATGACGGGAAATACACCATGTAATTCCCTACCTTGCCACAAACCGACGCAGCAATATAGGAAGCAGTCTTTTTGATGGATCTGTCCCTATCCTCGTATCTTGTGCTGATGCCCTCTGCCACTGCCACGCAAAGATTCTCACGCGGAAAGGGTGACGGGAAATTGACCGAAACGGCATGCTTCCCACCGCCCAGCGTTTGCGCAAAATAGCTTGGAGGCGTCAGCGTTGCGGAGAACATGATCACTGCTTCCGCTTTTTCGTTACACTGCTCAAGCTGACTGCTGGGATCAAGACAAAGCTGCTTGAGTGTGACCTCTTCTCCCTGCACGGTCAGATAGGTCACAAACCCGGAATCATAAAGCTCAGCTGTTGCCACGTAGGCGCGCAAAGAGGTATAGAAGGTCTCGATACAATCGTATAATGCATCATAGCTGTGATTTTTCAGCCATTTATCGATGCTTGATGAAAGACTTGAAAGAACCTCGTTGACGTCGTCCAATGGCTCGCGCGAGAAATAATAGCCGCATTCGATGCCCTCGCTGCTTTTTTGCATGGTATCGCGGCAATAGCTGCGGACGGTTTTGAATACACGCATGCTTTCCTTGATCTTTTTTTGCAGCGGCTCGGACTCGGGCAGCATTTGGAGCAAGGAGGCAAATCCGGTGCTCCGGAGCTCGCAGGAAAACATATCTCTCGCTCTATCCGTCAGGTTATGCGCCTCATCGACAAGAAGTACGTATTTCCCGTTATTTTCCACGAAATATCTGCGCAGCTTGACAGCAGGATTATACACGTAATTATAGTCACAGATGATAATGCTGCAGAATTCGGACAGATCCAGCGAAAGCTCATATGGGCATACACCGTATTTCTCTGCCACGCGGCGGATGAGTGCCGAGGTATAGCCGTTCTGGAAGGTCAACAGCTCGGAGATAGCTTGCATGATCTTGGTATGCGAGAGGCTGCGCGGACACTCGTGCTTGCAGGTGCGGTGCGTACAGCCGTCAACAGGACACATTTGCTCCTTGGCTGAAAGCACAATGGTACGCAGTGGGGCGCCCGCGTCAAACAGGCGTTTTGCCGCTGCAAAGGCCTCGCGGCGCGTGCTGGATTTGGCAGTCAGATAAAAGATCTTATCGCATTTCCCTTTTCCCATGGCGCGTACGGCGGGATACATGGTGGAAATGGTTTTGCCGATACCGGTCGGGGCTTGAATAAACAAGCGGCTGCCGTGCATAATATCGCGGTAGCACTCACGCATGAATTCCTCCTGCCCCTCGCGGATCTCGGGATACGGAAACGCAAGCGTTGCCGCACGCGGCCTGACATCGCGGTTCTGCTCTACGCAATTCTCAATATAAGGCATGGCGCGCGATAGAATGGAGGTATATTCCTCTTGCAGCGTTTGGACAGTATAGGTCACGGCAGTGTTTGCGGTCTCTCCCGAGGAAGTGACAGTAATTCTGCGCAAGGTTACACAGTCAAGCTGCTTGGCTGCAGCCAGAAAATACCCAAGACATCGTTGACGCACGGGGATATTGATGATTTCATCCCGCTCGGGCAGATTGGCTGCGCGGCGGGAGTGATCGATGATCATGCGCTCACCGTCGATCTCAATGCCCTGCGCAATGCCGCTGACCTTGATAAGCACGCCCGAAAAACGGCAGGTATGCTGCAGCTGCACATCGGAAAAATACGTTCCGTTCTGTGCACTGACGGCATCCAGCGCGATCTCACACGCAGGCTCTTCGCGAAAGTTGCCGCGCCCGAAAGCAACGGCACACAGCTCGCCAAGCTCCAGCTCAACAGCTCCCGTCTGCTCATTGTATCGCATGCCGTCACCTCCTTTGCCATCATTATTTCTATTATAACACAATGCGTGCACTCCGTCAATGTCAATTACCATATTTTTAGGGGTACACAAAGTCGTGTATTTCGCTTATAATGTTATTAAGAAACGTAACACCGAAAGGATTTCTATATGGATTTGATCAAGATCAGCGATTCCAAGCTGAAAATCATGCTGACCCCTTCGGACATGACCTATTACGACTTACATAACGACTCCGTCAGCTTTGCTGACGCACACGTACGCCGCGTATTGCGCAGGCTTTTATCCGATGCGCGCGAGCAGACCGGATTTGACGGAGATATGACACGCCTTTACGTGCAGATGTACCCTTGCGCGGATGGCGGATGTGAGCTTTTTATTTCAAAGCCGGAGGAAGCAGACGCGCAGACCGATGCTTGCTATTCTTCGCCCATGCTGCCCTCTCCCACCATCCAAAGCCGAGCGTTGCGCGGCAAAGAAAGGCACGGCCCCGATATGTGTGCATACTCATTTACCAGCCTCAAGGACGTCATCAGCACCTGCAAGCGGTTGCTTGCAATCGGATTTCCCGGAAAAAGCACGCTTTACACAGATCAAAAAAACCTTTATTACCTGCTTTTACGTGATTTTTCCGCGCCTTCCTTGTATTCCCCCGATGAATACTGCTTTCTTGTTGAATACGGTGTACGCGAGAATGCCAGAATCATACAGACATATATTGGTGAGTATGGCATGCTGATTTGCGAGGATAATGCCGTGCAAATCATGTCAAAGCTATAATTTTTGTCAAACACTTGCAATCCTTGCATCTATTTGGTATAATGGTAGCATGAAAGCGAGGTGCTACCATTGACCTGGGATCAACTTTATGAATCTTGCGCGGCTTGCGAGAAATGTGAGCTTGCCAAAACAAGGACCAACTGCGTATTCGGTACGGGAAACCGCGAGGCGGACATTCTGTTCGTGGGCGAAGCTCCCGGTGAGCAGGAGGATCTTTCGGGCACGCCCTTTGTGGGCAGAGCCGGTCAGCTGCTGGATAAATATCTGTACGCCGTGGATATCGCGCGAGAGGACGTATATATTGCCAACATTCTCAAATGCCGTCCGCCCAAGAACCGCGATCCGCTGCCCGCAGAGGAAGAGGCTTGCATAGACTATCTGCGCGAGCAGGTGAGATTGATCAAGCCCAAGATCATCGTATGTCTTGGCAGAATTGCCGCTATGAAGCTGATCAAGCCCGATTTCAAGATTTCCAAGGAGCATGGCATCTGGTTTGAAAAGGGCAACTTTGTCATGACCGCGGTCTATCACCCCGCCGCGCTTTTGCGTGATCCGCGTCGCAAGGAGGAAATGCTTGCGGATATGCAGGAAATCAAGAAAAAACTGGATAGCTTGAAATAAAGGACTCTGCGTATGAAATTCGACTTTACTTCCCTGCTTGTCGTCATCATCGTCATGTTTCTGATGATGGTGGTCGGCTTTTTCTGCCGCAAGATCGGCTGGATCGACGAGGCAGCCTCCAAAAGGCTTTCCACACTGATCATCAAGGTCGGACAGCCCATGATGATCATTGACGCGCTTGTCAACGTTCAGTACACCACCGAAAATCTCAAAAAAGGACTGCTGATCCTGGGCATCGGATTCTTTTTGCATTTTCTCATGGCTTTGCTGGCTTTCCCGCTTTGTATGCCCTATAAGGATCTTAACGAGCGCAAGATCACCGAGTTCTCGCTCATTTTTACCAACTGCGGCTTTATCGGCCTGCCCATTCTGGGGGCCTTGTTCGGTGACATCGGCAAATTTTACGGCGCGTTCTATCTGATCAGCTTTAACATCTTCATGTACATCTGGGGTCTGATGATCCTCGGTCGAAAGAGAGACGACATTCGCATGACGCCCAAGAAAGCACTGATCAACTTTGGCTCGATTCCCTGCGCAATTGGCGTGGTGCTGTATCTTTTGCGCAATCCCGCGCTTAACAATCCTTTGATCGGCACTGTTGTAGACGACGCGTTTTTGATGCTGTTTGCAAAGCTTGCTGCTTTGTGCCTGCCAATCTCGGTACTGATCACGGGTGCGCTGCTTGCAACAAGATCCCCAAAGCAGCTGTTCTGCTCGGGCAAGATCTATCTGTTCTCGCTGCTCAAGCTGATCCTGATCCCCGCTTTGGTATTCGTGATCTGCAGACTGCTCGGGTTTTCGCACGATATCATCATGTTTTCAACAGCCGTTACGGCACTGCCCACAGCGTCCATCATTTCGATGTTTTCCGAGACCTACGACATCTCACCCGGCTACGCCTCACAAACCGTGGGCGTGTCCAGCATGCTTTGTCTTGTCACGCTGCCGCTTGTGCTGACCTTGGCAGATAAGGTGTTGCAAATATGGTAAAGTGAAACCACCGGTTCAAAAACCGGTGGTTTATTTTTATTATTCATACATTTCAATCGATCCCGTTTCAGTATAAACCATACCGTCCGTACAGTATATCGCTATTCCCTTCCTGATAGCTCCCTGAGCGATATCGATTTTCAACCATTCTTCAACCGTTCCTTGGTAATCCACGCGCCATAACGAAGTTCCCGGAACCAGTGCATTGCTTTCAATCCTATTGAGACTTGTCGGAAGTGTCACGCTTGTTAACCATTCACAATTGTAAAACACGTGACTTGGCAAGACCTCGATCGGTTGTTCAAATACAATATCACAACCGATTCCGCTTTCCCTGAATGCGGATGCTCCGATTTTCTGAATTTTGACAAGCCCGTCAATCTCATAAAGAACGTGACATTTTCTGAATGCAAACGCTCCAATTTCAGTCAGGTTTTCATTGACTGATACATGTTTGAGCGAGGCGCATCCATCAAACATGTTCGAAGGAATAGCCAAAAGACCGCCAAGATCTGCACGCATCAGATTTTCACATTGCAAAAACACTCCTTCTCCTATATGCTCAATGTTTTCGCCAATCTTTACAGAGGCGATAGAATTACACTTAGCAAATGCCTCGTCTCCTATGCTTGTGACATTCACAATGCTTAAGTTACTTAATGAAGTACATTGATAGAATGCTTTTTCACCAATTTCTCTCACATACGCCAAATCTACTTTTTCAAGTGAGATACAGCCCATAAAAGCTTCGTCCCCAATTTTTTGTATGGTGTCGGGCAAGTCAACCATTGTGATCGATTCATTTCCCTTAAATGCGCCGTCGCCGATACTCGTCACTTGCGCCATCTCTATCTCTTCCAGTGCACTGCAATATGCAAATGCAGAATCACCGATCGAAACGGGACCATCGGGGATGGAAAGCCGCTGCAAGGCAGAGCAGTTTTCAAACGCCTGCTTGCCGATCTCTTGCAGCTTATCGCTGCTGATCTCTACCGAATTCAGAGCGTGACAGCCTGCAAAGGCTCTCTCACCAATGCTTTGCAGCTCAGCAGGAAATTCAACGCTTTCAAGCGAGGTGCACTTTTCAAATGCGCTGTTCCCAATGGTGATAATGCTGTCACTCATTCTGACCGTCTTGAGCTGCTTGTGCCCCTTAAAAGCGCCCTCATTGATGGTCGTGACGGGAATCCCCTTGTATTCACCGGGGATATAGATCTCCCCCCAGGTGCCGTTCATCGCGTGTATCCAATACTCAAGCGACTCCGTTTGCTCGTTGAAATGCAAATACAGCATCACACCGTGAATACTCGTGATCTCGGGAATATCATCGGGAATCGTAACGTCGGGCGGGATTATATCCTCGACTCGCTCTGTCTCTGTGCCCTGTATGATCTCTCCGAAGGTCTCGTCGCTCAGATCGTTTTCCAAATAATACTGATACATACGGTCCAAAAACGTGCCGAGATCAGCGGATAGATCTCCGACAAGGCCGCCCGAACCCTGCTTCATGGCTTCGATGATGGAGTGCTCTCCTCCTGCGCCAAGCACGTCAAACAGCGTATCGGTCAGTGGCCAATGTACCCACAAGGCTTCGGATCGGTTGCCGTCCTCGTCGCCGCTCTGAGGAAACATGACATGGTCAACGACCTCGGACACGGTGTTATTGATCGGCTCTCTGAACACGATATAGGTCAGCGGCAGGCTGCAAAGCAGCAGCGCAAATACAAGCACAAGGCAGGCGGCACTGATCAGCAAAGCACGCATATAGTGCTTTTTGTGCGGAGGCTTTTTGGCAAGCCCTGCGTCCATTCGTTCAAATTCATCCAGATAATCCGGATCGATCTTGCCGATCGCATCGGTCAGCAGATCGCGATTGATTTGCTTACTCATACCGAATATCCCTCCTCTTCCAATCTTTGTTTAAGCTCAGATCTGAGACTTGCAAGCTCCTTGTTGATCTTAGAGCGGCTGCGACCCAGTTTTTTTGCAATCTGATCAATCTGATGCCCATAGAAATAACGGCTGATGAAAATATACTGACTCTCTCCTTCAAGCCCTGCCATAAACTCATCCAGGACGCTCGACAAAACGTCACTGTCCTGCTCTGTGTATCTGATCGGTTCTTCCGAAACGAACGAAAAATCCGAGAGCGAGATGGGCTGGCTGTCCCCTCCGCGCTTTTGTCTGTTATGGTGTCTGTAATACATCATAGCCTGGCGGCGCATGATGACAGACAAAAAGGCCTTAAGCACGCGAGGACGCTTGGGCGGCATGGAGTTCCATGCGCCGAGATACGTATCGTTCAGGCATTCCTCGCTGTCCTGGAGATCATGCAGAATATTGTTTGCAACCGTCATCAAATATGCACGGTATTTCTGATCAGTCAGACGAATGGCCTCCTGATCTCTTGCCCAATACAGATCAATGATGGTCTCGTCATCAGGCAGGTAGGTTTTGATTTGTTGCATGTCATCTCTCCTTGTTGAGCTTTTCACCTATATAGATGCTAAAATTTTGAAAATGTGTACGCTTTTGATTCAATTTTATCATATTTTCAAAAAAAATCAACAGACAAACAAAGGCAGAGAGCCAAAATGCCCTCTGCCCTGCTTTTTTTGTTTATTCTATTACGATCTCACCGTCGGTGCAGACGATTTTGACTCCGCTTGGGATTGCGCGAGTGTCGACTTGAACCTTGCTTTCAAATTCCTGCACAGTTCCCGGATAGTATATTGACTTAAGATTTGCACATCCGGTAAATGCATCGGATACGATATGCTCAAAATTCTCAGGCAGATAGACCTCTTCCAGATTTGCACAATCCTGAAATACGCGGCTATCAATCGTATCAACCTTATCCGGCAGTGTAATTCGCACAAATCCTGTGTTTGTAAACATGCCAATGCACAAGTCTCTTCCGTCAAATCCCTCTCCAAAGGTGACGTTTTTGAGCGAATAGCATCCCATAAAGAGCTCGAACGAATCCGGGAATTCCTCAATGAATGCGGGCACGTATGCACTCTGCAGGCTCACACAATCCTGGAATACGCGTTCACCCATTTGGTCTACGCCGTCAGGTATCGAAACGCTTGATAAGGACGTGCATCCTTTAAAGGATTCGAGCCCTACGGTAAGCAAAGTCTTTGGCAAATACAGTTCCTTGACATTGGTACAATTCAAAAACGCCCTTTGACCTATGATTTCAAGCCCTTCAGGCAATATCACCGCCTCAAGAGAGCTGCAGGTTGAAAATGCGTATTCGTATATATTCTTCAAATTTTTAGAAAACGTGACCTGCTTTAAGCCTGTGCAGCCTCCAAACGCGCTGCTTTCGATTGTTGTAACGCCATCGGGTATGACGATCTCTTGGAGCGATACACAATAGTTGAAGGCAGACGCACCGATGGTTTGGCACGAAGTTGGCAGTACGATCTCTTTGAGCTTTCCGCATCTGTAAAAGCAATCGGACGGTACGGTCTCAAGGCTCTCAGGCAACGTGACGCTGACAAGCTCCGAGCAACCCGAAAATGCCGACGGCTCTATCGTGGTCACACTTGGCGGCAGGACGATCGATTCCAGTCCACTTCCTGTAAAGACTGCACTGCCGATATCCTGCAGCTGCGCGGGTAGTTCGATCGTTTTGATTGCAATACAACCTGAAAAAGCATGATCGAGAATTCTTATACAGCCTTCCCCGATGATCACCTCTGTCAAATTCACGCTATCCGAGAAGCATTTTGCGGGAATGGTTGTAAGATTCTTGGGCAAAACCGCACGATTCATTCTCTGGCTGTTTAAGAATACACCTTCATCCATGCTTTGTAAGGAATCCGGAAGCTCCAGCTCTCTGATATCATTGCAGTAAAAGGCTTCCCGACCGATATGCTGCAAATTCTGCGACCACTTGACCGTATGCAGCTGCGTACTGTAGTAAAAAGCCTCTGCTTGAATTTCGGTAATACTGTCGGGCAATATGAGTTCTTTTATAAACACGTTGTTATAAGCCGCTTTTTCTACTATGACCTGAACGGGCAGACCGTTGATCTCTGCAAGAATTTCCACGACACCGTCACCGTTCGAAAGCTCTGACGTAGTTTTGATATTCGTGACTTGCCAATAGTCGTCCTTTTCTCCGCGCTCATAAACGATGCCGTTATGCTCGTATACGGTTTGCTCACCTTGCGTCGTAGGCTCCTCAGGCTCGTCTGTCGTTTGCTCGGTATCCTGCTCGATCGGGGGCTCCGGATCAGTCTTGTGCTTATGGTAATACTCATACAAGCGTTCAAGGAACGCACCGATGGATTGCATGATCTCCCCAAAAAGACCGCCCTGCATTCCCTGCATCTGATCGATGACGGAATCTTCTGTGCCCGCGCCCAAGGCTGCAAACAACTCTTCCGAAAATTCCCACTCGATCCAATTGAGCAACAGATCCTCTTGCTTGATATCGGTTTCTTCATCATCTAAGGGGAAAAGCACGCGGTCGATCGATTCGATTACGGCAGAATTGATCTGCTCGCGATGCACGATATAGGTCAGCGGCAAGGATGCCAGCAGCAAACTAAAGGTCAAAAGCAGACAAGCCGCTGCGATCAGTAGCTTGCCCCACGCGGGCATGCGGCGCTTTTTTCGCAGCAAAAGACGGGTTTCCATTTGCGTATAGCTCTCAAGCAGATCGGTATCGATCATGCCGATCGCATCCAATAACATATCCTGCGTCATACCAAGTAGCCCTCCTTTGCCAAATGCTCGCGAAGACCTCGCTTGATGTCATAGACGTCCTTATTGACCGTGGATTTGCTGCATCCAAGCTCGGATGCGATCTGATCCAAGCCCTTTGCATAATAATATCGGCTGATGAATACATAGCGCTGTCGTGCGCTCAGCGTACGCAGCCAATCGCTGATGGCCTGACCCAATTCGGCAGTTTCCTGCATGGTATACGAGCCCTCCTGATCAGGCACATAGTCCTCAAAATCGGTCAATGAAAAGGTGACCCTCAGATCCCTTTTCTGCCTGTGCTTTTCCCTGTATTTGCTGATGGCGATCCTGCGCATGATCGAGCCCAAGAAGCTTTGCAGCACGTTGGGACGGTGCGGCGGAATGGCATTCCAGGTGCTGACGTAAGTATCATTCAAGCATTCCTCGCTATCCTGCATATCGTGCAGGATATTCTGCGAGACGCTGATCAAAAATCTGCGATACTTGACGTCGGTCGCCTCTATGGCCTTTTCGTCGCGTGCCCAATACAGTGCAATGATCTCTTGGTCACTGCGCAAACTTACGTTTTGTTCTTGCATTGTCACGTCTCCTTTTTGTTTGATATGGGCTTTCGTAAGTATAGTCGCCAAACGAAATGGAAAAGTGTAAAGATATTGATAATTTTCCTCTATTATCATTTTATCATAAAATCGCAATTTTGCAAGAGGAAAAGCAAGGCAGAGAGCCCGAAGACTCTCTGCCCTGCAAAATTTTAGTGGATAGTAATGACCTCGCCATCATCGCAGATTACGGAAACTCCGGCCATCAAAGCATCCTCGGCAATTGCAAGCGCATGCCATTGCTGTAATGTGCCTCGGTATTGAATGGTATCAAGCTTTTCACATCCCGTAAAGGCTTGACTGCCTATGCTTTGCACCGACTCCGGAATGGTGATGGTTTGCAAGGATTTACAGTTCATAAAGCATTGTTCCGGCAGCTCGCGCAAGGAATTGGACAATACGATATTCTCAAGACTTGTGCATCCCATAAACTCGCCAACACCGATGTATTCGATCGTATTCGGCAGATACACGTTTTTGACACTGTACGCCCCTGTAAATGCCTTTTTAAGTCCAACCACTTTATCATAATAGTAATACGCAGCAACGTTGATCGTGTCGTAATACCTTGTCATTTCCAAAGAGGTCAACTCGTATAGTCCTTGATACTCACCGCTTTTTATCGGTAAGTAGTTCATTTCCTGTGTAACATCTGCAAAATATTCTCCGTCCGCAAGCTTGACGATCGCTCCCGATCCGAATACACGACCAAGAGGCTCACGATATATTCCGCAAAACCATTGCGGAGCTGTAACGTTCATTATGACGTATTGCACGTTTTCAAAGCTTTGTGCCCTGAGTGCTGTAAGCGTGGAAGGCAGCTCGATCTTATTGATCGAAGTTCCCGAAAACGCACTGCTTCCGACTTCAACAAGCCCCTCCGGCAGGCTGATCGCAGTCAATGATTTGCAGCCTTCAAACGCGTTTGATTGAATCTCAGTCAAGGTACTTGGCAGCACAACGCTTTGTAAATTTTCACATTCCGCAAACGAGTGCTGTCCTATAGTAGTTGTGCCTTCAGCAAGAATCACACTTTCCAAAGCATGACATTCCTCGAATGCACGGAGAGAAATAACCTCTACGCTGCCCGGAATGATGATCTCGGTCAATGCCGTTCCCGAGAAGGCCGACTTGCCAAGATTGGTAAGTCCCTGCGGGAGTTCAATACCATGCAGATTGCCGCAGCCGCTGAACGCTGATTCTCTGATTTCGGTAACGCTTTGCGAAAGCTGTGCTGCAGTCAGCTGTGTACAATTTTCAAAACATGCGCTGCTGATCAGCGTTGTTCCCTCCGGAATATCCAAAACGACCAATCCGGTTTCCGCAAAGGCTTGCGGACCTAAAGATTCAAGATTTTTCGGCAGATCGACGCTTCCAAGCGCGCTGCATTGATAAAAGGCTTGCGTCATGATCTGTGTCACCGAATCCGGGATTTCCACGGAATTCAAGAAAGGATTCATTGCAAAGCAGTATTGCGGGACCTCTGTCAGGCCATCGGGCAAGGATACGTATTCAATTCCCTTTCCACCGGCTTCATTTGAGCATTCGTAGAATGCATACGATCCCAATTTGGTCAAGCTATCAGGCAGTTCAACACGGGTAAGCGATTGACAATATGCAAACGCGTATTCGCCAATCTCTTCAAGATTTTGTGACCAAGTGATCGAAGATAGATTTCCACAACCCAAAAAGGCTTTTTCACCAATATGTGTTATCGAATCCGGAAGAATCAGCTCACGTAACGTGCTTCGCTCTTTGGCTGCTTCTTGCCTGATTTTAGTCACGGGAAGACCTTCGATCGCTTCGGGAATTGTCAATACACCGTCTTTTACCTTATCAACACTGTACAGCATCCAATAATCCTGACCGACGCCCTTTCTGTAAGTGCAACCGTCAAGCTCCAACATGATCGCTTCTTGACTTTCGGATTCAGTCCCTGATTCCTTTTCCGTGGGGCTATCAATGTCTTCTTTATACTTTTCATAGTAATCAAACAACTTATCCAAAAGCCCACCAAGGCTTTGCCAAGCCTCACCCGCAAGTCCACTTTGCTCACCTATCATCCAGTCGATAACCGAGTTTTCCGTGCCTGCGCCCAGTGCATTGAATATCTGTTCCGTAATCGGCCATTCGGTCCAGTTCAGCAACAGATCCTCTTGCTTGATATCTGCATCCTCGTCGTCCAACGGGAAGATCACGCGGTCGATCGCGTCCGAGACGGCCGAGTCGATTTTTTCACGGTTGACAATGTACACAAGCGGCAGCGAGGTGACAAGCAATGCAATCACCAACAGCATAGAGATCGCTGCTGCCAGCAGCGTGACAAGATACCGCTTTGTTTTGCTCCGCTTGCGGCTTCGCAGTGCCATATCCTTGAGCACGTATGCTTCGACAATATCGGCATCCACCATGCCGACCGCGTCCATAAACATGGATTTATTCATACCTTGTATCCCTCCTTTTCCAGCGTTGCTTTCAAAGAAGTCTTGATGTATGCGATGTCCGCATTGACGGTCGATCGTGCACAGCCGAGTGCTTGCGCGATCTCTTCAATGGAGCGGGCATCGAAATACCGGCTCATAAAGACGTAGCGTTTGCGCTCATCCAATGTTCTGATCCAAGCGCTGATCACATCGGACAGTTCCCTTGCTTCTCTTTCATCATAAGAGGCAAAGTCGTCCGATAACACGCCCTCCAAATCGGAAAGCGGTGCAACAAATGCGGGCGGAATGGCCTTTTTGGTATGCTTTTTTCTGTATCGGTCAATGGCAAGATGACGCGTAATGGTGCTCAAGAACGCCTGCAGCACGTTTGGTCTGTGCGGCGGCATGGACTCCCATGCACCAAGATAGGTGTCGTTGAGGCATTCCTCACTGTCCTGCATATCCGAAAGGATGTTATGCGCGACGCGCAGCAAATAATTGCGGTATTTGAGATCCGTATACTTGATCGCCGCTTCATCTCTTGCCCAATACAGCTCAACAATGGCCGAATCGCTGAGCATATAGGTCTGATTCTGATTCATCATGAAGCCTCCTTAATTGTCCTTTCACCTATACAGACGAGAAAGATTTCGAAAAAGTCCGACGGTTATTGAAATAATTTCAAAAAACAGGCGAAATTTCTTTCGCCTGTTCATTTTTGCATTAATATTCAGCGTTGCCGACTGTTCTGGGATAAGGAATGACATCACGGATGTTGGAAACACCGGTCAGATACATGATGATACGCTCAAAGCCCAGACCGTAGCCTGCGTGCTTGGTGCCGCCGTACTTACGCAGGTTGACGTACCACCAGTAATCCTCAGGATCCAGGTTGCACTCAGCCATTCTTGCAAGCAGCACGTCAAGTCTCTCTTCTCTTTGGCTACCGCCGATGATCTCACCAACGCCGGGAACCAGCAGGTCCATAGCGGCAACCGTCTTGCCGTCATCGTTGAGTCTCATATAGAAGGACTTGATCTCCTTGGGATAGTCGGTCACGAATACGGGACAGCCGTACACCTGCTCGGTCAGATATCTCTCGTGCTCGGTCTGCAGATCGCAGCCCCATGCAACGGGATACTTGAAGTCAGCACCCGACTTGGTCAGCAGCTCGACAGCCTCGGTGTAGGTCACTCTCTTATATTCGCTCTGTGCCAGGGTGTTGAGTCTTTCCAGCAGACCCTTGTCCACAAAGCTGTTGAAGAAATTGAGCTCGCGCTCGCAGTTCTTAAGCACGTGCTTGATGATATACTGGATCATATCCCATGCAAGCTGCATGTTGTCGTTCAGATCAGCAAACGCGATCTCGGGCTCGATCATCCAGAACTCAGCCGCGTGACGCGCGGTGTTGGAGTTCTCTGCGCGGAAAGTCGGACCAAAGGTATAGATGTTGCCGTATGCCATAGCGTAGGTCTCGCCCTCCAGCTGACCCGAAACGGTCAGATTGGTGGACTTCCCGAAGAAATCCTGCGACCAGTCGATCTTGCCATCCTCGGTCATGGGAGGATTGGTCATATCCATGGTGGTCACGCGGAACATCTCGCCTGCGCCCTCACAGTCGGAGCCGGTAATCAAGGGAGTGTGCACGTAAACAAAGCCGCGCTCATGGAAGAAGGTGTGGATCGCATAAGCAACCTCGCTGCGCACGCGAAAAACAGCCGAGAACAGGTTGGTTCTGGGACGCAGATATGCCTGCTCGCGCAAATATTCCACGGTGTGACGCTTCTTCTGCAGAGGATAATCCGGAGTGGAGGTTCCCTCTACCTCAACCGAAATGGCCTTGATCTCAAAGGGCTGCTTCATCTCGGGAGTCAGCTCCACTACACCGGTAACAACCAAAGCGGCACCAACGTTCTGCTTGGCGATCTCCTGATAATTCTCAATTTTTTCACGCTCGAAAACGATCTGCGCTCCTGCAAAATAAGAGCCGTCGTTCAGATCGATAAAGCCAAACGCCTTGCTGTCACGAATGCTTCTTGCCCAGCCGCCAAGCACGACCTGCTTGCCACTGTAGGCCTCCATATCTTCATAAATGCTTCTGATCAAATCACGTTTCATGATAATCTCCTTGAATGTGTTTTACTGTGTAAGTCCGCCCAAAAGACCACTGAGCTGCCCGTAGCCCGGGATATTCTCTTCCAGAATTCCCTCCATAAAGCCCTCGTTGCCCTTCATGGCATGATAGACCGATTCGTAAATGGCATCGCGTACCGTACCGTTTGCCACCTCGTTGATGCGTTCCACGATAGCATCAGCAACTGCATCCGCCGTTTTCTGCGCAATATACTCACGCAGAGAGTCCGGCTTATCATCAGGCAATTGCACTTCGGTTGTTATCTCTTCCTCGGTTGTTTGCTCCTCCGAGCCAATGCCATCAAATCTATCCTCGAGCCAATTCTTGATCAGCCCCTTGATAAATTCCGACGTGCTGCTGCTTCCTATGTACAGATCCAAAACCTCACCGATGATCTGAGAGTAATCGTAATCTCCATTGCCAAGACCGCCAAGTGATCCGAGAATGCCCTCAACAATGCCCGCATACTCGGTGGTTTCCTCTTCGGAGTCAGATTCTGTGGTTCCACCCTCTACCTTACCGAGAGCCTCCAGTATAGATTCGGACATGTCGGCTTTAAGCTGTTCCAGCTCTTCTTGGCTGATCTCATGCTCGGTCTCTGCTTCACGTTCGGTTTCTGTTTCTTTTTCGCTGTCCTTGGGATCGTCATTATTACTACCGTCATCCTTACAAGCGGTCATGACGGTGACTGTCATCAGCAATACAAGGAGCACAGAGATCATTCTGATAAACTGTTTCATTGCGTATGCTGTTCCTTTCTTAGTAAATATTCGTTGATTTGGAAAACTTCTACTCATTATAGCACTATTCATCGAGAATGTCAACTGTTTTGCACAAACATGATAAAATTACCAAGAAAATTCAGGATTATTCAAAATAGCCTCATCCGCATTGGCGGATGAGGCTTGGATTATTGCACGTATTCTATTTCAACCGAAAGCGCGGTGCTGTCGTATGCGGAGGTTTTGCCCATGTTGACTGCGATCCAGATGCGATCACCCTTCTTAACGGTCATCTGAATGCTGCCCTTTCCGACCTCCCCGTACGGTGCATCCACATATCCGTAGCGATCTCCCTGTGTCATTGCTTGCTTTTCATGCATGACGCGATATCGGATGCCGTCTCCCTCGGGCGAGGTAACGCTTACGTTGAAGGCATACAGGATATTTCCATCCTCGGGCGCTTCAAATACGAGTACTGCATCGTATTGATCCGGATGCACGGCACTGCTCATAATCAGAGAAAACTCGGATTTTCCTTGCCAGCGTTGATTGGCGGCATCAAAGGTCATCTCGTAAAGCTTATCTTTTCCGGGCTGTGCGCACATATAGTACCAGCCGCCCTTTCCCTGCTCAGTGGAGTATCCACCGGGGAATGAAAACACGCTCTGCGGCTTGTCTACCGCAACGGCGGTCAGGTCGTTGATCACATGAATGTTAACGTATTCTCCATTGGGAGCAATATTGTAGTACTCGGTTATATACGCATAAGGATTGCCTCTGCGCAGCATCTGGGAAAGCTTGATTTCCATTTGGATGCTCGTATCCGCAGTATCTATAACAGGGGGCGGATTATCACCAAGCCAGGTGCTTGCCAGCTGCTCCCATACCCATTTGTAGCTTTCATAATCTGCGTCGATCGTCCAGTTTGCAATGCTGAGATACGTACAGCCACGGGAGTACGCATCCATGCCCTGTTCAAGATACTTTTCAGGTGTCGCGCCAACCTGGTTCGGGCCATCGATCTCCTGTGCAAGCAGCACGCTTGGAGCAAAGGTTGCATCTGCGTAGTCCATGGAAAATTCGTGCTCGGAAATAGGTCCGTCATCGATCCATACCACGTCGGCGTTCTCTGCAAGGTCACCTGCATTGAGCGTGCATCTCAGCAAGGACGCCGCATCAAAGTGGCTGCCGAACTGCAAAGCGAGCTTGGACTCGGGTGCTGCATCCTTTTGTACCTTGGCAAGTGCGTCAATAAAGCCCTTGAGCTTTTGATGGCGGAACTGATACCAAAGCACGCCAAGGTTATCCGATGCGGTGCAGGAAGGTGGCTCTACCCGGGAGAAATCAGAATAATTTGTTCCGAGAATGACGTTCAAGGCGGCAATATCACCGTATTTGTCCTTCAAGAAAGCACGGAAGGCATTCTTGGCAAGATCCGAATAATCATATTCTCCGGCCGGCCAATATTCTGTTTCGGCAAACTGCGTAAATGCGGGCAGATAAAACAGGATATCGTCACCGTAAAGTGCGTCGTAACGCTTAACTGCATCCTCATAAAATGCCACTGCCGCACCAACGGCACTCTCAGAGCAAAACGAGATCACTGTACGCATCCCGTCGATTGAGCCCCCCTGGCAAAGATTGCCCGCGGGGTCTCTCTGCATCTGATCAAGGCCGATCACCTTGTCGTCCGCACGGCGGGTCAGATCGATCGAGATCGCGACCTTGAGCCCCTTGGTCTTGACCACATATTCGATCATGGGATCAAACGCAGAAAAATCGTATTCTCCTGCCGTCGTTGATTCCACACGACTCCACGGAATGTGCACCTTGATAGCATTAAAGCCGGTCGCAGCTGCAGCGTCAACCGTTTGCTCAAATTGCACCTGCGTCTGAGACGTAAAATTCCAGATGCGGTAGATATAGTATCTCTCGCCTATCTCTCTCTGTGCTTTCATATCGGTGTTCTCCTGTGTGGTCTCCTCCAAGGATTCTGTCGTATCATCGCTTGTCTGGGACAAGGTCGTGGATTCTGTATTGTCCTGTATGGGCTCGTCAGGCACAGGCGTGCACGCAACCGCTCCGAGCACAAGTGCACCGGGCAGCAGCATGCACAGCAGCTTTCTGATCGTTCCGAACATGCGAACCTCCTGTGATTGGTTTTTAATAGAAAGTGGCAACCTCTTGTGCGGGTTTGGTGGCAAACTCGGTCTTTTCTGCGTAAAGCACGGGACCCGGTCTGCCGTAAAGCTTATGTGATTCTACGCGAATCTTGGCAGTCACAATGGTCCAATCGCGCGTTTTGAGGTTGATCGCGGACGGGAAATTGCATACAAGCGCGTTATATTCGATATCATCCGCACAGCAGGTCATGACATGACGACCGATGATCAGCGAGGACTTGCCAAGCTTGGCATCACGTGCCACAATGCCCTTGAAGCGCACCGTTTTGCCGTGATACTTGTCTGTTTCCTCTGCCAGGTCGCGATACCAGATCGCGTAATCTTCATCCTTGATGTCAATGATGGGAGCATCAATATCGAAAGGCAGCGGATCCTCAATCTCGTCGTATTCTACGTGCCCGTCGGGATAATCGTAGGTGATGGACGCTCTGATGCTGACGCTGCGCACCACACGGTGAATCTCTTCTTTATCAATCACCTCGGGCGTGCGGTTGAGTACGATCATTTCGCAAGCCTGCAGCTTATCCACCATGAGCTGACGCATGTTGGCGTTGTAGGTCAGGAAGGTGTTGGCGTCCGCAAACATCATGTTCTGGAAAATAAACCAGTCTGCAGGCAATGCTGCGTACAGTCGGTCAAGCAGCCACATGCCGTTGTATTCAATGATCACGCGATCGATCTTGTGCTTTTTGTAAAGCAGGGTCAGATAGTCGCGGTTGAGATCCTCGGGATCATCGATCAGTTCAAAATAGCAGTTCTTCCCCCAGAAGCGATCGAGCTCCAGCTCCTCTTCGCCCTCCTCGCACATGATGATCAGCGTTTTTTCACCGGAATTGAAGCGTTGATCCTCCATGGATTCCTGGATGATGTGCGTCTTTCCGCCCTCCAGGAAACCGGTAAATAGATATACAGGTATTTTTTTTGCCATATCAGCCCTCCGAGCGTCTGAGGCTTACACCAAGCAAATTGCCAATGGCCTCAATATCAAGACCTGAACCGATCACACAAAGACGGCCGATGATGCCGGCAGCACCCGTACGGATATCGGGCTCACCGGGCACATAGTCAAAGTGGATCCAGTTGCCGTCGTCGCCTGCCACAATACCCTTTGCACGCAGCACGATGCCGTATTTACCCTCGTCACAAAGCTCCTCAAGCTGCTCTGCAAGCTTTTGGGCATTGAATTTCGCCGTGGTCTCAGCACCCGCGCTGACAAATACTTCGTCGGCATGGTGATGATGGTGGTGACCGCCACAGCCGCAGCTGCAGCCCTCATCGTGGTCGTGATGATGGTGATGTCCGTGCTCATGGTCATGCTCGTGGCGGCCGCAATCACATTCCTCGTCGTGATCGTGATGATGGTGATGTCCGTGCTCATGGTCATGCTCGTGGCAGCCGCAATCACATTCCTCGTCGTGGTCGTGGTGATGGTGGTGTCCGTGCTCATGGTGCGCATGCGCCAGTCTCGCAAGCTCAGCCTGGAGTGTATCCTTGCGCTCCATGGCCTCCAGCAGCTGCTCTGCACTCAGCACATCCCAATCGGTGGTAACAATGGTAGCAGTCTCGTTGTGCTCTCTGAGCATAGCTACGCAGTCCGCGATCTTTTTCTCGCTTGCTGTGCCGGTATGCGACAGCACGATGCAGCCTGCATTGGCAACCTGGTCGTTAAAGAACTCACCGAAGTTCTTCATGTACATCTTGCACTTGCCTGCATCCACCACAGTGGTGAACGCGTTGAGCTCTGCTCCTTCGATCTCGAGATTCTGTACCGCTCTGATCACGTCGGACAGCTTTCCGACACCCGAGGGCTCGATCAGAATTCTGTCGGGAGCATACTGCTCCAGCACCTGAGTCAGTGCCTTGCCGAAATCGCCAACCAGCGAGCAGCAGATGCAACCGGAATTCATTTCATTGATCTGAATACCGGCCTCGGCTAAAAATCCGCCGTCAATACCGATCTCGCCGAATTCGTTCTCAATCAGCACCAGCTTTTCTCCCTTGTATGCCTCTTCGATCATCTTTTTGATCAGCGTGGTTTTACCCGCGCCCAGAAATCCCGAAAAAATATCAATCTTGGTCATTTTTCTACCTTCTTAGTTCTTATTCTTAGTTCCTCTGTAAACGTAGTTGAGTCTGCCCAAAGGTGCGGCATCCCCCTTATCGTAAAAGTCCTCAATATTTGTCAGCTCCTCGGTGCTGTCCGCAGCCTTGAACCAGACAGTAAAATCGTCACGGTCAAGACCGAGTACCGCTCTGGGTGCAATGATCAGCAGCATGTTGCCGGAGCATCTGTATACCACGTCCCCGAAATCGGCTGCGCGCAGGCCGTCTACGATCACAGCCACGGTGCTCTTATGGTCGTCGTAGGGCTTGTTGTTCAGCACGTACTGATACTCTTTCCCACCGTCTGTATTGAGATAGATCTTCATCCAGCTTCCCTGTCCGTCCCAAGGCTTGATCTCGTCCTTGGTAATAATCCCGAAATAGATAAAATCGTCGTCGTGGCTGACGGTCATTCCTGTAATAGCATTGCGCTGGGTGCGGTTTTCATATACCGTGCCGGAGCCCTGGGCGCATCTTGCAAAGTCACCGTCTGAGAAATTATGATACTCAGCCCAGACCTCCTCGGCTTCATCCTGCTCGGAATCGTTGTAATAATCCACGGGGGCAAGCTCTGCAAAGGTATCGTACTCGTCCACGCCTTTATACTTACGGACGTAGTCGACCAGCTGCATGAAGTAATTGTCAAAATAACCTCCGCGCATCATTTCAATATCGCGGCTATATTCATAGTTGGCACAGTCCACAAACATAATGGGACGCTCGGGAATGCCCTGCCAATGGCCTGCGATCCATTCGTTCCAGCCCGTGACCAGCACGATGGGCGGATCGGTCTCGATGGCGCGCTCAAACTGCTCGGCGAAATTGTAGCCGTGCAGGTAGGCATCCGGATCAGGATCGTTATGCATATCGTGGAAGCCGCGGCCGTTGTTATCGGTCTCGCCATACATCACCGAGTCGCCAAAGCGCAGCTGCGGATGCTGGGCAACAGAGACGTTGATCACCTCGTCCTCGCCCTTCAGATTGGCAAACACGCGCTGCGGACGGGTAAAATCCATCCAGGGCCAGCCGCCCAGCTTATCGGGCTCGTTGGGCCACTGCGACATCTTAATATTGAAGAATTCTCTGCATTCGGGCGAGCACTCCTCTTCTACTGCGATAATGACCGGTTTGCCTTCAAAGCAGAACCAAGTGTCGGGGCAATAGTTTACGGCATAGATCTTATCATAGATTTCCTGCACGGTCTTGCCGGAATGCGTGTTGGTATAGAACATGACCTTAGGGATCTTCCAGCCGTCGCGAGCGTATTCGTCCAGCACGCGCATGACAAGCTTGACGTTGTGCTCGTAGATGCAGGCATTGGTGGTATCGAAGAACAAAAAGTCAACGTCCGCCTGGATCAGCAGCTTCATGTGACGGCGTACGACCCACTCGTCATCGGAATAATAATATCCGTAAAAGGGCTCGCCCCAATGGTGATACGTGCCAATGCCACCCCAGTACTCCGCATCCGGGTGCTGCCCTGCGTCGGGGTGCTTGGCCGTGATCTTGGAGATATCGTAGGGCTTGTGTCTGCCATGCTCGCCAAGCCACAGAAAATAAAACATACCAACAAGGCGGTTTTCTCTGCGCGCCGGAGCGTTTTCGCGGTCGGCTGTCCTTCTGCCCAGCGCATCGGTAGCCATCAAAGGTCCGTTTGCATAATTCTTATATTGCTTCATGGTCGTTTCCTCCCCGCATTATTCGATATAGGACGTAACGATAATATCCGCTCCCGTATCAAGAATATTGGCCACGACAACGTCGCCCTGACGGACGCAGTCGGAAACGCTAAGCGCGTTAATCAGCTTCATTGCGTCAAACAAAAGCTCCTTGGGGATTGCTTGATTGGATTTTACCGCTACCACCTCACCGCTCTTGGTCATGACGGTGGTAGTCAAGGTTCTTGTGGGGCAAGTGCATTCGGCAACTGCATAGTCGTTGCCTCGCTTACATGCGTTTCCCTTAACAGACAATACGTTTTTACCCTCGTATTCCACGGTCAGCTGACAGCCGCGAGGGCAAATGATACAAGTCATTTCTCTGATATTAGCCATTTTCTCAGCCCTCCAATCCGATGCTGATCTCGCCCGTTCCGATCTCGGCCAGCACCTTTGCATCCAGCTTTACCGTCTCCATCTCACCGGGAGCAAGCTTGATCTTTTTCTTACTTGAAATCACATTCTCTCCGCATCTGACCACGATCTTTTTGTCGCGGAACACGTCGGATACACGGAAATAGACCACGGTATCCTGTGCGCTGGTGATCCTTTGCGGTACGGTATAGCGTACACCGTTGACGGGACGCACACAAATATCCACACGCTCGCTCCCGATTCCTGCAATGTAATCCGCAGCGGCACAGCCCGCGATCTCAGCCTCGTCGGACACGTAGTCCACAAGGTCGTGCACGTGCAGCACGTTGCCGCAAGCAAATACACCGGGCACGGAGGTTTGTCTGTTCTGGTCGGTCACGGCTCCACCCGTGATGCGGTCAATATCAATACCCGCACCCTTGGTCAGCTCGTTTTCGGGCAGCAAGCCGCAGGAAAGCAGCAGCGTATCGCACGCGATGTACTGCTCGGTCTCTTTGATGGGTCTGCGCTGCTCATCCACCTTGGCAATGGTCACACCCGTGACTCTTTCCTTACCGTGAATCTGCACGACCGTGTGAGAAAGCAACAGCGGAATACCGAAATCGTTCAGACACTGCTCAATATTTCTTGCAAGGCCACCGGAATAAGGCATCAGCTCACAGACCGCCTTGACCTTTGCGCCCTCCAGCGTCATGCGGCGCGCCATGATCAGACCGATATCGCCCGAGCCGAGGATGACCACCTCTTTACCGGGCATATAGCCCTTGATATTGACGTACTTCTGTGCAGTGCCCGCAGTATAAATACCCGACGGACGTGAGCCTGCGATGTTGAGCGCACCCTTGGGACGCTCGCGGCAGCCCATGGCTAAAATGATGGCGTCTGCCTTGATATGCATAATTCCATCGGTGGAGTTGATGGCGGTGATTTCCTTATCGGGCGTGATCTTTGTGACCATAGTGCCCACCTTATAAGGAATGCCAAGCTCCTTGACCTGCTCTGCATAGCGAGCAGCATACTCGGGGCCCGTCAGCTCCTCGCCGAATTTATGAAGGCCGAAGCCGTTATGAATACACTGGCGAAGGATGCCGCCAAGATGCGCCTCGCGCTCCAGGATCAGAATATCCTTGACCCCTGCCTTGTATGCAGCAACCGCTGCACTCATGCCTGCAGGGCCACCGCCCACGATGACAAGTGAGACTTTAAGCATTGTCCTTCCCTCCTTTGGTTCTTCCGTAATTGATGATTGAGGCGCCGCCCGATTTGGTGACCTGCTCGTAAGGAATGCCCAACTCGCGGGACAAAATCTCGACTACGATGGACGAGCAGAAGCCGCCCTGGCATCTGCCCATGCCGCTGCGTGTGCGTCTCTTGACGCCATCCACGTCGCGTGCACCGGGATTTGTGCGGATCGCGTACACGATCTCGCCCTCGGTGACTTCCTCGCATCGGCAGACCATATTGCCATACGCGGGCTCTTTTGCAATGACCTCATTCTTCTGCTCGTCGTCAAGCTTACGATACCAGCCCGACGGCTTGCGAATGGGATTCCAGTCCTCTTTCTTTTCAAGCACAAGGCCTTCCTTGCCAAGCAGCTCGACGCAATACTCGCCAAGTGCGGGTGCGCTTGTCAGGCCGGGGCTTTCAATGCCGCCGAACGTGATAAACCCGGGGGCGGATGCATGGATGATAAAATCGCCCGTACTGCCGACTGCACGAAGCCCTGTAAAGCTTGTGATCACTCCGCCGAACGGAATGCCCTTGATGTATCTTGCGCTCTGCTCGCGGATGCTTGCAGTACCCTCGGCGGTGGTATCAAGGTCCTCCTTGTCTGTCATATCCACAGCGGTAGGCCCTAACATGACGTTGCCACCCGTGGTTGCCGTGACCAGGATGCCCTTGCCCTTGGGTGTGGGCGTGGAGAACAGCGTATAGCCGGTCAGAGAGGGCGTGTACGCCTTGTCCAGCACCATATATTCACCGCGTCTGGGATGCACGTCAAACGACTCATCCCCTACCATAGCTGCGATCTTATCCGAATAAAGGCCTGCTGCATTGACAACATATCTTGCTTCGACCTTCTGATCCCCCGCATACAGCGTATAACCGCCGTCAGCGGATTCGATGCGGTCCACTTCAAAATTGCGAATAAACTGCGCGCCGTTGTCCATGGCGTTGCCAAGTCCCGCGTCGCAAAGACCAAACGGGCTGACAATCGCACCCGTAGGTGCCCAGAGTGCACAGGTGACCTCCTCGGTCACGTTGGGCTCAAGTGCAAGCACACCTTCGCGGTCAAGCACCGCAAGTCCCTCGACGCCGTTTTTGACGCCGCGCTCGTAAAGGTCTTCAAGCGTAGCCTTGTCCTCGTCGCCATAGCCAAGCACCAAGGAGCCGTTACGCACGTACTTGACACCAAGCTCTGCGCAGACCTGCTCCATCATCTTGGAGCCCGCTACGTTAAAGCGAGCCTTGAGCGTGCCCGGCTTTGCATCAAAGCCTGCGTGCACGATGGCGCTGTTGGCGCGCGAGGCGCCCGTGCAAACGTCGTTGGCTCTCTCCACAACGCACACGTCCAGCTTGTATGCGGACAGGGCTCTTGCGCACATCGCGCCCACGACGCCCGCACCTATAATACATACGTCAAACATACCGTAATACCTCCAAGTATACATAGTAATCCTATTATAAGTTATTATAACACTATCCTTTTGATTCGTCAAGAAATCAGAGCGTTTTTATTGACAATTTTCTTTGGCTGTGATAAACTGAAATTATCATACAGCCGAAAGGAGCATACTGATGAACAAGCATTTCAAGTTAAGCCTTCCCGACTCCGGCAAGGATATTTATATGCCCAGAAAGACACAGACCTGGGGATACCGCTACGGCCCTTCTATCATGGTCGAGGGCGACGTTTGCCGCGCATGGTTCGCCTCCCCCGGAGATTGCTTTGAAGCAGACTGGTTTACCTATCGCGAATCCCGCGACAAGGGCGAGACCTGGACCGACGAGCGCGTGGTGCTGACTCCCACGCCCGATTCCATGGACTGGTTCTCTGTTTGTGACCCTGCGGTTTTCAAATACGGGAAATACTACTACATCGGCTACACTTCCACCATTTTTGCTGACGGTGGCGGCGTTTGCAACAACGGATTCGTGGCAAGAAGCGAAAACCCCGACGGTCCCTTCTTCAAGTGGACGGGCGACGGCTGGGGCGAATACCGCAACGGCTGTGCATGGATGGGCAAGCCTGCGCCCATTATCTACTACGACGAGGATTGGAAACACTGGGGGGCGGGTGAGTTTTCCTTCGTGGTCAAGGACGACCTGCTCTACATCTATTACACCTGGACCTCCAAAAAGGCAGACGGAACAAGCTACTCACAGACACGTGTGGCAACCGCCGACATCACGCGCGAGGATTGGCCGCGCACCATCGTGCAGCACGGCGTGGCTGCGGTGCGCAACGGCGGCGGAAACGATTCCTATGACGTAGTCTTTTGCGAAGAGCTCGGCAAGTTCATTGCCCTTTCCACCGACAAGCGGTTTTCGGGGGACAGCTTTTTGTCTGTTTCCGAGTCGGACGACGGCCTTGTATTTACCCGAGTCAACGACATCCGCACCAACACCTGCTTTATGCTGCACAACTGCGGCATTTCGGGTGACGCACAACACCATATAGGGCAAGGCGATACCCTGCTGCTCGGCTATGCTTACGGCAACCAATGGGGCAAATGGGGTACGAGATTGCACAGATACGAGTACACTCTCATGGACGAGGACTACTATTCCGAGCTGGATCTGCCCAATCTTGCCATGGAGAGCGAGCTTTGGGAGCGCGACCCCGACATGCAGCCCATGATCCTGACAGCCGTGAAACCGCACTACATCCGCGTCAAGCCCGGCACAACCGCACCGATTGAAATGAAGACCTACAACTCCTGCTACGAGCCGGAAATGATAGATCCGTCTCTGCTCACGTTTGACAACTTTGACACCGAGATCGTAGAGATCAAGGACGGTATGGTCATCGGTAAACAGGTGGGATACACCTACGTGGATGCGCATCTTGGAAACCTTTGCGGCACGGTGCTTGTGTACGTGGATGCGCCCGATACCTGCTACGATGCGGGCACGCGCACGGTGGTTTCGTTTGAGCCGATGCTCGACACATACGTCATTTCCCTTTCCGAGGGCGTCGCCAAGCAGCTGCGAGGACTGGCGCATTGGTCGGACGGCAGGTGGTACGAGATCTGCGAGGTCAAGGACGGCGTGACCTATCAAAACCACTCCCCCGAGCTGATCAGCGTAGACGAACGCGGCATTTGCAAGGCACTCGGCACCACGGGTACGGCCAAGGTCACCCTGCAAGCGGGAGATTTTGCATTTGACGTCAACGTCATTGTGACAAAATAATTGACAGTTGTGAAACATTCGCTGTAGGGGGCGACGTCCTCGACGCCCCCTCCCATATATACCACCTTATTAACGGACAGCCGAGGACGCCTGTCCCTACATGACGTTGTTGATGCAAAACGGGCTGTCGAGGACGTCAGCCCCTACCGACAGACGGATTGCATAGAATAGCCCCCGACGGACTCAAAAATCCTTCGGGGGTGCTTTTATTCAATTATTTCATCTGCAAATTCTGCAGCTCCGGTGTATCCGTGAACATGATTACGGGATCGGTATAGCCATCCGATTCAAAGACCACGATCTCGTTGTCGCCCGTGTGCAAGAGTGGTGCGGGCAGGTACAGCGTTTTCTGCGGACCTGCGGGATTATAGTAACGGCCGATATTGAAACCGTTGACCGTGACAAAACCTTTGTGAAAGCCATCAAGGCGAACGAAGGTATCTTTAGGGGCCTCATCAAGATGCAGATTGCCGCGCAGGAATGCGGGTCCGGAAAACCCGTGCTCGGGTGCATAGGTCAGACCGGTCAGATCGTCCATGGTCATGGGGTACATCTCCCAGCCGAAGTGATAACGCTGCCCCAGGCGCACGCCGCCCAAAATTCCCTTCTTATCCAGCAAATTGATGCCGTAATTAACTCTGCCCATGTTCTCGACCAGAATATCCACCACGGCGGACTCACCGAAATCAAGCGAAACGTTGATCTCATCGTTTCGGCGGTCACGCTCCTTGATGCCTGCAAATTGCCCGTTGACAAACACAATGGCGCGGTCGTGCAGCTCACCAAAGCAAAGCGGCAGCGGCTCAATCGGGCCATGAATGGTGGTGCGATACAGCGTAAAGCCGAAGTCCTGCCCCAGCTGCTCCATGGTTTTGGGGAATGCAGCCCTGACGGGAGAAGACAGCTTGTCAAGATTCTCAAACAGCTCCGCCTGCTCGGTCAGCGTAAGGTTGCCGTAGGCTGCCTTTTCGGAGTTTTTGACCTCGATTTCGGGCGCAGGCTTGCCCGTTCTTCGTGCGATCAGATCCTTGACTGCCTCATAAAGCGGGGTGGTATCCCCTGCTTCGGTCAACAGCGCGCGGTAGTCGTAGCTTGTGATGGTGGGCTGATACTCGCCCGGATGATTTGCGCCGTTCCAAAAAGCGAAATTGGTGCCGCCATGGAACATATACAAATTAAAGGACGCGCCGAGATCAAAGAACTTTTCGATCTCGCGCACGATGTCCTCGATGGGTCGCAGCTGCGTGCCCGACTCGTACCAATGGTCAAACCAGCCGTCCCAGAACTCACCGCACATCAGAGGGCGATCCTTTTGGAACTCGTTCAAGGTCAAAATCTGCTCGGTATAGCTGCCGAAATTGGCCACGGCCAGCACCTCGGGCAACGTACCGCCGCTCAGCATCCACTTAGCCGTGCCGTCCGAGGTGAACAGCAGACAATCAATGCCGTTTTCGCGGTAGATATCCACGATCTTTTGCAAATAGACCTTATCGTCGCCGTAGCTGCCGTACTCATTCTCGACCTGTACCATGATGACGTTGCCGCCGTTGGTGCACAGATGCGGACGGATGCGCGAGAGCAGCTCGCGATAATACGGCTTTACCTTGGATAGGTACATGGGATCGTCACAGCGCAGCGCAATATCGGGATAAGAGAGCAGCCAGGAAGGAAGTCCACCGAAATCCCATTCGGCACAAATGTAAGGCCCCGGACGAAGGATGACGAAAAGACCCAGCTTTTCTGCCGTTTCGATAAATTTCTCAATATCAAGCAGCCCCGAGAAATCAAACTGCCCTTCCCGTCTCTCGTGCAGATTCCAGCAGGTATAGGTCTCGACCGTATTGAGTCCGCATGCCTTGAGCTTGAGCAGTCTGTCCTCCCATTGCTCGGGCAGGGTGCGGAAATAATGCACAGCACCCGACAGAATGGTCACGGGCTGACCGTCATAAAGAAATTGTGCGTTTTCGTATGCAAATGTGTGCTTCATATCCATATCTCAATCGTTACTTGTGGGAATATACGGTGCAATGGCTGCCGCTGTTGCCATAATGGGCATGGACTGTACCCAGATCTTACCCGGGCCGGTCACACGCGTGTTAAAGAAGCCCTCGCCGCCAAACAGCACGTTTTTCGCGCCCTTGACGCTCTCCAGCTCCATGGTACAGGCCTCGGTCATGGCTGCAAGATACCCTGTGCCGAGAATAATGCTCTGCCCTGCGGCAAGCTCATATTCTTTGCAGTAGCCGTCGATCTCAACAAACACAAGGCCATCACCCGTGATCTTCTGCATGATAAAGCCTTCACCGCCAAACAACCCTTGGCCGATCTTTTTGCGGAAATGGATGGACAGATTCAGTCCCTTCTCCATGGCCAAAAAGCCCTTTTTCTGCACGATGATGCCATTGCCGGGCGTGACGTGAAAAGGCAGGATCGAGCCCGGGAAGGAGGACGAAAACGCGATCATGCCGGGGCGACCCTCTGCGGTATATTCGTTCAAAAACACGGATTCGCCCGAAAACAGTCTGCCCATGGCCTTGCCAAATCCGCCTGCGTTTGTTTCCATTTTCATATTGGGGCTCATCCAGCTCATAGCCCCTCTCTCTGTGCAAAGCGTTTGCCCTGCCTCGGGATAACAGATCACAACGGGAAGCGAATCTCCTTGAATTTCATATTTGATCATATTGAACTCCTTTCATGGACAAAGCCCTGCACGGAATACTCCGTGCAGGGCTTGATATAGGTTATCAGTAACCGATCACGGTCTGGTAAACGACCTGCGCGTAAATTCTGCTCAGGAAGTCGTTGGGATGGTTGATATTGTTACCGGTATGGTCGCGGAAGCGCTTGTTCTCCAGAATTCTCTGGCTCATGGTGGTCATCTTGGCGACGGCGCAGGACTTACCGTCCTCTACGTAATCTGCTGCAAGCGCTTCAAACACATTCTCAAAGCGGTGCTGATTGCCGTACCAGCCGTTGGTGGCCTCGGGATTGGGAATCATGGTTGCCACAAGCAGCATCTCTGCCTCGGGTGCGATCTCATACAGCTTATCCGAGATCTTCTTGATTGCCTTCTGCTCGTTCTTGGGAGAATTTCCTGCATCGTTCATACCGAATGCCAGCAGGAAGAAATCACAGCCGTACTGCTCTACGAAGGGCTTGACGTATTCGTCAAACTTGTTAAAGCCGTCAGCACTGGTCCAACCGCCCACGGCGGGATTGATATAGGTAATGGTACCGTTTGTGCCGAACACGGTGTCCTCTGCGGGAGGAACTGCAGCACCGGTAAGGCCGGTGTTGACGTACTTGACGGTATAGCCGTACTTCTGCGCCAGGTACTGCGTGAACAGCTGGGTATAGGAGGGTGCGTAAGGATTGGTGCCGGAAAGACCCGACGAGGATGCGCCGAAGGTGATGCTGTCGCCATAGAAGATCATGGTAGCATCCTGACCTGCCTCCAGCTTTGCGATCAGCTTTGCAAACTGATTCGAGGTCTCGGGTACAAAGCCCTCCCAGGTCTGGCTGTGCGTGTAGGTCACGGCGATCTGCCACTGGGTCATCACAACGCCCTCACCCCAATAGGTATAATATTGCTTTCCGTCATACTTGGTAACAAGCTGTGCGGGCATACCGGGGATCTCGGTTTCGTGATAGTATTCCTCAAAGGTGATGACGGGAATGCGCGTGCCCTCAAGCAGCACCAGCTGTCCGTCCACAACGTCATAGTCCTTGCCCTGCTCGTAAACCGTTTTCAGGTCGTAAGAGGTGACGGAAAGAATCTCGTCGGGCGTATACAGCAAGGACGCCTTGTCGTCCATGCCGACGAACATGACAGTCTCGTTATACATGTACTTGCCCTTCCAGATAGGCTTCATATAGGTATCCAGATAGTAGGTGTCGTAAGCAAGCAGCTCCTCGGGCTTTTCGGGCTCGGTCTGCTCCTCGGTGGTCTCTTCGGGTGTGGTCTGCTCGGGAGCTGTAGTACCCTCGGGAGCCGTGGTATCCTCGGGAGTTGTGGTCTCTTCGTTTCCGCCGTCACAGCCGACAAAGCAAACGCCGAGCATCAACATCGCAAGGATCATGGAAAGAAATCTGATCGTTTTCATACGTTCCTCCAAAATGATTATTTTAGTGTTTTGATTTACTTACTTCGTGCCGGTCGAGCCAAAGCCGCCCGTGCCTCTCTCGGTTTCCTGCAGTGCATCCACCTCGCAGAACTGTGCTTGGTACACCGGTGCGAAAACCATCTGCGCCACTCTCTCACCCGGCTCAACCGTCTGCGGCTGCTCGGTATGATTATGCAAAGAGACCATGACCTGGCCGCGGTAGTCGCTATCAATCACGCCGACCTTATTGGCAGGCGCAAGCCCGCGCTTGGTGGCAAGGCCGCTGCGCGCATAGATAAATCCCGCAAAGCCCTGCTCGATCTCCATCGAAAGTCCCGTGGGGATCAGCACGGTCTGACTTGGCTGTATGGTCACCGCCTCGTCAATGCATGCATACAGATCCGCGCCTGCTGCGTCGGCGCTTCCGTAGGTGGGGACGTGTGCATTTTGCTGCAGCTTTACGATCTTGACTGTCACAACTTTCCTCCGGGTAAGATAATATATTCATAGTGTAACAAATATTTTTTAACACGGTGTGAACATATGCAATTATTCTTGACGAATTGATCAAAAAGGAGTATAATCATGGTAACAGTTTTATCAAGGAGGACGACCCATGAGCAAAACAAAGGTTGCCGTGATCGGCTGCGGAACGATCGCTAACAGCGCACATATTCCCGCATACATGAACAATCCCGAGGTAGAGATCAAGTATTTCTGTGACATCATTCCCGAAAAGGCTCAGGCTGCCGTGGAAAAATACGGCTGCGGTACTGCCATCGTGGACTACCACGAGATTTTGGACGACCCGGAGATCGAGGCAGTTTCGGTCTGCACCCCCAACCGTATGCATACCACCATTGCCATTGACTTTTTGGAGCACGGCAAGCACGTGCTTTGCGAAAAGCCCGCGGCACGCACCTATGCCGAGGCAAAGCTGATGCAAGAGGCACAGCACAAGTCGGGTAAGGTACTCAACATCGGCGTGGTCAACCGCTTCAATACGGCTGTCAACGAGATCAGAAAGCTGATCGAGAACGGTGATCTTGGCGAGGTCTATCACGTATACGTATCCTTCCGCGCATGGCGTTCGATCCCGGGACTTGGCGGTGCGTTTACCACCAAGGAGATCGCAGGCGGCGGTGCTTTGATCGACTGGGGCGTGCATTACCTGGATATCGTGATGTACTGCACGGGCGATCCCAAGCCTCTGACCGTTTCGGGCAAGGCATTTTGCAAGCTGGGCGTAGATATGCCGAACTACGTTTATGAGGGCATGTGGGCTGAGGATACCAAGGACGTAAACGGCACCTACGACGTGGACGACAGCGTCACCGGCTTTATCCGCACCGAAGGCCCGACCATCACCTTCAACGGTGCATGGGCGCAAAACATCGGCATTGGCGAGGCTTATATCGACTTCCTTGGCGACAAGGCAGGCGTTCGCCTCAACTATGGCGGCAATTTCACGGTATTCGGCACCAAGGACGGCAAGCTGACCAAGGAAATTCCCGAATACGACAGCGTACATATGTTCCAGAACGAGATCGATTCCTTCATCCGCTGCATCAAGACGGGCGAAAAGCTTCCCTCTCACATCGACCAGGTCATCATCACCGCGCGTATGATGCAAGCCATCTACGACAGCTCCGAGCAAAACGAGGAAATCAAGCTGGAGTGGTAAAATAGAAAAGGTGAATGCAGATTGCATTCACCTTTTCTATTCCGGTTAAATTTTTTCCTTAACCTTGGAAGCCTTACCAACTCTGCCGCGCAGGTAGTACAGCTTTGCACGTCTGACCTTACCACGACGGATAGTGTCAACAGCTACTACGTTGGGAGAGTGGATGGGGAAAGTCTTTTCAACACCGCAGCCGTAAGAAATTCTTCTTACAGTAAAGGTAGCGGAGATACCTGCACCGTGCTTCGCGATAACAGTACCCTCGAAAAGCTGGATTCTCTCTCTGGAACCCTCTTTGATCTTGTTGTGAACACGTACGGTGTCACCAACGTTGACAGAAGGAATTTCTGCCTTCAATTGCTCGTTTGTAAAAGCCTCGATCAGATTCATTTTGATGGCCCTCCTTATATTATCGGATGTTCATGCGAGCATGCAGCGGACCACCCGTTCTAATGCCGTGCTCATGGCACGCATCGGTTATTATAACATATACTTTCTCAAAATGCAAGAGCTTTTTGAAAAATAATTTACATTTTTCTCATGTTTTTTTGCATTTTCAGCGTTTGAGTCTTCCCTTCAGCATCTCGGGCAGCATTTTGAGCATGGAGAGCAGCGCGGGCGCATTCAACCCCACTACCGCAACAGCCAAAAGACCGATGTACAGCTGCCAGAGATACGGCTCGGTCATCATAATGACCGTCATGCCGCCAAGCAGCACGGTATTGATTGCAATGCGCGGGATCTGCAAATTGAAGCGGATAAAACGATGCATGGTAGCCGCACGCAGTACAAAGACAGCAAAATAGCTGACAAACGTTGCAACCGACGCACCGACCGCACCCCACGACGGGATCCAGATCAGATTGAGCACGATATTGAAAATCGCGCCCACCATGGAGGTATAAAACGACACCATGGTCTTTTTCTTGGTGAAATATGCGGTTGCCAGGAACGAGTCAAATGAGGTGAATACCGTGGCAAGCACCAGAATCGGCACGTACAGCCATGCCTGATAATAAGAATCGGCAAACAGCAGCACCGAGGCCACCTTGGCAAATGCAATCAAGCCTGCCCCGCCCACAAACACAATGGCCACGTAATAGCGGAACACCTTGCCAAAGAAATCGGCGCATGCATCGGGGTCATCCGACTCCTTGACAGCGGACAGTCTCCACGCTTCGTTGAAGACCGAGACCATATACGTCAGCAGCGTGGGGATCTTATAGGCAGCCGCGTAAAGGCCGTTCTCTGCATCCGAGCGCATGCGCGCGACCAGATAGCGGTCGGAAACTCCCGTGATCCACCAGAATACGGTGGTGGGGATCAGCGGCAAGGAAAAGCGCAGCATCTCACCCATGATTTTTTTGGAGATCTTTTTGAACGAAAAGGCGCGCCACAGTCTGCAATACACAATCAGCACAAGCGTGGTGACAAAATCGGCACACACGACGCTGAGCACGTATCCCTCGATCTTCATTCCAAAGCCCAAAAGGAACAACAGATTGAAGCCAATATTGAGTGCGGTATTCAGAATGCCCTGAAAAGCAAAGGTTTTTGTGCGACCGATAGCACAAACGTACTGCGCGCAAACCGAATGAAAATTGGAGCACAGCACGAAAATGACGATCAGCCAAACGTAGGATGCGAAGTATTCCAGCAGCAAAAGCAGCGGCGAGAGCAGCAAAAAGCCTGCCGAGCTGATGGCCAAAATGGCCATGCCGCTTGAGAAAAAGGCTTCCTTATCCCCTTCCTTGGCTGCTGCATTGCGGAACAGTCCCTCGGCAATGCCAAGGCAAGCCAACGGGATGAGCAGATTGGCAAGCTGCGTGATCAGATCCGCGGTGGAATACTGCGCCTCGGACAGGCATGCGGTATACAGCGGCATCATCAAAAAGACCAGCATTTTGGATACAAATTTTCCCACTGTAAAGATCACGGTATTTCCAAACAGTCTCTTGATTCTGGCGTCCACGTGCTCACCTCCCCTTTTTTGCCGACTAACCTATATTTTATCACTTTGCCGCTTGGGTGTCAAGGCAAGCAGAGATGTTTTTCAAACATTTTCCATCCAAAATCCGTTTGCCGGCGGTAGGGGGGCGAGAAGAATTCCCGAAAGTCCTTGCAAATCAAGCGTGACCCATCCTTCACCGTCGGTCTGTAGACGATTGGGCTCGCTTTGCTCATTCGTAGCAAAGATCTGCTCATAATACGGATATCTGCCGCCAAGCTGCGCGCGTACGCCCTGTGCCTCTTTCAAGCTGAAATTGATCAGCACGCAAACCTCCCTGCCCGCCCGGTCGAAGCGTCGGAAGGCGATCACACCCTCGGGTGCATTATCAAGCATCACTGCCAAGATCCCATCCTTGCCAAAATCACATTCCCACAGCGCAGGGATTTGCCCATACAGTCGGTTGAGTGCCCTTACATATTGGTACAATTCCTTATGAAAATCCAGTTCCCTTACAAACCATTCCATACTACCGCCCACCTGCCAGGCTGTCGACTGCCCGATCTCATTGCCCATAAAGATCAGCTTTTTTCCAGGCAGACAGGTCATATAGAAAAACAGCAGCCGCATAGATGCAAATTTTTGCACTCTGTCACCCGCCAAGGCTTCAAGCACAGACGTAGCGCGCTCTGCAATCAACTCGGATGACAGTGCAAGAATGCAGTCCTCAGCGAATACATATCCGGCAGGCTCGCGCCAGGCCTGTCTGCCAAGGCGAATATCCGTCGGCATGGCAAAGCAATCAAGCATGGCTCTCTCGACGCGCGGATCGATGACCAGATCGTAGCCCAGTCCTCCCCATGCGGCATCCGTGCTCAGCCCCCGGTGACCCGCACCGCGCAAAAGCAGCAATGCATCAGGCATCCCTTTATGCACGTGAGCCGCAAGTCCTCTGACAAAGTCTCCCGTTGATCGGTCGGGACTCATCCCTTCTGCATTGATATACAAGCCGTCCAGATGATATTCGCGCAGCCAGAACATAACCGCAGAATACAGCAGAGTGGTAGCGTAAGGGTCTGCATAAGCAAATCGAGCCCTGCCGTCCCGCATGGATGCATACGCGCCCGCGCCGTCAAAGTTGACAAGACCGCCCACGTGCGTGCCGGGGGCACGGCACTCCAGCTCCATGATCACACCGATCTGCTCCTTGTGCATGCGATCCACAAAGTATGCAAAATCATCCTGCGTGCCAAGCACACTGTCGGGAGCGAAATATGACACGATGCCCTCTTTGCCTGCATTCTGACGGCAAACACTGTGCAAAAGCAGGTGCGTATATCCCATATCGGCCAAATATTGCGCGAGCAGATCGGCTATGATGCGGTAATTGGCGTCCACACCCACGGCATCCCGATCCAACCAGCCAAGAAGCTCTGCTTCATAGATGTTCATGGGATATGCATACTTTTCGTGTTCACTGTGATGCATGGCTCTTGCGGAAAGATAATCACGGTCGTGCCAGACGTAATGCTGCTCGGTGCTGATATAAGATGCGCCTTCCCCGCTGCACTCACTCGCACGGGCATACGGATCGGCCTTATAATGCCTGCCATCTCCCGTTTCTACAAGATACTTGTACCGCAAGCCCTCGGGGCAGATTCCCGCGCGCATGCAAAGCTCCCATACACCACTTTGTGGGATGCGCTGCATGGGCACGGGCTCCCAGCCATCCCACTCCCCAACCAGACTGACCCGATCCGCTCCGGGCGCAGCTACGCGAAATACGTAGCTCCAATCCGGCCTGTCAAGCAACCTGTGCACGCCAAAATAGCGATAGGCATGCGTTCCGTTTCCCTTTTGCAGATAATAGTCGGCAAGAGAGGCCGCGCCGCTCGATGCCTGCGTTTCATAGATCATAAAAAACCTCCGTGCGGTAATACGGTAAGTATTGCCCGTGCACGGAGGTTTATTTCAATCTTTCTGATTACTCGTCCTGGTTTTCCCAGTTGTGGAATACGGAGAGAACGTCGTCGTCCTCCTCCAGCTTTTCAAGCAGCAGGTTCATGAACTTCTTATCGTCGTCGGTGGTCAGCTCAACGTAGGTGGAAGGAATCATGGTCTGCTCTGCGGAGAGCACGTTGTAGCCCTTAGCCTTGATGTCCTCTGCGACTGCGAAAACGTCGGCAGACTCGGTGTAAACCTCGAATACCTCGCCCTCGGCTGCAAAGTCCTCGGCACCTGCCTCCATAGCATCCTCCATCAGCTTATCCTCGTCAATGTCGCCATCCTCGTTGTCAATGACGATCAGGCCTTTTTCGGAGAACATGAAGCTGACGCTGCCCGAGGTACCAAGGTTACCGTGGTACTTGGAGAAAGCGGCACGCACGTTGCCTGCGGTTCTGTTTCTGTTATCGGTAGCAGCTCTGACAATGACTGCCACGCCTGCGGGACCGTAGCCCTCGTAGGTAATCTCTTCAAAGTTGTCGCCGCCTGCGCCAAGTGCCTTTTCGATACTTCTCTTGATGTTATCGTTGGGCACGTTGTTTGCCTTTGCCTTGGCGATCAGATCTCTGAGCTTGGAGTTGTTGTTGGGGTCGCCGCCGCCAGCCTTGACGGCTACAGCGATTTCCTTACCGATCTGGGTAAAAATCTTACCCTTAGCGGCGTCGGTCTTTTCCTTCTTGTGCTTGATGTTGGCCCATTTGCTATGTCCGGACATGATATATTACCTCACTACAATTAAATTTTTCAAAAATCAGATCTTCTCGGTCTTTTTCAGACAGATCATCTCAAACGCGCTGCCAAGCACGTGCTTGGTGGCAAGCGTGAGCGCGATTCTTGTCTGCTTGACGCGCTCGTCGGTCTCCGACAGGATGCGGCAGTTATGATAGAAGCGGTTGAACGCAACGGCAACGTCCAGAATGAATCTGGTGATAACCGAGGGCTCATAATCGCGCAGTGCCAGCAGCACCTTTTCTTCATAGGCGGCAAGCACCTTTAAGAGTGCCTGCTCCTCGGGGGCGGTGATGACAAAGTCCGCACCGCTCGGCTGCCCTGCCTTTTCAAGCACCGAGCAAGCACGTGCGTACGTGTACTGCACGTAAGGACCTGTATTACCGTCAAAGGACAACGCGTCGTCCATGTTGAAGTCGATATCCTTGATGCGGTTATTGGTCAGATAGTAAAACACGATCGCACCAACGCCCACAGCCTCTGCGACGTCAGTTCTGCCCTTCATCTCGGGATTCTTTTCCTCCATGATCTCAGTGACCTTTTCAATGGCCGCACCGAACAAGTCACGCAACAGCACCACGTTGCCGGTTCTGGTTGCCAGCTTTGCACCGCCGATGCTGACCGTACCGTAGGGCACGTGCACCAGCTGATCGTGCCAGTCGTAGCCCATCAGCTCCACGACCTTGAACCACTGCTTGAAGTGCAGAATCTGCTGAGTGCTGGTCACGTAGATACACTTATCAAAATGATAGTTTTCCTTACGGTAGACAGCAGCTGCGATGTCACGCGTGGGATACAGCGTGCTGCCGTCTCTCTTGAGGATCAGGCAAGGAGGCATGCCGTATTCGTCCAGATCGACGATGGATGCGCCGTCGTCCAGCTTGAGTAGACCCGCATCTCGCAGCTTTTGCACCTGCGCGGGCATCTTGTCGGTATAAAAGGACTCGCCAAGATAGCTGTCAAAGGTAATACCCAGCTGTGCGTAGGTCTTTTCGTATTCCTCAAGTGAGATCTGAATGAACCACTTCCACAGTGCGAGATTTTGCTCGTCGCCCGTCTCCATCTTATGGAACTCGGCACGCGCTGCGTCTGCAAGCGCGGTCTTGCCCTGCTCCTTTTCCTCGGTGATGGCGTTATTGATCTTGACGTAAAGCTCAACCAGCGTATCAATACCGCCCTGCTCGACCATTTCCTTGCTGCCCCAGGTATTATACGCTAAGATCAGCTTACCGAACTGGGTGCCCCAGTCGCCAAGGTAGTTGATACCGAAGCAATCATAGCCTGCAAACTCGTGAATCTTCTTGAGTGAATGGCCAATAACCGTGGTACCCAGGTGTCCGATATGGAAGGGCTTTGCCACGTTGGGAGAGGAATAATCCAGTACGACCTTTTTGCCCTTACCGATTTCAGGGGCGCCGTACCTTTCCTTTTTCTCAAGCACGGCACAAAGCACGTGGCTTGTCAGGTATGCAGGGCTCAGACGGATATTGAGATAGCCGTTGACTGCCTCTGCGCTCACGATGCAATCGCAGTCCAGATGCTCTGCCAGCGTCTGCGCGATCATAACGGGTGCGCGACGCAGCGTTTTGGAGAGCTTGAAGCAAGGCAGCGCAAGGTCGCCCATGCCCGCATCGGGGGGATATTCCAGCATGCCTGCCAGCTCGTCCACCGTCAGCTCTGCTGCGGGATTGATGGCAAGAATGCCCTTTTGAATGTTACTTGCAATATTCTGTTTGATTTTCAGCATAATATATTCCTTATATGATGATTTTCATAATGATGACGATTTTCACAATTCTGTATTATAACACATATTTGACGTGAATGCAACAGCATTTTGCGAATTATTCGCGATCCTTTGCACAAAGCATGTCTCTTGCCGCCTGCATTTGCGCATCCGTGATATGGATGCCGCCCAGAATTCGTGCGATCTCGCAAACGCGATCCTCGCCCTCAAGCGTATTCACCGAGGTAAAGGCTCTTCCCTCCCTTTCCTGCTTGGAAATGTGCAGATGCTGCTTACCAAGAGAAGCGACCTGTGCCGAATGGGTGATGCAGATGATCTGTTGCCCCTTTGCCATATCGGCAAGCCTGATGCCGATCTTGCGAGAGGTCTTGCCGGAAATACCCGTATCCACCTCGTCGAAAACCGTGGTCGGCACACCGTCCTTTTGATTCATAACGCATTTGATAGCCAACATGATGCGCGAAAGCTCACCGCCGGACGCAATGCGGATCATGGAAGAAAGCGGCTCTCCCGGGTTGGTGGCGATCATGAATTCCACGCGGTCAATGCCGCCCGGACCCAGTTCCTTTTCTCTTGTTACGGCAATGCGGAAGCGCACGCCTGCCATATCGAGATAAGCAAGCTGTCCTGCGATTTGCTCTGCCGCCTCAATTGCCGCCTTTGCGCGGACCGTGGACATTTGCTCTGCCAGCGTCATCGCACGCTTATGTATTTCTGCGATCTCGGCGTCGTATTGCTCCGCAAGCACGTCCGAGTGCTCGATCTCATCCAGTCGCGCTTTGGCATTTACCAAAAATTCCAATACAGCTTCAACAGAGCCACCGTACTTGCGCTTGAGCTTGGAGATCGCCTCGAGTCTGTCCTCGATCCTATCAAGCATTGCCACGGGATCGTCGTCGATATCCTCTGCGTACGCTTCAATACGTTCGGACAGATCGCGCACACGGTAGGAAAGGTCGATCAGCTCCTCGCCAACCTCGGCAGCATCCGGCACGTAAGCGGCCAGCGCATTCATGGAAGCAGCGCATCGCTCCAACATATATGAAACCGCACCGTTTGATCCCGCGCCCGTGAGCACCTTGGTGGAAAATTTGACCTGCTTTTGCACCTTTTCGGTATTTTGCAGCTTATTTCTCTTTTCGATCAGCAGCTCCTCTTCACCCGCCTTGAGCTTTAAGGCAGAGATATCGGCTATCTGATAGCTCAACATTTCTATGGTGCGCAATCTCTCACCCGCATCACGCGTCAGTGCATCACGCTTTTCACAAAGGCTGCGCCACTGCTCATAAAGCAATCCGTACTCAGCCTTCTGTGCATCAATGCCTGCGTAAGCGTCCAGCATATCCATATGGTAGCGCAGATCCGCAAGCAAGCGGTTATCGTCCTGCCCGTGAATCGAGATCAGATATATGCTCGCTTCTCGCAGCATACCCAGCGTCGCCACCTTGCCGTTGATGCGCGCGCCGCTCTTTCCGTCCGCGCCAAGCGTTCTTTGCAAAACGACCTCGCCGTCATCGCAAGCAATGCCCAGACCGGCAAGGCCTTGGATCGCTCCCTTAGTCAGATCAGAAAAATGGGCGGTAACGCATGCGCTGCTCTCACCCGAACGCACAAGCTCACGGTCACCCTTGGCACCGCAAACCAGCATAATACTATCCACGATCACGCTCTTGCCCGCGCCCGTCTGACCCGTCATGACACAAAAGCCGGACGAAAAATCGATCTCTGCTTGCGAGATGACCGCGATATTTTCTATATGCAGTCCCTTTAGCATTACTGGCCTCTGATAATTTCCTTGATTTTGGTGTTCAGATCAGCCGCAGCCTCAGCGGAGCGCGAAATGACGATGATGGTATCATCCCCTGCCACGCAGCCGAGAATGACCGGCAGCCTCAGATTATCAATACCTACGGCAACCGCCTGCGCCATGCCCGGGAAGGTTTTGATCAAGACCGTGTGCTGCGCATAGTCCACCGAGGTAATGGATTCTGCAAGCGCATGATTGAACTTGAAATTGCCAAGAGGCTCGCTCGTCTTGGGCAGCTCGTAACGGTAAGAGCCCTTTTCGCCCATCACCTTGGTCAGCTTGAGCTCACGGATGTCACGGGACACGGTTGCCTGCGTAACGTCATAGCCCATTTTGCGCAGATACTCGATCAGCTCGTCCTGCGTCTCGACGTCGTATTTTTCCACGATCTCTATGATCTTCTCATGTCTGTTCTTTTTCATCAAATGTCACTCCGTTTTCGTTTATTCGTTCTCGGTCATCTTCTGGCGCAGCTTTTTATAAAAGCCACAGCTTTTGATGCGCACCAGATTGGTCTGCAGTGGGGATTTGCTGATGCGGACAACGTCGCCCTTATACATTTCATAATTGGTTCTGCCATCCACGGTCAGATACAGCATCTTTTCACGCTGGCAGATATTTTTGATCTCAAGCACTGCACTATCCGGGAAGATCATGGGTCTTGCTGCCAGAGAGTGCGGGCAGATGGGCGTGACACAGAAGCAGGACACACGGGGATCCACAATCGATCCGCCGGCCGACATGGAATAAGCGGTAGATCCCGTAGGCGTTGCCACGATCAGGCCGTCTGCACGGTAAGAGGTCACGGGTACACCGCCCTCAGAAAGCTCAAGGTCGACAATGCGTGCGATCGATCCGTTGGAGATCGAGGCATCGTTGAGTGCGTAGCACAAGGAACGCAGATTTCCCTTGGAGCCGATCAGTTCCACGTTAAGCATCGAACGCTTTTCCAAGGTGTATCCATCCGGCTCGAACAGCCTGTCAAGATCTGCCACATCGCGCATCTCCAACTCAGCCATAAAGCCAAGTCTTCCCAGATTGATTCCCAGAATGGGCGTGCCGCGCGTGGCCGACCGTCTTGCCGCCTCTAAAATCGAGCCGTCTCCGCCAAGCACCACGATCATTTCTGCAGTTGCGTACACCTCGTCGATAGGCAGAAGCAAAAACTCAGCCTTTCCCTGTGCCATTTTGAGAAAACGCTCCCGATTATATACGGCAGCCACCACCTCACAGCCATGCGAGATCAGCCGCTGCGCCACAGTAATGGCGGCATGCGCTTTTTCGGTGATATTATAATTCGTAATGATCGCAACTCTCTTCATGCCGATCTCCTACTTTCTCTTGTCCAAAAACAGCCGTTGCACCGTCGATGTGCGTGCGATACCGTTTTGTCCGTTTTTTACATAATATGCAAGGTATTCGATATTGCCGTCTCCGCCCTCAATGGGAGACTCGGTGAGTCCGTAAAGACACAGAGCCTGCTGCTCTGCTGCTTCCAATACACGCTCAACCGCTGCGCGACGGTCCTTGGCATTCCTGACGATGCCGCCCTTGCTAAGTGCTGCTCTGCCCGCTTCAAATTGCGGCTTGATCAGTCCGACGTATATACCGCCATCCTTCAAAAGGTTGGATACAACAGGAAGGATCAGCGTCTGCGAAATAAACGAAACGTCCATGACCACAATATCCACGCAGCCTCCGATATCGTCCGGCTGCAGGTGTCTTGCATTGACGCCCTCCATATTGGTCACGCGCTCGTCAAGCATCAGGTCGGGATCCAGCTGATCCCTGCCCGAATCAATGGCGTACACGTGCGCTGCACCCGCTTGCAGCAAGCAATCGGTAAAGCCGCCCGTGGATGCACCGATATCGGCCGCACGCAGGCCTTCGACGTTGATGCCAAAGGTACGCAACGCCCCCTCCAGCTTTTGTCCGCCGCGGCTGACGTATCGCTCGCGTTCCAATATCTCAACGGTATGCTCTGCATTCTCGTCGATCTCCTGCGAGGGCTTTTTCATCACCTGCCCGTCAATAACGGCATGCTCTTGCTCTATATATTTTCTTGCAGCGGTACGGCTTTTGACGTAACCGTACTCAACAAGGTACAGATCCGCTCTCATCATCCCACGCCCTGCAGTTGCAAAATGCTTTCGCGGAAGAACGGGATAAACTGCAAAAGCAGCGGTACGACAATACCAACGCCGCAGCCTGCCCACACCTGCAAGGGCGTATGGCCGACCAGCTCCTTGAGTCTCTTTTCTCTGTTCTCTTCATTCTCGGCGTTGATCACGTCAATCACCAGCTTGTTGATAATGGCTGCCTGCTTGCTGACCTCACGACGCACGCCCATAGCGTCACGCATGACGATCATGGCCAGCACGCCCGCAATAGCAAACTCAAAGGAGGCGGGCGAAAACACGACCGCAGTTGCCACGGCCATAGACATCACGGCTGCGGTGTGCGAGCTGGGCATACCGCCCGTGCCAAAAAGGATATTGGGAATATCCAGCTTCTTTTGCTTAAAGCCTCGGGTAAATATTTTCAATATCTGAGCCGTAAACCATCCGGTCAGTGCGGACATGACTATGTAGTTGGTAAAAAAATCTCTAACTGCTTGCATGTTGTCATTCCTCTGTTTTATCAATAGTTTCTTTTTGCAAGAAATTCTGCCAAAGTCACCAAGCTTTGACTGTTTTCCAAGGTCCCGATCGCCGAAACGGCATCCTCCGTCAGCTGCTTGGCATATGCGCGCGCGCCATCCACGTCGTAAAAGCGCATAAACGTGGTCTTGCCGTCCTTTTGGTCACTGCCCACGCTCTTGCCGAGTGCCTCTGCGCTCTGCGTGCAATCCAGGATATCGTCAATGACCTGAAAAGCAAGCCCGATGCTGCGTGCATACGTCACGAGTGCTTCAGTCCTTGCGTCGTCCGAAGCAAGCTCGGCTGCATGACAGCCGAGTCTGACGGCAGCCTCGATCAGAGCACCCGTTTTGCCGCGATGCAGCTCGAGCAGCTCCTCTTCTGTCAAAACGTTTTTCTCACCGAACATATCAATGACCTGCCCCTTGACCATACCAAAGCTGCCCGCACCGCACGAGAGCGCAAGTGCTGCATCCGCGCGGCTTTGTGCCGATGCGTACGGGCAGGACAGGATCACGCCAAAGGCGTCGGTCAGAAGTCCGTCGCCCGCCAGGGTGGCAATATCCTCGCCAAACACCTTGTGATTGGTGGGTCTGCCTCGACGCAGATCGTCATCGTCCATACAAGGCAGATCATCGTGGATGAGCGAATAAGTATGCACCATTTCCACGGCGGCTGCATAATCCAGCGCAACTCTTTGGTCACCGCCAAGCATGCGGCAGGTCTCAAGCACCAGTACGGGGCGAATACGCTTGCCCCCTGCAAGCAGGCTGTATTTCTGGGCGTCGTACAGCACCTTGGTCGTACGGCTACCCTCGGGATATATCTGTGCAAGACGCTCACCGACAAGGGCTGCGTCTTGCTCTATGAATGCAGGAATCATATCGAATCTCCTTTAAGCGTCTGTATCTTCAGTGATAAAATCGACGGCAACGATCTCGCCCTGCGCGTTCTGCTGCAGGATCTTGATCTTTCTCTCCGCCTCGTCAAGCTCGGCGGACAAGCGGCGCACGATGGCAACGCCCTCCTCATACATTTTCAAAGACTCCTCCAGAGGAATTTTATCGCTTTCCATGGCACGGATGATCTGTTCCAGTCTCGCCAGTGCCTGCTCATAACTCAATTTCTGTTCCATAATTGCTCCTTCTTGACAGAATCCACGGTGGCATCCACCGCTCCGTCCGCAAATCTGACCGTAATTCTTTCGCCCGCGTCAAAGGCAGCAGCACTTGTACTTACCTCGCCATCCGCATTTTGCGCCACGGCGTAGCCTCTTTGCAGCACTGCCAGCGGGCTGAGTGCCTCCAGCTTGCCAACCGAGGCCGCAAGCCCCTGCCGTTTGCGATCCAGCAGCATCTGTCCCGCCGTATGCATGCGCACCGAAAGCTCGTCTAAGCGCATCTGCTTTTCTGCCGTGACGGCAGCGGGAGAGCGCATGGCGCGCGAGGAGGCCAGCACGCGAAGCTGATCCCTCTTGGCTGCAATATCCGCGCGCAAAAGCGCGCCGATCTTATTAAGCCTTGCGTCAAGCTCTGCTTTGAGCGCAAAGCGATCCGGGAAGACCAGCTCTGCTGCGGCACTCGGCGTAGGCGCGCGCAGATCTGCCACAAAATCACAGATGGTAAAATCTGTCTCGTGTCCGACCGCGGAAATGACCGGAATGGCCGAGGCTGCGATCTCTCTTGCAAGCCGCTCGTCGTTGAACGCCCACAGGTCCTCGATCGAGCCGCCGCCGCGTCCGATGATGATGACGTCCACGTTCCCCGCACGGTTAAAATAACGGATACCGCCCGCCAGATATGCGGCAGCCTGCTCGCCCTGCACCAGCGACGGGAAGATGAGCAGCTCGCCCTGCGGGTATCTTCTGCCCGTGATATTGATGATATCGCGGATGGCCGCGCCCGTGGGAGAGGTAATGACACCCACACGCCGCGGCAAGCTTGGGATGGGCTTTTTGCGGCTTTGGTCGAAAAGCCCCTCGGCGGCAAGGCGCGCCTTGCATTGCTCAAAGGCAAGGTACAGGCTGCCAAGTCCGTCCGCCTCCATCAGATCGGCGTAAAACTGGTACTGACCGCCCGCCACGTAAGCCGAGACTCTGCCGTGCAGCAGCACCTTCATGCCGTCGCGCGGCTCAAACTTCAGTCTTGCTGCATTGGAACGGAACATGACCACGCGCAAGGTCGCGCCCGCGTCCTTGACCGAGAAGTACATGTGCCCCGTTCTGTATTGATTGGTGAAATTCGAGATCTCACCCTTGATCCATATATCCGAGAGTACTGCGTTGCCGTCCAGCAGCATTCGCACGTATTCGTTGAGCTGTGTCACGGAAAAATACTGCCTGACGTCTTGCATGTTTACTCCCCTTTCAAAAATTGATTACGGCACAAAAGGCTTGTGCCTGCGGCGTTGTCCGCAGAGAATGCGGGTGCGCCGAAATAGGCGTGGAACTTGCGCTCCAATCGCTCGCGGATGCGGCAGTTGCTCATAACGCCGCCTGCGTACAGTACGGGCATTCTGCCATATTCGGTCAAAATGTTCTCGGTCATCTTAGAGAGCGTTTCCGCCACGAAATCCAGGGTATACGCGCTGACAAGCTCCTTGTTGCCCGTCATGTTGTACAGCTTGAGAGCCAGATTTTCAAGCCCGGACAGATTGCACACGCTGCCCTTGACCGACACGCGCGGCTTGGGGATCTTGCCCGTGGCGTTTGCTGCCAGCAGCTCAATGGCTCTGCCGCATGGGAACGAAAGCCCCATGGCAACGCCGATGCGGTCAATGGCCTGCCCTGCGTTGAGGTCGGCCGTCTCGCCCACCAGCGTGACCTTGCCGATGCTGCCATGCTCGGGCGTGACCAGCACCGCCTCGGTGGTGCCGCCCGACACGTGGAACGCAACGAACGGTCCTTGCATCAGCTTTTCCATCTGTCCCGAAGCATACGCTGCCGCCATAATATGGCCGTTCTGATGCGAAAACGCGTAAAGCGGCACGCCAAGTGCAGCCGCAAAGGAGGTTGCAGCCGTCTTGCCTGCCAAAAAGCAAGGCATATAAGAGCCCTCGGCATCACGCGGATAGGCGGAATAGCCCACTGCAGCCACGGTATAATCGGCCGTGACGGCACGCAGCACCTCGCAAACATCGGGCAGATTTTTCAGGTGCGCAAACACCGCATCACTCTGTCTGAGTCCGCAAGCACCCGCTTCTACGGGTAAAGGGCTTTTGATATTGGCAATCACCTTTCCGTCCTCGGTGCAAACTGCTGCCGAGGTGGTATAGTTGCTGGTATCAAAGCCAACGAAGCATACGGGTTTATTCTGCATGTGCATCCAGCTCGTTCTTAATACCGTTGAGTACGCCGTTGACAAAGCCGCGTACCTTTTCGTCGTCATACTTCTTGGTCAGCTCGATCGCCTCGTTGATGGCAACCGCGCAGGGTACGTCCTTGACGTACGCCATTTCATACGTGCAAAGACGAATGACAGCGCGGGAGACGCGGGTCAGGCGGGAGACCTTCCAGCCGTTGGAGTGACGCTCGATGGTGGCGTCGATCTCGTCCAGCTTTTCGCAAACGCCGAAAAAGGCGTCCTTGATATAAGCTCCCTCGGGCTCGCCATTCTGCTCACACCAGGTCGCATAGACCTCTTCGGGGGTCTCGTCTCTTCTGAAATCACTTTCAAAAAGCAGTCCAAATACTGCCTCTCTTTGCATTTTTCTACTCATTTGTGCCATAGCTGTTTCCTTTCGCACGAATTTGGGCATATATAGTCATTATATAATATTTTATTATACACAATACCGCGCAAAAAGTCAACACAAAAATGCATAAATGTTTGCATAAAGTGAATATTTCCATCCGAGCACAAAAGAAAAAAGATCCCCGCGGCTAATGCCGCGGGGAATGTGAAACTACTCTGCTCTCACTGTGGGTTCTGTAATGGGAATCATAAACCATGCGCCGTCGCTGACTGTATTACCGTCTTTTGTTGTGATCTTGGCCTGAACGCTGCAATCCAGAGCAAGGCTTCCGTCTTCCAATCGGACAAGCTGATCTATTTCAGCCTCATAGGTCCAAGTGCAGCCTTCCTCCTCTAACTCTCGATATATGCTATTCGCCTCTTCCTCCAACACTCGATAGACGCTTTTCATAAATTCCTCCGGAATGGGCTTAACGTTTTTCATATCACCCAGATTATTGTGGCTATACGAAAATACTGTTCCCGCGTCATCAACTGCAATCACCATGTGATCGCATGTTTTCAGTTCTCCGATGTACCTGTAAAACCAAAAAAAGCTGATTCCAACCCCTATTTCGGGATCCCATTTGTAATTTTGAGGATCTTCCACATGCTTTGACAAAAAATCGTAAGCAATTTCGTATCTTTGCTCTTCCGTATACGATACCTCACCGTTTTCACTGTAGTGAGGAAAAAACGAAAACTCAATGCATTTTCCGGTTTTTGCATCAATGACAAGTTCGGATGGTTTGCCATTATACACACCATCATACCAGTGTTTTCCATCGTTATACAGCCATCCATCGGTTGAATATGCATACACGTATTCGTATTCAATGTCATTGACGGTGTATTTGACGATCTTCTCTGCTCGGTCATCCTGATAATTCTTCGTATTCAGCGAAATATCTTCTGAATGATTTGGATCTAAAGATGATTCCGATGAATCATATTGTAATCCATTAAGTTTTTTTAAAAAAGCACCGTCAACGATCATGTCTTCCGTGTTATCAGCATCATTATCCGATACAAATTCCGTATGTAAGGATCCTTCCTCATATTGCGAACGATCCGGTACATTTAACTCTTGACACGCTGCAAGAGAAATAACCATAACGAATATCATTAAAAATAAATAAAATGTTTTTCTCATAGAAACCTCCTGACATTAAGATGATTAATATTCGGGGTAAATCCATAAACCAATCTCCTTGCGAAGGTGTTGGGAACCCGACAACAACATTTTGTATTAAAATTCAGCAAGCTAACATTTGCCACACCCGTACTTGCATTAACGGATCCGGCCTTTACTCGAGTTGATACTGTGTTCCCGGATAAATCAACAGGATATATAGTAAAATATGCCATATTTTTTTCTGGCTTCCACGTATAGCTCAAGAAAAACTCTTGCGCATTAGGAATGCTTTTCTCACTCTGTTGACAAACATTTGTCCCATGCGCAGTCGAACCATTCGGTATTGTCAAATAATTTTTGGATGACTTGTTTTTGAAGCCTATGTATCCCTCATGAAGCAAAATGCCAATATAGGGTTCAATATTTTCCCAATTATCGATTGCAGCAACCTCGGGCTCTTGCAAATTAATTGGTTGCAGTGGGTCAAGTTCAACTGCTGCAAATTCATCCTGTTCGCTCGAAGTCACGCTTTCTACGGACTCCGAGCCAGTGTCTTGTGAGGCCGCGGGCGTTTCGGTCTGTTCGGTTTGTTGTTCACCCGCATATACGGACAACAAGGAAAGCACAAGCAAAAGTGCCAGTGCCCGACCTATGGCCAAGAATATTATACCATATATTCTATGGCTTGTCAACTTTATTTGTGCATTATGTACACTGCATGCAGGTATTGATTCTCCTTCACTATACAAATGTCGAAAAACACTATATGATTACATTTATTACAAAAGATAATTGTAAATGATTTGTAAACAAGTGGTTCTTTTCACACTTTACCGACCGGTTGACCGTCCCTGTAAAGGTTTCGTAAAAATTTCGCACGCGGGCTTGCATTTTTCGCGCGAATATGGTAAAGTATATATATCTGTACTATGAAAGGTTCTCCCCGCATGAAATTCAAGTCCTTGATCAAAGCTTTTTTGATACATACCTGTATTTATACAACCGTGGCGTTCGGGGCATCCATGATCTTCATTGCCGCATGCGGCATGACCTCGTTTGCCGTTCCCACGTATTTTCTCGTGCTTGCCTTCTGCGCGTTCTTTGCAATGGCCAACGCCGTTTTTGCTCACTCGGGTCTTTCGATCTGGTGGCGTTCGATCCTGCACGCCATCTTGACGCTGGGCGGCTTTTACTTATGCATTTATTCCAGATATGCGGATATCGGCATGAATCGTGACGCGCTGCTGCTCTTCTCTGTGCTGATGACGCTTTTGTACGGTGCTTGCATGGGTACGTTTTTGGCAGTCCGCTACGCGCGCCTGCGCAAAAAGGAGCAAAAGGCTTATCAAAGTCAATTTTCAAGTCCCAACAATAAAGATCAGAAACGGAGATGACCCCGACCATGAATCAAGATTCGATCATTAAAGTACTGCTTATCGTAATCATTGCGCTGCTCGCTGTAAATATTCTTTTGCTGACCGCTTGGGGCGTGATCGCGCTTGTCCAAGGCGTTACCACTCCCGGTGCTCAAGGATCAGTCGGCACCCCCAACGACACAAAGGATACACAGGACGTTCCCGCCTGGCAGCCCGACCCCTCGGTCATTCTCGGACAGAGCGAGGATATGGGTGATGAATATATTGACAGCATCATTTTCCTTGGCGACTCGACCACCTATCACATGATCAACCGCGCCGTGCTCAAGGGCGGCAAACAGACCACGCAGGTGTGGTCCGGTGCTTCGGGCTGGCTGAATCTGGACGGAACCATCCACACCACCACCATCCGCTATCCCGAAACGGGCGAGGAGATCAAGATCGCCGATGCGGTCGCACTCAAAAAGCCCGAATATCTGGTTATCACGTTGGGCATCGACTACGGTGTTGCTTACTGTGATCAGAACAAGTTCACCACCTACTACGGCAAGCTGCTCAGCGCCATCCGCCAGGCAAGCCCCGATACCAAGATCATGCTGCAATCCATCTTCCCCGTTTCCGCTGCCTACGAGCAATCGGTCATCGACGCGGGAAATGAGAAGAACGGCATTACCAATGCAAAGATCGATACCGCCAACACCTGGGTCATGAAGCTGGCCAAGGATTACGGCTGTAAATATCTTGACACGGCAAGCGTGCTCAAAAACGACAGCGGCGCAATGAGTGCCCTGTACGACGCAGGCGACGGCATCCACATGACTGCCGAGGCCTACAGAGCGATTTTGCAATATATCCGCACACACGGATACACCGACTGATCAAAGGAGATAAGGATATGAAAAAACTGACTATGATCGCAGCTTTGCTGCTTTGCTTTGCTTGTATGATAAGCGCATGCTCCTCCGTCAGGGATGACGTTGCTGTCAAGGATATTTCCACTGCTGTTCTTGGCAAGGTCAGCACGCAGGGCGGCTTTACCGCAGCGGACACCGACTACGTTTCTCTCGAATTTGCGCAGCCCGGTGTGATCGATTCCAATGTTTCCGAATGGATCATCTGCGCATCCACCTCTTCGCAGACAGTAGATGAATTCGGGATTTTCCACGTCAAGCAGGGCGGCGACGTAAGTGCGGTCAAGAACGAGGTACAGGCTTACGTGCAGTCCATGCAGGTCAAGTTGGAGGTTTATCTTGACATGTACGATCCTGCCGAAAAGACCAAGCTGGAAAATGCACAGGTCACGGTATTCGGCAATTACGTGGTCTACACCATGCTCAGCGACGCGGACACCACCGCATGCACCTCGGCAATCTCGGACGCTCTGAGCGAATAATCTTCGGCTATAACAAAGCACGTTATAACAAAAAGCCCTTGCAGCTGCAAGGGCTTTTCTCTATGCTTCATTCAGTTCACCGGTCTGCAAACGTGTGCGACGATCCCCTCCCTGTTGATCTGCTTGCACACCTGCTTTGCCGTGCTTTCGCTCTCAAAAATTCCCACGATGCTGGGTCCGCTTCCGCTCATCATAGCCGCGATCGCACCGCCGTGCTCCATTTCTTGCTTGAGTACACTTGCCACCCCGTGCACAGGAAGCACCACTGATTCAAACACGTTATACATGGCATCACTCATGCCCTTCAGGTCTTTCTTTTGCATCGCGTCAAGGATACGTGCAAGCCTATGCTCGCTCTGCGCGGCTTGCTGCGCAAAATCTCCGTACTGCTCATCCAGTGCGCGATATGCCCAAGGTGTGCTCACACCCTGTCCGCCGCGCGCAATGACCAGATAGCAATCGGGCATGGGAACGCAGCTCTGCAGCCGTTCACCGATGCCGCGAGTGATCTGCGTTCCGCCCACAAGGCAAAACGGCACATCCGCGCCAAGGCGCGCACCCAGCGCAAGCAGCTCCTGCTCGGAATATTTGGCAAACTGCATATTCAGCCCGCGCAAAACAGCCGCGCAATCCGCACTGCCGCCGGCAAGTCCCGCCTCGGCAGGAATGCGCTTTTGTACGTCAAGCGTCACGTGACACGGGATATCACCGCCGAAATACAAGGCAGCCGCGCGATAGGCAAGATTTCGCTCATCACACGGCAATCCTCCGTCACAGTGCAGTGTGATCCCGACGGGCAAGGCATCCGTGCAGGCAATTCTGACCGTATCATAAAGATCCACTGCTTGCATGATGCTGACGATATCATGATAACCGTCACTGCGCTTGGCAGTCACGTCCAGATACAGATTGATTTTCGCATAAGCACGCAATTCCATTCGGTCAGTCTCCTTGCTTTGTCCGTTTTTTTGATTATACCATACCTCGATGCATTTGGCAAGGGCGAAATCTGTGCGCAAGGCAAAAAAATTCGCGCACGCGCGCGTAAAACTTTAGTCCGGCTCTTGACGCGCGCGCGGAATTGTTATATAATTTAATGTGCGGGATTATTTTTTCGCATACAGACCGAGATCAAGGAGACCTTTTTATGGAGTTACAAAAAAACAAAGGATACAAAGCCTATTTCTTTGCTGCAATTGCCGTAGCAATCGTGGGCATTTTACTTTATGCTATCGTAAATATTGACAGCCTGAAAGCATTTATCAATCGCTTGATGCTGATCTTCGGACCGGTGATCTACGGTTTTTGCATTGCATACCTGTGTAATCCCATCATGAAGGTGTTTGATAATTACGTATTCAAAAAGGTCAAGTTCCCCGGTCTGCGCCGAGCGCTCTCCCTGACCATGACCGTGATCGTCGTGCTTTTGGGAATCTCCGTCGTCATCGGACTTCTGGTACCCGAGATCATTCGCAGTATCCAACACCTGTTTGCCAACTATGACTCGTATCTGGAAGAGGTCATCGGCATTGTCAATGGCTTCATTATCTGGCTGGAAAAGATGATCGGTAATTCCCCTGCCGAAAACGCACAATATATCAGCGTTGAGGAGATCAAGGAGATCGTGACCTCGACAGTCAACTCCGTATTCGACTCCTCCAAGAGCATACTGCAGCAGATCACCGAGATTTTTGATGAGAATTCCACGTCCATGCTCAAAAAAGTATTCGAAAAGCTGTTCCCCTATACCGGAACATTGATCAATAAGATCTACGTCTTTATTATCGACGCCTTCTTCAGCATTCTGATCGCACTGCACCTGCTTGCTACCAAGGAAACAAGACTTGCACAGATCAAAAAAATGCGCAAATCCATTTTTACATACGAGCAAAACAAGTTTATCAACAAAGTACTTAAAATCATCCACGAGTCCTTCGGAAACTACCTTGAAGGTAAGCTTCTCGACGCACTGATCATCTTTGCACTTTGCTGGGCATCCTTTGCCATCTTCGGTATCTCGGACTATAACCTTCTGATCGCCGCACTGATCGGTATTACCGATATCATTCCCATCGTCGGCCCCTTCATCGGTGCGATCCCGGGCGGATTTATCATTCTGATCACCAATCCCTCCAAATTCCTTCTCTACGTCATTCTGGTCCTGCTGATCCAGCAGCTTGAGGGCAACATCATCAGCCCCAAGATCCTTGGTCAGCACATGGGTGTCAGTGCGCTTTGCGTGCTGATCTCAATCGTGGTCATGGGTACCATTTTCGACGGAAACCCCATCGCGTTGATCATTTCTGTCCCCTTGTTTGCCGTCATGGTCGAGCTTGGCAAGATGTTCCTTGAATCCAGACTCAAGAAAAAGGGACTTCCTACGGATACCGCAGAATACTACCGCGGAGAGGCCTCCGAGGATGAGATCGACCTTGCCTTCCACTACCAGAACAGAAAGCTGGCCTTCTATTACGAGCATTCCAAAATCAAAAAGTGGGTGGATCAGCGCCGTGATAAAAAACAACAAAAAAAGCAGGAGATCGCCAAAGCCAAGGCTGAAAATACGATCAGCACAGACGTCACTGATGCAGACACGACGCAAGAGCAGGAAATGATCTCTCAGGATAACCAAAACCAAGATAAGGATTAAACACTCATGAACACCGAAAACATCAAAAAAGGCGGTATCTCCGTTGATACCGAGCACATCTTCCCCATTATCAAAAAATGGCTTTACTCCGAAAAGGACATCTTTTTGCGTGAGATCGTTTCCAATGCGACTGACGCGATCACCAAGTACAAAAGACTGCAGTCTCTGGGTCAGATCCCGGGTGACGACTGCGCATACCGTATCACAGTCTCGCTTGACAAGGACGCGCGCACCATCAGTGTGACGGACAACGGCATCGGCATGAGTGCCGAGGAGCTGGAAACCTACATCTGCAACATCGCGCTCTCGGGTGCCTTTGAATTCATTCAGAAATATGAGGGCGAGGGTGGTGCCAACGGCATCATCGGTCATTTCGGTCTTGGCTTCTACTCTGCCTTTATGATATCCGACAGCGTAGAGATCTACACCAAATCCGTTACCGATGCTCCCGGTGTGCATTGGGTATGTGACGAATCGGGCAGCTACAGCACCGAGCCCTGTGACAAGGAGGATCGCGGCACGACCGTGATCATGCACGTCACGGACGAGGAGCGCGAATACCTTGACCGCGCAAGACTTGTCGGCATGCTGCGCAAATACTGCGCGTTTATGCCCGTGGAGATCTATTTTGAAGAGGGCGACCAAGAAAAGGCCGATACAGCTCCCATCAACGACACCACGCCGCTGTGGCAGTCGAATCCCGCGGACTGCACCGACGAGCAGTACAAGGATTTTTACAACAAGGTGTTCTCCGACTTCAAGGAGCCCCTGTTCCATATTCACATCAACGCAGATTATCCCTTGAATTTCAAGGGCATTCTCTACTTCCCGCGCATCAGCTCGGAATATGAGTCGATCGAGGGTCAGGTCAAGCTGTATTACAACCAGGTCTTTGTGGCGGACAACATAAGGGAGGTCATTCCCGATTATCTTCTGATGCTGCGCGGCGTACTGGATTGCCCCGAGCTGCCGCTCAACGTCTCCCGCAGCTACCTGCAGAATAACACCTACGTGTCCAAGGTCAGCGCGCACATTGTTAAAAAGGTCGCAGACAAGCTGAATTCACTTTGCAATCTCGAACGCGAGAGCTACGAAAAGATCTGGGACGACATCCGCATTTTCGTGGAGTACGCATGCATCCGCGATCGCAAGTTCTATGACCGCGTCAAGGGGAGCCTGCTGCTTTCCCTGACCGACGGTTCACACGTAACGGTTGACGAATACCTTGAAAAAGCCAAAGAAACCAACGAGGGCGTGGTATACTACACAACTGACCGCGCGCTGCAGGCGCAGTATATTTCCCTGTTTGCAGCACAGGGCATTTCGGTAGCAGTACTGGAAAAATCGTTGGATACCCAGTTTATGTCCGCACTGGAGAGCTATCGCGACGACGTCAAGTTCAAGAGAATTGATGCAGACGTGGCAGATGCGATCAAGGGCGACGGTGAGGTGACCGATCAGCCTGTGCTGACCGAGCTGTTCCGCAAAGCAGGCGGCAGTGAGCAGATGAGCGTGACCTATCAACCGCTCAAGGACGCTTCCATCCCCGCCATTCTCAACGTGACCGAGGAATCCTCGCGTATGGCAGAAATGATGCGCATGTACGCCATGAGCACAGGTGCTTCGCCCATGGATTTCCCGTTGGAATATTCCATGGTGGTCAATACGACCTCCCCCCTTTACGGAAAGCTGCTCTCTCTTGGGGAGCAAGACCCCGATAAGGCAGCACTGATCGCAGAACACATTTACTCGCTTGCACTGCTTGCGCAGCGTAAGCTGACAGCCGAGGAGCTGCAGAAATTTTTGTCCGACAGCTTCTCCTTGCTGGAGCTTTTATAAATGAGCAGCGATTATCGCACGTACGCACTGCCCGCCAAGCAGGACCCTGCAGAGACGGTGCAGAAGAATCTGTCAGAAGTTTCAAAGCGGCAAGAGCCCTTGCATCTGGCGCGCGCCTTTCATCTTAGTGAGCTGATCGAGGATCTGGCATTGTCAGAAAAACCGGATCGGGATCAGTTGATCTCGCTGACCGAGCGCATATTTCCAAGCGCACAAGCAACCACCCCCTACGACTCCGCCGTTCGCCATGCAGATCTGATCGCTCTTTGTCACGAGATCGCAGTAGCTTACCCGGACAATTACAACCAAGTATTTGCAGATCTGTTCGGACAGAATATCCCGCCCTCCGAACAGGCGCAAGGGCGTGTGGCTTACGTGCAGAACAGCTACACCGAGCAGGCTTTTATGGAGCTGACCGGCTTTATCAAGCACCGCCGTGTGGCGTATTTTCACCATTTTGACGACGTATGCCAGGAGGTGCGCGGAGGGCTTTGCGAATACGGCATTCTGCCCGTGGAATCCACGGCGGAAGGCTTGATGGCAGGGCTGTTTCGTCAGATTGAGCTTTACGATCTGCGCATCTGCGCGCTTTGCCACATCGCAACGACCAACGAGGGCTATACCTCGTTTGCACTGGTCAGAAAAACGCTTGCGCCTATTCCGGCAATGCCCCAATACTGTCTGGATTTTCTCTGTTCTCCGGCAGACGCATTACAAATAGGAGAGCTGATCTGTATCGCAACGCTTTGCGGGCATACGCTACAGCACACCGCCACCTATCAAAGCCATGACGGAGAGACCTTCCGCCTGCGGCTTGGCACAAATCCCGAAATGTTATACCCTTTTCTGATCTATCTGACACTTTTCTGTGCGGATATTACCCCCATCGGATTCTATTTGATCAAATAAATACATAAAAAGGAATGAATACCATGAAACAGACAATCAATTACAAGACCTCGGGCGTTTGCTCCCGACAGATCAACCTGGTCGTGGAGGACGGCATCATCACCGAAGCTGCTTTTGTGGGCGGCTGCCACGGAAACACGCAGGGCGTAGCTGCCCTTGTCATCGGTATGGAGGCCAAGGAGGCCATTCGCCGTCTGCGCGGCATCAAGTGCGGCTTCAAGCCCACCTCCTGCCCCGATCAGCTGGCACAGGCTCTGGAACAGAATCTGCAGTAAAAGAATTAACAAATATAAAGGAGAACGCGATCATGGAACAGTATATGAAGAATTACCTTCGTTGGTTGGAAAGCGACAAGCTGAGTGCCGCAGAAAAGGCAGAGCTTGCAGGCATCCGTGACGATGACGGCGAGATCCGTCTGCGCTTTACCTCGTATCTCTCTTTTGGCACAGCCGGCTTGCGCGGCATTATGAAAACGGGCATGAACGCCATGAACGTACATACCGTGGCTTATGCGACGCAGGGTCTTGCCAATCTGATCCTCAAGGAGGGCCGCGCTGCCGATGGCGTTGCCATTGCTTATGACAGCCGCAACAACTCCGCGCTCTTTGCCAAGACCTCTGCGCAGGTGCTGGCAGCTGCGGGCATCAAGTCCTATCTCTTTGACGATCTGCGCCCCACCCCCGAGCTCTCCTTCGCCCTGCGCGAATACGGCTGTGTGGCGGGCATCAACATCACCGCTTCGCACAATCCCAAGCAATATAACGGCTACAAGGCTTACTGGGAGGATGGCGCACAGCTGCCCCCCGAGCACGCCGATACGGTCAGCGCAGAAATGGAGGCGCTGGATATCTTTGCAGACGTCAAGCTGGCCGATTTTGACAAAGCTCTTGCAGACGGCCTGATTATCATGCTGGGTGCCGAGACCGACGAAAAGTATCTGGCACAGGTGGTCGCACAGGCAGTCAATCCCGATGCGGTCAAGGCTGTGGCGGACGATCTTGCCATTGTGTACACTCCTCTGCACGGCACGGGTCACAAGCTCGTACCCGAGGTTATGAAGAGAATCGGTCTGAAGAACCTGTACACCGTCCCCGAGCAGATGATCATTGACGGTAACTTCCCCACCGTTCCCAAGCCCAATCCCGAGTATCCTCAGGTATTTGAGCTGGGTATTGAGATTGCTAACCGCGTTGGCAGTGATCTGATTGTGGCAACCGACCCCGACGCTGACCGCGTGGGCGTCATGACCAGAACGGCTGACGGCTCGTTTATGACCATCACGGGCAACCAGATGGGTGCTTTGCTGCTTGACTACATTCTGACCGCGTACGAGGAGACCGGAAGCATGCCCGATCATCCTTACGCAGTCAAGACCATTGTTTCCACCGAGCTTGCTGCTGCCATTTGCGCAGCGCACAACGTGACCATGCACAACGTGCTGACAGGCTTTAAGTTCATTGGTGAGGTCATCAAGAACTACGAGGCCAAGGGCTACGGCTCGTTCATTCTGGGCTTTGAGGAAAGCTACGGCTACCTCAAGGGCACGTATGCACGCGACAAGGATGCTGTGGTGGCATCCATGCTGATCTGCGAAATGACCGCTTATTACAAGGCCAAGAACATGACGCTGGGCGACGCGCTCCGGGGGCTGTACGCACGCTACGGCTACTGCTACGAGACCAACGTGGAGATCTACATGGAGGGACTGGACGGTGCTGCACGCATGGCCGCTATGATGGACACGCTGCGCAACGATCCCCCCGCAACCTTTGGCGACGTACCGGTTGAGCTGTTCGGTGACTACAAGACCGAGACCTTTACCGAGCTTGCAACCGGCAAAAAGACCCCCACGGGCCTGCCCAAGTCCAACGTGCTGTACTTCAAGCTGGTAAACGGCGACGTCATCGTCGTGCGTCCTTCGGGCACCGAGCCCAAGATCAAGTTCTATTTCCTGCTCCTGGGCAAGGATAAGGACGAGGTGCTTGGTAAGCTGGAAGGATATAAGAAGACCTTAGAGGCATAATTGACAGAGGGCGATTTGTGAATCGCCCCTGCATAAAACCCCCGCCAACAGCCGCTGGCGGGGGTTTTATTTGTATCATGCGTACTTTCCAAATCAAAAGATAATCCCATCTTTGTTTTCTACTTCAACACGGATCATGATGTTGCCGTGACCCATGGATATCGTATACTTACCCTGTTTGGCAATACAGCTGTTATCATTCGTGGTTTCAATCTCAAAGCCATACTCTTGCACAATGCGTTCAAAATCTTCAAGAGACGTGTCGACCGTGATGCCCCAAACGTAAACCGATGGATCTGTAATTTCAATACACGTAATATGCTGTGCGCGATCCGAATAATCGGGATAAGAAGTTACGGTATAGAGAACGTAATATTCCGGATCGGTCTGCTGACCGTACTCGTCAACGATCGGCGAGTAATCCTTTCCGTAATACTGATTGCCGCCAAACATGCCGTATTTTTCTTGATACTCGGAGAAATCCACGTCGTCAACGTTCTCTGCGATCCAGAATTCAAGATTGGTGTCTTGCTTTGGAATCTCAATATCCGGCTGTGACTCTATTCCCCGGATCGGCTCAATCGTGAACGGTGTAATCTGACACGGATAGGTTTCAACCACATATCCGCTGTATGTAATCAGGACAAGATCTCCCGCACCCAATCCTTGCTGATGGATCAAATTATCACTAAAATAATCTAAAATGATGCCTGCCTCACCTGCCTGTATTTCCTCAAAGCATCCGTTCCCAATAGGCTTTACGCTCTTAGAATCAACTACCTCGGCAATAAACCACCGCCCCTCGCCGTCCAACCGGCCGCAGTACTCACATTCGGTATGCCATGGATAGGTACCATTTGCTTCGGTTTCTGTTTCGGTTTCTGTTTCCGTTTCTGTTTCTGTTTCGGTCACGTTCGCGCTTGGCTGCTCTTCGCCCGGTCCAAGAGGCACAAACGGATTCTCTCCGCCAAGCTTGACAAACAGTTCGCCCAATTCCAGCTTCACGGTTTCGGGAAGCAGCTCTGTCAGAAAGCTTGCTTGTTGTGTCAGCACGATATCTACCGCCTCAATAAAGCTCCCTTGAAATTCGGGATGCTGCTTTTGATAATTGCTTACTGCAAAGAAAGCTCCCGTAAACAAAGCGAACGTCACGACCGCACTGATCACGACAGCGATCAAAAGCACGCGCAGCCCTGTTTGGCGGCGTACGTTTACCCGTGTTTCGGAACGCTCCAAAAGCTCGCAATCCGCCTCACTCATCAATTCAAAAAGCATCAATTCCGTCATACGTCAATTCCCTCCTCCTTCAAGTATTCCTTGAGCTTAAGTCTTGTGCGCGAAAGAATCTTGAGCACGTTATCCTGCTTTAAGCCATAACGCTTGGCAATCTCTTGCGCCGATTCCGCATAAAAGTAACGGCGCAGAAACACGTTGCAATCGCGCTCGGGCAGGCTGTAGAGAAATGCATTGAACACCCGCGCAAACTCCTGTTTATCAATTTGCTCCTGCACCTCGTTTTCCGATGAAGCAATATCCCGGAGCTCACATATGGCCTCTACCGTGTAGCCTCCGCGCTTTTGCCGATGCTTTTCTTTATAGCGATTGATCGCAAAATTTCGGGTAATTCTGCCAAGATAAGTGCGCAGCACGGGAGGATTGGCAGGAGGAATCGAATTCCATGCGCAAAGCCAAGTATCATTGACGCATTCTTCGCTGTCCTGCACGTTGTGTAAAATATTTTGCGCGATGCACGTGCAATACGAACCGTATTTTTCGCCGGTCTTGACAATCGCTTGCTCATTGCGTTGATAGTACAGCGCAATAATCAGATCATCTTGCATGTCTATTCTCCTTTCTCTGTCTCTTCACCTTATCATACAACATTTTTCACTGATCCTGACATAATTCGGGAAAATATTTTTCTATAAATTATCCCCCGCCAACGGCTGAGCCATTGGCGGGGATTATTTTTGGTATTGTCAAGCGTGCCCTTGCGACGTAGACGCGCAGCGACTACGTCATCCTTGAGCGCAGCGAAGGATCTTGCAAGGGCGTGATGGCATTGCTCATTCCTCCGGTACGTAATTAAAGTGCACGGTGGCATCATACAAAGATTGGTTATTCTGCCCGATTGTAATCTCTGCCCATTGCTCCTCCGTGCCCGTAAAGTACACGTTTTGCAGCACGATACAGGAATCAAAGGCGCCGTCCTTGATGGTCGTCACGCTTGCGGGAATGACCACACTGACCGTTTCCCAGCACGACGAGCAGGCGTAGCTGCCTATAGTCTCAACGCCATCCTTGAACGTGATCCTTCTGAAATTGGTGTTGCAAAGCGCATAATCACCGATCTCGCGGATGCCGCCCGGGATCTCGCTGCGCGCATTGGCGAACACCAGCGTATCCGTGTCCGTATTGATCAGACAGTTCCCTTCTACCTTGAAGCGGATGTTTTGCTCGGAAACGCTCAGATTGCTCAGCAGATTGCAGGAATAAAACGCCAGCGGAGCTACCGAAAGCACACTGCTCGGAATATGGAAAGACTTGAGCCCCGTGCATTGGGAAAACGCACTTTCTTCAATAAACAGCACGCCTTCGGGCAGCGTGACGGATTCAAGCGCGGAGCAACTGCTGAAGGCTCTGTACGAAACGGTAGCAAGAGTGGAAGGAATACTCAGCTCGATCAAGTCGGAGCAATTGCAAAATGCCCCCTCACCGATCGAAAGAAGTCCCTCGGGCAGCGTCAGGCTTGTCACAGACCAGCAGCAGAAAAACGCATACGCTCCAATACTCTTGATCGAAGGTGGCAGATCAATTGTAGCCAGCTCCTCACATTGATAGAATGCGTGATACCCGATCTTTTCCACGCTGTTCGGGATGCCGACCCGCTCAAGCTTCGTACAGCCGAAAAACAGACTGTCTTCAATGACCGTCAGTCCCTCGGGAAGGTCGATCTCTACAAGCGAAGTACATTCCTCAAACGCGCTCGCCTCGATGGTCTGCAGTGTGCTTGGCAGGCTGACGCTTGTAAGGCCGCATTTTTCAAAGGCTCTCTCTTCAAGGGCGGGCAGCCCCTCGGGCAACACAATGCTGCGCAGTGCCACACACTCGGAAAAGGCTTGCTCGCCGATGCGCGTCAGTGTGGTCGGGAACGTGACCCGGCGCAGTCCACTGCAGCCAAAGAACGCCTGATTGCCAATGCTGCTCACGCCCTCGGGGATATCGACGCTGCGAAGCCCCGACATGCAGAAAAACGCATACGGTGCGATGCTGCTGATTCCGTCGGGAATCACGCTTGCTTCACAGCCTGCGATCAGCGCGCCGCTCTCGATTTCGATCAGGCAGTTGCCCTCGCTGCGGTACACGGGGTTTTGCTCGTCCACGGTCAACTCTGTTAACATAATACACAAACCGATCACTTTCTGACCGATCCCCGTCACGCTTGCGGGCAGATGCAAAGAGGTCAGACGCCAGCAACGGTGAAAGGCTTCGGCCTCAATAATCGTCAATCCCTCGGAAAGCTCGACTAATTCCAGCTTGCTGCAGCCCGCAAAGGCTTGGTTTTCAATCGTCGTAACGGTACTTGGAACGGTAACGGCCGTGATGCTGATCTCATTTTCAAAGGCACGGCTTGCAATACCGCTCACCGTTTTTCCCTCGGGTGTGGTGGGAGGAATACGCACGTGCGCATCCTTGCAATCACCAAGATCGGACACGTAATACTTGCCATCACTGTACTGCGTAAAGATCAGTCCCTCGGAATAGGCCTCGGTCTCTGACTCCGGTTCGGTTTCTGTTTCGCTTTCGCCTCCGACACCGCGCAATGCATTGAACAGCGTGTGAAGCGATGCTCTGTTCTGCTCACCAAGGGCATTTGCAAAGGCGTTATCATCCTGCGTCAGCACAAAATCAAGCGCGTGCAGCACGGTGCCATCGTATTCGGGATAATTCTGCTCGGCATAGGAAGCCAACACCATCAGAGAGGACGCAGCAAGCATTGCCGCAAGCAACACGGCAACGGCTGCGGCAATCAGCACGGTGCGCAAAGCATGGGTTCGACGGTGGGATACGTATCGATCGGCGCGCTCGATCAATATCGGGTCAATGTCCTCCATCCATCTGAGCAAAGGAAGATTTTTCATACCGTGTAGCCCTCCTTTTCAAGAGCTACACGCAGCTTGATGCGCGCGCGGGAAAGGCTTTTATAAACAGCAGCGGTGCTCAAAGCATACCGCTCTGCGATCTCCTCCACGCTCTCCACGTAATAGTAGCGGCGGATAAAAATGCTGCAGTCACGCTCGGGTAAGCTCCACAAGAATGCATTGAGAATGCGGGCAAACTCTTGCCGCTCAAGCTGCGAGGCAAGGTCTGCATCGGGAGAGGCAACCTCTCCGATCTCGTCAAGGGCCACGGTCAGCTCTCCCCCGCCGCGCTTTTGACGGTGGCGCAGCTCGTAGCGATTCAGGGAGAGATTGCGCGTGATCCTGCCTACGTAGGTTTTGAGGTTTTCCGGCTTGGCGGGCGGAATGGAATTCCAGGTATGCAGCCAGGTATCGTTGACGCATTCCTCGCTGTCCTGCATATTCTGCAAAATATGCTGTGCAATTCCCGTGCAGTACGAGCCGTATTTAGTTTCGGTGTGCTTGATCGCCATTTCATCACGCTGATGATACAAGGCGACGATCTCATGGTCTTGCATAAAATGCTCCTTTCTGTTGTGTCAATGAGACTTCACTCATCTACACCGCGTTTTTGACAGGATTGGACAGCTTTTTTGAAAAATATAGAAAAATTCGACATATATGCACCCGCCAACGGCTGTGCCGTTGGCGGGTGTTGTTATGATTGCGTATCGGGATGATAGTTACAATGGATCTGCAGCTCGTGCAGGCGGTCGTCATCCGACCAGATATTCACCGTGTTTCTCCAGATATCCTCAGGACCTGCATAGTAGATCTCGGTCAGATTCGTGCATCCGTTCACGGCACTTGAACTAAAGAAATACAAGCTTCGGGGCAGCGAGACAAAATTCAATTGCCCATTATTCGAAAATGCCTCACGGGCAATTTCCTCAACGCCCTCCGGCACGCGGATCTCGGTCAGTGCGCATCCGCTAAACGCCTGCATGGCAATGGTCTTAACGCTTTTGGGGATATTGATCTCGGCAAGCGACTTACAATCCATAAAGGCGGATATTCCGATCCTTTCCACGCCATCGCCAAGACTGACGTCGGAAAGGAGGTCGCATCCAAGAAACATCCCGCCGCTCACAGATACCCAACCGATAGGGATCTCGATGCTTGTCAGCGCATCACAGTCTGCAAAAACCATTCCCTCCAGAGTTTCAACGCTTTGGGGCAGCGTCACGCTGACAAGCGAGTCGCAATTCTCAAAGGCAGACGAACCGATGTATGTCATACTCGGGGGCAACGCAACGCTGACAAGCGAGCTGCAATTTTCAAAGGCAGATTCACCAATATGCGATATGCCTTGTGAGAAATGCACACACTCAAGGCTCTCGCAGCCCATAAACGCAGACTTGCCGACAAAAGTCAGGCTTTTGGGCATGGTGAGCTCTTGCAGATCGACACAATTCTCGAACGCTTGATCCCTGATATGCGTCACGCCCTCGGGAATCTCAAGGCTCGTCAACCCTTTCATATTGGCAAACGCGCCTGCTTCTATACTTGAAACGCCGCTCGGGATCACGCTTTGCTTGCAGCCTGTAACCAATCCGCCTCCAAAAACCTCGATCAGACAATTCCCCTCGGCATAATAGAACAGACTAAAAGAATCAGAGGTAATGCTCTCAAGCGAGGTACAGCCGTCGGTGATGCCCTTGCCTACGATAAACACGCTGGCCGGCACGTGCAGCGAGGTCAGGGATCTGCAATTCTGAAACGCATACGGAGCTATTTCAAAAAGACCGCCGGACATATGTACCTCGGTCAGATTTCTGCACGCTCTAAACGCGTATGAGCCGATCCACGCAACAGACAGCGGAAGAGTGACCTCCACAACGTTGGAATTCTGACTAAAGGCCTCCAAATCAATGCCCACCACAAGCTCGCCGTCCGGAGAGATCATGGGTACAAGCACATGACTGTCCGCACACGCTTTTCCGCTTTTGACGACGCAGGTGCCATTGCCTTGAGACTCGAATCTCAGCCCCTCAGAGCCGTGCAAAACGATTTGCGCGCCCCTTGACTGCTCTGCAATCACCGAAAGCTTATGGTGCAAAGCTTCCCTGTTTTGCTCGCTCAGCAGCGAGCTGATCAGGTTTGTATCCTGCGTCAACAAATAATCCAACGCGCTTGGCAAAGTGCCGCTGTATGCAGGATACTCATATTGCACGTAGGCGTCAAGCTGCCATACCGAAACAATCGAAAGTGGGATCAAAATCACGATCAAAGCGGCAGCTGTGATCAATCCGATCAGCCACTTCTTAGGTCTGCGGCGGGTCTTTGGGCTGCGACGCGCAGGCTTGTAATGCTCGGATTGCTCGATCAGTGCGGGATCAATATCTCCGATCAGCATAAGCGCAGAAAGCTCATGCATGCAGACCTTGCGGCCAAAGGAATTGTGCAGCGCGGCTCTCAGACCGGGAAGCAGCTGCTGCGCATAGGCAACGGAAACGTTGCAACGAAGCGCAATGCGCTCAACGCTTTCCGCAAAATAGTAGCGGCGCATGAAAATACACCGATCCTGCTCGGACAATCCCTCCAAAAACGTTTTCAGCGTGCGGCAAAACTTCTCATCCGTGATCCGCGCGGAAGGATCTGCCTCGTCGGACACGAGCTCGCCAAGCTCACAAAGCACCGCTGCAAGCTCGGCAGAGGCACTCTCGGGCGTCTTTTCAAGCTGCGCAAGGCAAGATTTGCGCGTGATATTTCCAATAAAGAGCTTCAGATGCTCCGGCTTTTGCTCGGGCACAAGCTCCCAGGCAAGCGACCAAGTCTCGCTGATGCACGCATCGATCTGCTGCGCGTCGCGCAGGATGCCTTGCGCGATCATTCTGCAATACGCACCGTATCTGCTTTGCGCCTGCACGATCGCTTGCATATTGTGCGCCAAGAATAAATCAAATAAGTCGCGGTCTTGCATAACAGTTCCTTTCCGGTTCACTCATTCTATGAAGATCGACGTGATCACACCGACTGTGCCAATTACCGCAAATATTGCGGGTACTCCATAGGCATCCCCTTTATTAATCCAGTCCCAGTCGATATCGTTTGGGGTCATTTTCGCATGATATGCATTTTGGTAAGAGCAAAAGATATGCTTCCATCTGCATTTGTATCCCACGAACGACCACGCCGCAAGCACAAGGCAGCCAATCCCCATAGCAAGCAGACGGCGCGGACATACCATCCCTCCGCATACGATCAGAATAGGCATGCCGTAGCGGTGAAAATACGCCAACGGCACGATGAAATCCTCTTTTCTCACGTATCCCTGCTTTTGCTTCTTTTTACCGCCTTTTCCCATGTCAGATGATCTCCACCTGACACATACGCATGGCGTCAAGTGCGTTCTTGTGGCTCGCGGGGGTCACACCCGCGCAAGCGGACTCCACCACGTAAAGCGGAATTTCGGGATAACTCGCCTTGATCAAGAGGGCGTTGGAAATGACGCAGATGTCGGTGCAAAGACCGCACAGCGTGATACTCTCGATATTCTGCTCGGATGCCAGCAGTGCGATCAGCTCCTTAGAGCCAAAGGTCAGCTTGTCGATCGCATCCGTGGTGCGCAGTGCGTCCAGCTCAGGGCGGATCTGCCAGCCGTCGCTACCTTTGATGCAATGCGGTACGGGCAAATGCTTGCCCTCCTCGGTTTGCATGTAATTTTCAAAATGCGTGTCGCGCGTGAAAAGCACCTTGCCATCAAAGCCCTCGATCAGCGATTTGACAGCAGGCACGATGGCAACAGCCTCGGCCGTGCCCAAAGCGCCGTCGATAAAATCGTTTTGCATATCTACGACAACCAAAATTTTCATGATTTTTTCTCCTTATTTTCATTGATTCGAATGCAGACCACCTCGCGCGGATTGAACAAGCGCGGAATGATGCCGCCCGTGTTGGCAGTTCCTCTGGAAATGACCAGCGTATCCTCATGCACACCCGAGGTGTATTTGGGAAACAGTCCTTGATCGGGCGCGTAAAGCCCAAGCCCGAACAGTCGCCACTGACCGCCGTGCGCATGCCCCGAAAGCACCAGGTCCACGTCGCGGTCACGCAGATATTTGGCGTAATACTCGGGGTGGTGGCAGATCAGGATTTTAACACCGTCATAGGCGAAAAATTCGTCAAGATCGTCCACGCGCGGCTTGCGGTCAGGCTCCAGCATGCCCGAGCCAAGGCCGCCTATGGCAATACCCTGCCATTCTTCATAGGTATTTTCCAGAAAATGTGCGCCCGTGGCTCTGATGCGCTCTCTGTTTGTCGCACTGATGCGATCTGCTCCGGGTTGCGGATCCGGATTTACCAGGTGATGGCGGTGATAGGCCGCGATCTCGTGATTGCCGGGTGCATAAAATGTGGGCGCGATGGCGCAAAGCGCGCCAAGCGCGGCAAAGCCGTAGGTGTTCTTGCCGTCCATGCTGCCGTCCAGTGCCTCGGTCAAGTCTCCCGCAATGCAGATAAGGTCAGGGCGGATCTTTCCCACCGCCTCGATCACGGCAAGCGGCTCACGGCTGTGCAGATCCGACACAAGCGCGATGCGCAGGCTGCGGCGCAGTTTGTCTGTTTCAAACGAGTAATTTTTGATCTTCATACCGTTTTCCTTACAATGTATTAGCATTATTATATCTCAAATTCCCCTGCATGTCAAGATTTTGCTTGACTTAGAAGCAAAGCTTTGATATAATGACGATAGAATCACGACACCCGTAGGGGCGCACAGTGTGCGCCCGCCAATCCATCGCTTACAGGTGTTTTTGCGGGCGCACACAGTGCGCCCCTACGGAATGTTTTTTCAAAAGGAGGTGCGGTATGAAGTACGAAATCTGCAACATAAACGACTTTGACGAGCAGCAGTATGCTGAAATGTACCGCGCCGCAGACGCAGAACGACGTGCACGTGCCGACCGTTTTCGGTACGAGGACGACCGCCGCCGCTGCCTTTGCGCCGATATGCTGGCGCGCAGAATGCTTGCAAAAGCAAGCGGCAAAGCACCCCAGGAAATCTCGTTCACAATCGGGCACAAGGGCAAGCCGAGTGCCAACGTGCCCTTGTATTTCAACGTCAGTCACAGCGGTAACTACGTGCTGTGTGCCGTGTCGGACAAGCCCATCGGCGTGGATATTGAGCAGATAAAGCCGTTCCGCGCGGGGATGGTGGCGCGGTATTTTACCAAGGACGAGGCGGCATACATTTGGAGCGGTGCTACACCCTCGACCGAGACCGTGATCGATCCCGAAATCTGCACGCGCTTCTATCGCACCTGGACGGCCAAGGAATCTTACGTCAAAATGACCGGCACGGGCATCTCGACTGATCTTGGCGCGGTCGCGTTTGACCCCATAGCGCACACGGTGTGCGCCCTTCCCCTTCTGACCCCTGACGCCCCCGACGGATACGCGGCAAGTATTATAGAAAGCGACCTTTGCTAAAGGTCGCTTTTTTGCATAATCCCCCCATTTCCTGCCACAATAAAAGCATTACTCAAATCGGGGGGAGTTTTTATGAGCGTTTTATCCATGGTTTTACCTGCGCTGGCACTACCCTGCGCGTTTGCTCTGACGCGCGGGCGGCAGATCTACAAGCACAGCATCGTATCCGAGCACGGCATTGAGGAATGCAGCTACGTGCCGCTTGGCGGCATCAAGCAGTATATTCAGATCCGCGGGCAGGACGTGCGCAATCCCATCATCCTGTTTTTGCACGGCGGCCCGGGAAATCCCACCTCTTGCCTGTCCTACCACTACCAAAAGAGATTGGAGCAGGACTACACCGTCGTCAACTGGGATCAGCGAGGCTGCGGGCGCACCTATTACGAAAGCCACGGCAAGGACTCGCCCGTCAGCACACAGCAGCTCCTATCTGATCTTGACGGGCTGGTGGACTATCTGCGCACTCGTTTTGATCAGCCCCGCATCATTCTGCTCGGCTATTCCTGGGGCACGGTGCCCGGCGTGCTGTATGCAAAGCTGCACCCCGAAAAGCTTGTTTGCTACCTCTCGGTCTGCCAATGCGTGCACATCCTCTCGGGCGCGGTGTTGGCGGCAAAAAATACGGCAGACGATGCAAGAGAGCACGGTGACCTCGCATGCGCCGAGAGCTTAGAAAAAGAGATTGAAAAATTTATGCACAGCGACACGCAATTTTCAAAGCGCGGATTTTTTGCGTATGCCTCCTTGCGCGACGCGACCTGCGCATACAGAAAAAACCGCTCCTGCAAGCCGCTCTCGGCCTATTTCTGTACGGGTCTGCTCTCACCCGATTGCCACTTGCGCGATCTGCGCTGGAAGCTGCGTCAGATCCTGTTGGGGCACGCCTATTTTGCGCACGAGTCCCCTTTGATCGAATATCTGAGCATGGAATTTGATCTGCGCCGTCTGCCGCCCGATTTTCGCGTTCCCGTCTATTTTCTCTGTGCCGACGACGACCGCATCTGCCCTGCTGACATGATCGAGGGATATTTCCGCCGCATCTGTGCACCGGACAAGCGTATCTTGCGCATCCCCGACGGGGCGCATACGGTTTTCTTTGATCAACCCGAGGTGTTTTGCAATAGTGTGCGGGATCTTCTGCGGGCCTGTCAGACAAAATGAATGATAACATCAAGCCGTAGGGGGCGACGTCCCCGACGTCCCGGGTAGCCGAACGGGAGCCGAACCGAATTGCCCGACGACGATGCATTTTCGCATCTTTAGGCGTGCTTTCGCTTGCAAGATTTGTATCTTGCTGCGCAAAATCACACCAAAATCTATCAAAAATGCATTCGCCGGCAGGTGCGCGCAGTTTTGACGCAGCAGATTTTTTCGATCCCAAAAGCTTTTCCCGCAGGGCATATAGGCAATATGTCCAAGGGGAAAGATGAAGGGATCGGACAAATCTGCCCGTCAAAACCAACTTGGTTCGACTCCCGTTCGGCTAAGCACAAACTACTTTTTGTATGATTTTAGTTAGTTTGTACCATCCCGGGGCGTCGAGGACGTCACCCCCTACAAGGTATTGATAAATTCTTCGTATGGTTAGTTAGTCAAAACAATGCTTTGCAAGTGGAACTCGTCGCCTCGCTCGCAGCCATTGAAGAAGTCCAAACGGATCTGATGCACCTCGCCGCTCCAATACTCGGCAGGAAGCTCGATACGCGCTGTGTGCCATTCTCCGTCCGTGATCAGATCGAAGTGCACCGAAACACCGCCTGTCGGATGCTCGTACTGCCCTGCGCACAAAAAGATCTCTGCGCTGTAATCATCCAAGGCATTCTTGGTGGGAATGCGGTAGGTGATCTCGATCACACCGTAATCATCTGCATCCAGCTGTGCACCGTTTTCCTCGTACTTGACGTGCACGTAAGGATCATGCGGCTCAAGCACCTTGAGTCTATAGTAGCTGTTATCCCTGAACGAGCCAGCGGAATTGTTAAAGCCATCAAACAGATCGCTGCGATCGCTCTCGGTAAAGTCAATACGCGAGAACGCCTTGTTCCCTTCGGGCTCCTCGATCACACGGTCACCCCAAACGGTGTCCAGGTAAACCAGACGCTTGTAAAGCCAGTTGTATACAAAATTGGCCGCATCCTCATGCGTCTCAAAGCCGTATACGTCGTCCGCCTGGTGTCCTTGGTTCATGGTACCGAGAATTCTCCAGCGGTCAAAGTTGCGGTCAAAGGCATCCTTGTGCACCTCTGCATCTGTCAAAACGTTCTCACAGATGGCAAACAGCTCGTCTCTCTGCTCCATCCAGATCGGTTCGCACATATCTCTGAACCACTCAGCCTGGCAGAACATGACAAACCATGTGTTGACACGCATGCCGTCACTGTATGAGAAATTGGCTGCGTACAGCCCCTTGGGAGAGTGCGTGGAGTTGTATCTGGTATTGGCAAGTGCAAAGTCGTAATCCCAGGGCGGGCCGAAGGTCAGCTTCTTTGCACCGTCGGGCGAAAGGTCGATGTACATGTTATACGTGCCCGAGTCAAGGTTCTTGACGATCTCGTCGGTCATGTAGATACGCACGGCGGACTCAATGTCCACGTATGCGGCAATGGTCTCGATCTGCTTTTCAGCCTTTGTTGTGCCGACAAAGGTGGTCTTGGGCACAAGCTCCCAGTTCTCGTCCAGCTCGTAATACTCGTTCTGCCCGATGGCTGCGCTGCAAAGGTAGGCAATGTTGCCCACCACCTTGGCGCAGAAGTCGATCTGCTCCCGGGTGTAATCTCCCGAGGAAAGCGAGAAATTACCGCCGCCAAAGCCCATGGTCGTACCTTGCAGGTCGGTAATGGGCAGGCCGCCAAAGTCGATCTGCACCGTGTTGGGCTCATCGGTTCTGCCGCCCTGGCCAACCATCAGATATCCGATCTCCACGCTTGTCTCGTCGTCGGCCTTTTCGTAGATGTCCACACGGTGCGGATTGATCTGCGTTTGCTCGCAAAGCAGATAGACGCCACGGTAATCTCCGTTGACATACACCTCGACCCACGCGCAATCGGAGGCAAAGGAATAGCCGTCCAGCAGCACGTCGCACATGCGGAAGGAAAGACTGTTGCGCATGAGCGAATAATCATAGTAGTCGGCCATCAGACACCAGGATTTGCACTTCGCGCCATCGTTGAGCCCCAGCATATTCCTCTTTTTATCAAATTTGATGCGGAAAGGCTTTTTCTCGGTCACAGCCGTAGAGTTGCCGCGCACGCGGATGTTGGCACTGACGTCCTCAAATTTCATAGGATCAGAACAGTTTTCCAGCGTGATGGTGCAGGTTTTATAGTACTCCTTATCAACGATATCGTGCCCGTCGGTCGTTTCAATACGCAAAATCGGCAAGGAATAGGTCTGCTCTGCGGGCGGCTGCTCAGCGCCCGGTTCTGTTTCCGGCTCGGTTTCCGAATTTGTATCAGATGGATCAGGTTCGGTCTCGCCACTCTGCTCAGGCGTCGTTTCGGAGTCAGATTCGGTCTGCTTGCCGGATTCGGTTTCTCCCGGCACATGCTCTTGGGTGTCGGATTGCTCCAGGGGTTCTGCGCTCGTGAGCTCCTCGGTTGTATCAAGCTCGCCACCCTCATTGCAAGCACTCAAGGTGGGCAGAAGCATTGCTAATGTCAAGCACAAACACAGGAATAAGGATAGCAGATTTTTTCTTTTCATACGCTTCCCCTTTCTGTTGATATTCTCCGTTCTCATTTTAACAAAATCCGATCGCATTGTCAAGTTATTTTAATAGAATGAGCGCCTGCACTCACAATTTGCATTCCGACAATTTTCATGCTTGACAAGTCAGTGATTTTGGGATATAATATATAGTTGTCTATAAGTGTCGTATGGGCCCGCAATGGTTTCGACGGGGGTTTTGCGATACGATAAGCGTGGCGGGCCGGATAATCCCGATAAACTGTCCAACTTTAAAAAATAAACGACAACAATCAAGTTGCTCTGGCTGCCTAATTTGGCAGTGCTGTAAGACTGCGGTCTTACCCGTTGCTCCCGGATGACCGCGACCGGGACCCCAACGTCATTGAGCGGTGACCGTGCATCGGCCTTTCGCCATTGAACCGATCATGCATAAAATGGCTACCCTGCCGCAGAGTCTGTCTGCTGACGCCGCGAAGGGGGAATTCTAAATAACAGACTGCCCACGGAGAAAGTCGTATCAACGGGCTTTCGGACAGGGGTTCAATTCCCCTCGGGTCCACCAAAAAGCGAAAGAGGATGCCATCGGCATTCTCTTTCTCTTTTTGCCTGCCCCATCGTGGGCAAATGG
>JAZNZB010000039.1:0-14444 GCA_045594705.1 Eubacteriales bacterium
ATCTGCTTGCAGATAATTCCCCTGTGGGGACGGCTTATGTAAGTTGCCCGCATCGGGTTGTGTCATAAAAGAAACAACTTGAATAGTATCCCATAAGGGAAAAGTCAGCGGAGCGGATGCGTGCCAAAAAGGCGTCCCCCCTGGGGAAGAGGACCCGCAGTGGAGCGAGAACGCAGTGAAGCGGAACGTCCGCGGGAAAAGGGGCGGACCGGACACATTGGGAGAGTTTTATATCGTGAAATTATCCATCGAGAAAAGCAGAAATCTGTTCATAATCGAACAAATTCCTGCTATTTTTCCGCTGATTTTTCAGCTCTATTTATTTTTCATACGTTCCCTTTACCGGGGAATCCGTGCCTTGAGCGCAAGGATCTTGCGCACGGCATTGTCGATCATCTCTTCGGGGATGGTGCCGTCCTTGACTGCCTCCAGCACGGCGGGGTACTGCTTTTCATAAGAGGAGCAGCAAAGCAGGTCGTTGCCCGAAAGCACTGCCTGCACCGCGCTTGCGCGGTCACCGGTGTAGAGCGTGATGGCGTTCATGTCCAAAGAATCGGTAATGATCAGACCCTCAAAGCCCATCTGCTCGCGGAGCAGCCGATGTACGGCGGGGGAAAGAGAGGCAGGGATCTCTGCGTCCATGCAGCTGACCATGTTATGCGCAACCATGATCACGGGCGCGCCTGCGGCAATGCCTGCACGGAAGGGTTCGAGGTCGCGCGTCAGAAAGGTTTCCATATCGCGGTCGTCGCGTGCGATCTGCGTATGCGTGTCTACGTTGTCGCCGTAGCCGGGGAAATGCTTCAGGCTTCCCACAATACCCTTTTGGTTCATGGCCGTGACCACCGTGGTAATAAACTCGGCAGCCTCCCCGGGGTCACCCGAGGCGGTGCGCTTGAAGATAAAGCAATCGGGATTGCTTGACATGTCGCAAACGGGCGCATAGTTGAAATTGACGCCCAGATCCAAAAGCAGGTCAGCCTTTTCCAGGGAGTCCTCGCGCACGGCGTCCATGCCGCCCTTGGCGATCAGCTCACGGGGAGAGGGAAAGGGCTTTGCGCGGAATGCGGGATATTTGGAGGCGCGCACCACCGTACCGCCCTCGCAGTCAACGGCGATAAACATGGGAACGGGCGAGACCGCCTGATAAGAGGCGAGCAGCGCACGCACGTCGTCCGGTGTGCGGTTGGCAAAGTCCACTGCGTACAAGGTAAATCCGCCGATGTGATAATCGGTGACTGCCTTCATGGCCACCTCGTCGTCCTGCGGACGGCGCACGACAAACATCTGACCGATCTTTTGCTCAAGTGTCAGCGAAGCGAGTACCTGTTCAACGTTCATAGCGTCCTCCTTAGTCCAATTCGCCAAGATATTCTTCAAGTGTCAAGCCCTGCTCGTAGATCTCGGTTGCTGCCTTGACGCCCACAAAGCGATAGTGCCAGGGCTCGTAGGAATAGCCGGTGATGTGTGTTTTGTCTGCGGGATAGCGAAGAATAAAACCAAAGTGGTGGGCATTGGCAACCAGCCATTCATAGGCGGGATTTTGCGCAAAGGTCTCGTCTAAGGAAACGTAGTTGACGCTGATCAGGTCGATCACGTCGCCTGTGTGGTGCTCGCTGGTGCCCGGGGCAGCCGAGTAGGTCAGCACCTGCTGCTCGGCCTGTTGTCTTGTCCAGTCGGGATGAGCGGTCATTTCCTGCTCGACGTAGGTGTTGAACAGAGACTGTTGGTATGAGTAGGAGCGGTAGCCGCTGGTGACCACGATATCGGTATATCCGCGCGCATGCAGCTCCTTGATCAAAGCCTCGGTAGCCATGGCGGGATATTTGCGCAGCTCGATCTCTTTGCCGTAAAGCGTCATGGTGTTGTCCAGCTTGACCAGATCGGCAGGCGCGTAATGCTCGCCCGAGGGGTGTGTTTTATTGAGCAGGACCAGATACTGCTTGTCTGTGGTGTTGATATATTTGGAATAAGGCTTCATATCTATGCTGTAATCGTAATTTGAGATAGGGGTGTTTGTATCGGTGCATGCGCCCGTAAGGCAGCAAAAGCACAGCGCAAGGCAAAGCAGAGCTATCATGTGTTTGATGTTCATCGAGCGTTCTCCTTACGGTTTGGTTTCCACCATCAGAAAATAGGGCGAGGTGGGGGAATTGATGATCTGTACGCGCGTCACGCACACCTTGAAGCGAGAAAGCGACGCCAGATATTCGCAAACCAGCTTGCCCTCCTCGTCGCCCTCCTTATGACCGGGATAGATGGCAATGTTGAGAATGCCGTCGCGGTCCAAAAGCTCAATGGCGTCGCGGATGGCGGGCAGGGTGGTCTCTCGCATGGTGGTAATGGACTTATCGCCGCCCGGCAGCCAGCCGAGGTTGAACATACCCACGCGGAAGGGGGTACCCACATATTGCTTGAGGTTATGATGCGAGTCGTGGATGAGTGTGACGTTATCGGGACAGCCCTCGTCTGCAAGGGTTTTGCGGGTGGAGTCCAATGCTTGCTGTTGAATATCAAAGGCATATACGTGGCCGCTCGGGCCCACTGCCTTGGAAAGGTAGGCTGTGTCGTGACCGTTGCCCATGGTGAAATCCACCACGGTGTCACCCTCCTTGATGTGATTGCCGATAAAAAGCTTATGTAATGAAAGCAGGTCGATCATAGTGTGTTGTATTCCTTAGCCTTTCTTAGGTTTGTCGCCTTTATGCAGATCCGAGCGCAGGAATTTGAAGGCACGCTCCACAGCGTCCTTGGAATTGTACCAGGGCTCGTCGTCATAGCGATAGTCGAATTTCTTGCAGAACCAGCTGACGTCCTCGCGCAGCTCGTCAAAATACGTCAGCTCGACCGATTCACAGTCGTCGATAAACGAGCCGACCTTTTTTCTGGGCAGACGGGTCTGACCGTATTGCAGCATTTTTTTATAGTGCGGCAGGCAGAAATAGGGCTGAGCCTTGAGCTTGGCGGGGAAATCCTCGTCAGTACCCCACAAAAGCACGGCAGTTGCCACCATGTGCTCAAAATGAAATGCAATTCGATTGCAAACGTAGCAGGTGCCCTCCAGCTTGTCAATGCGCTTTGCACTTCTGGCAGGGTTGCCCGAGATCTCTTTGCGCAGCTGATCCAGATGACTTTCCAGTGTCAGTGCCATGCCAAGGCGGTTCTTGCGCACAAACATCATATCGTAATGCGTACGGCAAAAGCCCTCCTCGTTGGTGCGGATGCGGATATCCGGCTCCATCATGGAGGCACCAAGGATCAGGTCCAGCTCGTTTTCCTCCAGCTTGTTGTAAATGGCGCAAAAGGGGCAGCCGAGCGAATGATCGGCAGCAGAGGCTTCAAATGCCTCGTTGACGGGTATGGTATAAATCTGTTCCATGAAGTCCTCCGGAAAGCAAAATCTATCGTTTTATTATAGCATGCCGCGCATGTCGCATGCAAGTGTATTTTGTAAATTATTGCGCTCTGAAATAAGTGTCTGCCAGGCTGTTGAAAAACAGTCTGCGCGTGCGGAAGAGCCCTGTTTTGTCGCGTCCGAAATGTACGGCGTTGGTCAGGATCATGGCCCACAGGCGACTGTCTCTGTCCACGTAAAGCGCAGTTCCCGTAAAGCCGGTGTGGCCGTAGCTGCCCTCGGAGAACAAAGCTCCCGTCAGCGTAGAAAAGCTTGGGGTGAGCTGGAAGCCGAGGCCGCGGTTTTCGTTTTTGCCGGGGGTTGCGTTATAAATGGCCTTTTCAAAGGTGCGCGGATTGAGATAAAGCCCCTTGTCGCACCTGCCGCCCGAGGCGATCATACGCGCAAAGCGGATCATATCGTCAAGCGAGGAGAAAACACCCGCATTGCCCGAAACGCCGCCCATAAAGGATGCGTTTTCGTCGTGCACGCGTCCGCACAGGTATTCTTGATGCAGGGAAGAAAATTCGGTCGTGACCACGTTTTGGGTGGTGGGATTGTAACAGGTGTGATGCATACCCAGCGGCTCAAATACCTCGCGGCGTGCAAGCTCGTCCAAGGGGGCACCGCCAACCTGTTCAAGGATCTTTTGCAAAAGGATATATCCCATGCAAGAATAGTGCACCTGTTCCCCCGGTTCACACCAGGGCTTGGAACGCAAAATTATGTCAACCGCCTGCGCGGGATCATTGGTCAGCGTCCAGAGTGGAATATGCGGGGTCAGACCCGAATTGTGGTGCATGAGATTGCGCACGGTCACGTCACCGCGGCCTGCAGGTGCGTCGGCGGGAATCTCAAAATAGCGGGAAAGCGTGTCCGAGAGCTCAAGCTCGCCTCTCTCGATCATGCGCAAAGCAACCATGGTAGTGGACACCAGCTTGGAAAGAGAAGCCAGATCAAACAGCGTCTCGCGCTCCAAGGGCAGGGGAGTCGGGTTGACCCGGCGGTTGCCCATATATCCGCTGTCAAGCAGCGCGTCTCCCTGTCCAATGGCGTAGGCGATACACGGATATGCGCCCTCGTCAAGGCCGTTTTGCAGGATGCGGACAGAGCGGGAAAAATCGGGATTGTGTTGCATGGCACGCGTCTCCTTATCATGACTTTTCTTTATTATACAACATTTTTACCGTTTGCTCAATAGGGAAAGGCAAAAAAATCCCCGCGGCCTGTCGAATCTTGACAGCGCGGAGCAGGTGTGCTATAATAATGACATTATCTTCATCGGAGGCAAAAATGAAATCGACACAGATCAAGCGAAAGGCAAAAAAAGCATTACAGGGGAATTGGTTTGGTGCGATCGCGATATTTGTGCTGTTTGTTGTTTTGGCGGTTGCGCTGGAGATGACGGGCATCGGGGCGCTGTTTACGGGAGTGATAGCCTTTGGTTATGCGGCGTTTTGTCTGGAGCTGGTCAAAACCAAGAAAGCCAAGATCGGTGCGTTTTTTGGCGGCATGTTCAAGAAGTTTTTCAAAAAATGGGGAGCATCACTGCTCATGGGGCTCTATCTTTGCCTGTGGTCGCTGCTGCTTCTGATCCCCGGTATCGTCAAGTCCTATTCGTATTCCATGACCTATTATATTTTGCAGGAAAAGCCGGATATGGGTGTGAATGAGGCTATTACCAAGAGCCGCGAGATCATGAACGGCCACAAATGGCAGCTGTTTTGTCTGGATCTTTCCTTTATCGGATGGATGCTTTTGAGCGTTGTGACGCTGGGAATCGCTCTGTTTTACGTATGGCCTTACTACAGTGCAGCCAGAGCCCAGTTTTATCGGGAGATCAAAAAGGGTGCAAAAAAAGCGTGAATACATAAATAAAACAAAAAAGAAGAGACAGTGAAGTCTCTTCTTTTTTTGAATCAGAACAGGGAAGCAAATACACCGAGGTAAGACAGGACAATGATTGCCACAATGCCGAGTACGGTGAACACAGCGGAAACGATGCAAAGGATCAGACCGATGGTCGAGGTGATCTTTGCAGCCTTTTTCATGCCGCATGCGGGTGTTGTCTTGACCAGAACCTTGGCTACGATGGAAGCTACCAGAGAGAGCAACCATGCAAAGGGAATGTAGTTGCAGATCGGCAGATTCAGTACGATGGAAACGATACCGAGGATCATACCAACGATATTCTTGGTGTTCTTTTGGGGTTTTTCCTCTACGATCGGTTCTTCATCCCAAATATTGTCGTTCATAATAAACCTCCTGAACAGAATTTATATGTATGTTTATACATCAAGGATTGGGGGGCTTACAAAAGCACCAGGATCAGCACGGTGATGATGGCAGCAGCAATGATAAAGTAGATCAAAAGCAGGATCACGATCACCCAGGCAAGTGCGATCAGCAAAGAGACGAGCATGAGTGAAGCGCGGATCGAAAGGCTGATGATGGCGCAGATCTGACCTGCCCTGGTCATTGCGCTGTTTCCGTAGGGTTGTTTTTTTCGCGCGGGGCGCACCAAAATCAGTGCTACTATGGCAAAAACGATTCCGAAAAATTTGCCAAACGGAAAGATCCCCAAGCATCCAAGCAGCGAAAGAATGCCGAAGATCATGCAAAGCAAGGCGGGCACGTTGAACGGCTTTTTTTCCTTTTTGAACAGATCCTTGTAAATATCTGCCATCCGCTCGCCTCCTTTTACTCTTGGCTTAACCTATATTATACATGATTTTTGCCGAGAATGCAAGAGGTTTTTGAAAAAATTGCATATGTTCTCATATTTGAACGCACAGCATGCATATCTTATAACGAGAAAAAAGAGTTCCCGCAAGGCACAGGACTTGTAAGAACCGGAAAAGGAGAATGATTGGGGATGAATTCATACCAGAATACCGAGGGCATGCAGATCCCTCTTTGTAACAAAAGCGTACTGACTGAGGTGGCGGGGGACTTTTCCTTGCCGGACTATCAGCCTGAGATCAAAAGGCTGCTTCGCATTCGCCCCTGCGTGCTGCCACCGTCTTATTATGCGGGTGCGGGGAATGCTGAGTTTTCGGGCACGTTGGACTATTACGTGCTGTACATGGGAAACGACGGTGGACTTTATTGCGCTCCCCTGCATACCGAGTATGGCTTTGGTGTGCCGTTTGAAGAGGGAAGGGGCAGCGTCAGTTTATGCACCGCAGACGTAGTGCCGGATAGCGTAGTAGGTAGGGTCAGCGCGCCGCGCAAGCTCAATATCCGCTGCAGATTGCGCTCGGGCGTGCACATTTTCGGCACGTTGCCCGCCACTGAGCAGACAGAGGGCGTGGTGGATCCCTTTTCGGTCGAGCGGCTGATCGGTGAACAGACCGTAGCGCAGATGGGATACGGTGCAGGGGATCTGCTTCGCCTTTCCGAGGACATTCTGACTGACTCGCGCGGTAGAAATCTGCGGCTTGTATGTGCAGAGGGGCAGGTACACGTGCAGGAGGCGAGCGCGGGTGCTGGCGTGGTCAATTGCCGCGGGGAGGTCGAGCTCAAGCTGATGATGAGTGCAGAGGAGCAAGGAAAATTGCCCGATCCCGTGCCCACCTACCTTGTGCGTAAGCTGCCTTTTTCGGGCAGTATTGAGGTGGAGGGTGCGATCCCGGGCAGTGAATGCTGCGTGACCGGGAACTGCGCTGAGCTGAGCGTAGCTGTTGAGGAGACCTTTATGCATGCCGAGGTAGGCGTGGTGCTGCAGGCGCACGTCATGAGCAATCGCCCCGTGCACTATACCAAGGACGTGTATTCGACCAAGAGAGCGTGCGAGTGTACATATGACGAATACGCATTGCCCGTGGCCATTCGCGCACTCAACGGGAACTTCACACAAAGTGACAGCCTTTCGCTTGACGAGGCTGAGATCCCCACAGGCTGCAGTATCGTGGACGTTTGCGGCAGTGCGGAGGCCGAGGAAATGAGCTGGGAGAGAGGCAGATGTGTCATCAGCGGAAACGGGCATTATATCGTGCTGACGCACACAGACGGGGAGGTCTCGCCCCATGAGATCACTATGCCCTGGAAATACGAATTTGAATGTGCCCGTGAGCCCGAAGATTGGCGCGCGCACGTGCAGGTGCTTTCCTGCCGCGCCCGTGTGGATGGGGAACGTATCGGGATCGATGCCGAGATCACGTGTGCAGTCGAGGTATGGGATACGATGCAAGCCAAGGTACTGCGCAGCGTGGCATATGGGGAAGGTGTGAGCAGCTCGGGCGGTGCGTTTGTGGTGTGCTATCCATCGGCAGAGGATTCACTTTGGAGTGTGGCCAAGCGGTACGGCAGTGCACTTTCAAGCGTCCGAGGTGCCAATGGCCTGGAGGCAGACGCGCCCGCGGACGACCCTGTGTCGATCGAGGGGTGCAAGTATCTGATCGTGTAAATTGTACGGAAAAGCCTTTGCGAAAGCAAGGGCTTTTCAATTTTTGCTTGACGGATGCGTGAAAATGATTTATAATGGGATTGATGAAAAAACAGGAGGAGTATATATGCGTTTGAAATACGTTAGATTCTTGGCCGTTTTTCTATGTCTGATTTTACTGCTCGCCGCAATCTCTTGTGGACCGCAAGGAGGGCAGCAGGAATCGGGAGAGACCGACGTGCCGCCGTCGGGTGAGAATACCACCCAAAAGCAAGAGGCCGAGACCGAGGCACCCAAGCCGACCGTTACGGTCAAGACCGAGGGTGACGTGGCGACCGTGACCACAAGTGAGGGGCTGGTATATACCGCTATGGGCTTTTCGCAGGTAGAGGGGGAGAAGTTCGCCTTTTCCGAGAGCCTGAAAATCGTATTCTCCGAGGGCGTCTCTGCCGACGCGTTCAACCGCTTCTCCCTGACTTACAGCGCCTCTGCGCCCTTGCACGTTTTCGTGACCTATCTCAACGTAAGCGACCGAGAGCTGACCGAGGACTATTATCTGGAGGCGGGAGAGGGTGTATTCTCAGGCCTGATCAAGGGATATCTGGATCAGCGCAGCGTTCACTCCTTGAAGCAAATCCGTGTTGAGCCCTGCAAGGGTGAGACTGCGGAGCTTGCCTTGTACCGCGTGAAAACCGAGACCATTCCCGTGTACGTCAAGTCCGAGGACGAATCCACCTTCTATATTGACAACGGCCGCTTCAAGCTGGGCGTGGATATGGGCTGGGGCGGCACCATCAATTACGTCGAGGACATGACGCATAAGGATCCCGAGATGACCAACCTGGTCAACAAGCACGATACCGGCCGTCTGATCCAGCAATCCTACTACGGAACGGGCGCGATCGAGGGTGTGTTTGAATGGGGCAGCTTTAACGATTCGGAGCATTGGCCCTACAATCCCGTGCAGGGCGGTGACAAGGGCAACGTAGCCAGCCGCTTGATTGACGTACAGGTGGGCGAGAACTACGTCTATATCAAATCTCAGCCCATGGATTGGGGCAAGGTGGACTATATCACGCCCAGCTACATGGAAAATACTTACACGCTGGAGGAGAATTATATCCGCGTGGACAACCGCTTCGTGGATTTCTCGGGCTGGGAGCACCCCTTTACGGGGCAGGAGCTGCCCGCGCTGTATACGGTCAGCTATCTGGATACCTTTATCTGGTATAACGGCAACGAGCCCTGGACGGGCGACGAAATTTCGGTGCGTGACGACCTGGAATTCTGGGGTGACGCCCAGTACGTTGGTGACTGCACGCAGTATCTGCGACAGAAGAATACCGAGACCTGGTGTGCATGGGTCAATACCGACGATGATTTCGGTATCGGACTTTACGTGCCGAGCGTGGACCGTCTGAAGGCAGGCAGATACCAGTATAACGGTTCTAAGGACGCGGACGACAACGCCACCAACTACGTAGCACCCTACAATACCATGCAGCTGGTTGCCTTTGAGGCGTTGGAGTACAGTTACCTTCTGACTACGGGTACGGCCGAGCAGATCCGCGCGACCTTTACCGCCAAGAAGGATTTTGCCGATAACGCTTCTTTGCTGGAACACTATATTTCCTCCAGATTGCCCGACATGGCTTTGGATATGGCCGATATGGATTTCTCGGTAGCGGGCAACGAGCTTGCATTTATGGATAAACACAACGTAGACGTGCAATACGACAAGGAGCAGAAGGCTGCCAAGCTGACTGCCCTTGGCGACGATCCGTATACGTATCTGAACTACGTGCTGTCCGAAAAGGAACACTTTGCCGAGGATTATAGTGCCATTGAGCTGGAATACATGATCCCCACCACCAATTCGGCTTCCTCGTACGGCATGCAGCTGTTCACCTGCACGGGTAAGCAGACCGCGGCAACGGGCACCATGGTGCTCAGCGGTTCGCTGATCGCGGACGGACAGTATCATACGCTCAAGCTGGAGCTGACCGGCTACGCCTTCTGGCAGGGCAAGATCAACCAGCTTCGCCTGGATTTCTTCAATTCTGCCGCAGCGGGTGACGCGTTCTATCTCAAGACCTTCAAGCTGATAAAGGGCAACGGCAGCGGTTTGCCGTCCATTGATCTGACGGGCGAGCCCAGGCTGGAGTTTGCCACGCCCGAATACCTGATGTTCCTGACCAATCCCAACGGCACGCTCATTGGCCACAGCGCAGAAATACAGGCGGCCGAGCTTAAGGTTGCCGACCCCGCGGACGTTTTCGTGTCCATTCCGTTTGGCTCGTTTGGCGTACAGCTCTCGGCCGACACCTATAAAACGCTTGTAATTGATTATGTCATTCCTGCAAACAGCAGCAGAGATACGTTCGCGGCCGATATTTTCCTGTGCGCAGGCAGTCTGACGTCTCCCTCGGGCGAAGCGCGCGTGCGCGTGGACGGATTTATTGCCGACGGTGAACGCCACACCATGAGAGTTGACCTTTCCGGCCTTGCTTTTTGGTCGGGCAATATCAATCTGGTTCGTATCGACTATTTCGATAAATGCGCCGCAGGCGACGTGTTCTACCTTGCGGCCATTGGACTGGAAGAATAATTTTTAACTTGTAGGGACAGGCGTCCTCGACTGTCCAAACAAAAGAAAGCCCAATTAGACTGAGTAATAAACGAAAGAAATGATTTGTGGATGCACTTGCGACACCTTGAGCCAAAAAGTGTGCCTCCCTCGTGTCATCCTGAGCGGTGAAAACATCCCGTGTGGATGTTTTCGTAGTCGAACTTTACAAAATCTGCAATAAATTGCTGATTTTGTAAAGTCAGGACGCAAAGCGTCCTGAGGATCTACGAGGGACAACATCATTCGCCCGTAAATCCCGACACTGCGTGTCGCGCTCCGCGTTCGACTCCACTTCGCTCCGCTCAGGATGACACGGGCGGGGATGACACTGACGCAGCACAGCACTCTTGCACAAATTTACTTTGGTAAAATTATGCAAATCACCAAACATTGAAAAATCCCGGTTTTGCGCTTGCAAAATCGGGATTTTTTGGGTATCATATAGATGTGAAAATGCGGCTTTTTGATCCGCGAATTGAATTTTTCCTACACGGAGGACGAAAAAATGGAAAAGGTCAGAATTGGTATTATCGGCTGCGGCGGTATTGCAAACGGCAAGCATATGCCCTCGCTCTCTAAGCTGCCCAACGTGGAAATGGTTGCTTTTTGCGATATTATCGAGCAAAGAGCCATTGATGCAAAGGCCAAGTATGGCACGCCTGACGCTGCCGTTTACACCGACTATAAGGAGCTGCTGGCAGATCAGACGATTGACGTGGTGCATGTCTGCACGCCCAACCGTTCCCACTCCTTTATTACGGTAGACGCGCTGGAGAGCGGCAAGCACGTCATGTGCGAAAAGCCCATGGCCATCAACTCCGCAGAGGCAAAGAAGATGCTGGACGCTGCTGCTCGCACGGGCAAGAAGCTGACCATCGGCTATCAGAGCCGTCAGGCTGCAGGTGCGCAGTACCTCAAAAAAGAGGCCGAGGACGGCACGTTTGGCGAGATCTATTACGCAAAGGCAACCGCGCTGCGCCGCAGAGCCGTTCCCACCTGGGGCGTATTCCTCAATGAGTACGAGCAGGGCGGTGGTCCTCTGATCGATATCGGCACGCACTCTCTTGACCTGACGCTTTGGCTGATGGACAACTACAAGCCTAAGTACTGCGTAGGTACGTCTTACCACAAGCTCAACAAGGACACCAACCAGGGCAACGCATGGGGCAACTGGGATCCCGAAAAATTCACGGTAGAGGATAGCGCATTTGGCTTTATCGTCATGGAAAACGGAGCGACCATCAACCTGGAATCCGCTTGGGCGATCAATATGCTGGACGTGCGCGAGGCAACCACGCTGATCTGCGGCACCAAGGCAGGCGCAGACCTGTACGACGGTGTGCGCATCAACGGCATTCGCAACAACAGCCAGTACGTGCTGCGTCCCACACTCAATCCGCAGGGTGCTGCGTTCTATTCGGGTGTCAGCACGGGGGATGCTTCCGCCATGGAGGCTGCACAGTGGATCAACGCTGTGGTCAACGACACCGATCCTTGCGTGCTTCCCGAGCAGGCATACACGGTCACCCGCATCCTTGAGGGCATTTACGAGTCCGCAAAGACCGGCAAGCCCTATTACTTTGATTAATTTTTGAAATATAAGCGAGGAAGAACATTATGAAAATCAGTGTACTTGCAAATTTGTACGGACACAAGTCTCTGGACGAGGCGCTGGCCATTATCACAGGCCTTGGTGTGCACACGGTTGAGCTTGGCGCGGGCGGTTATCCCGGCAAGGCGCATTGCAATCCCGCAGAGCTGCTTGCAGATCAGGCAAAATACGATGAGTTTATCGCAACCTTGAAAAAATATGACGTCAGCGTTTGCGCGCTGGCTTGCCATGGCAACGCCGTGCATCCCGATCCTGCGATCGCCGCATCCTTTGACAAGGATTTCCGCGAGGCTGTGCTGCTGGCTGAGAAGATGGGCATTGATACTGTCATCACCTTCTCGGGCTGTCCCGGTGACGCGCCCGGCGCGACCTATCCCAACTGGGTGACCTGCCCCTGGCCGGACGATTTCCTCAAGATTTTGGATTGGCAGTGGAACGAGGTGCTGATCCCTTACTGGAAGGAAGCAGGCGCGTATGCCAAGGCACACGGTGTGACCCGTATCGCATTTGAGATGCATCCCGGCTTCTGCGTGTACAATCCCGAGACGCTGCTCCGTCTTCGCGCTGCAGTCGGCGACGTGATTGGTGCAAACTTCGACCCCTCTCACCTGATCTGGCAGGGCATGGATCCCGTGGCTGCCATTCGTGAGCTGGAGGGCGCGATCTATCACTTCCATGCAAAGGACACCAAGGTGGACGAGATCAACAAGGCAAAGAACGGCGTGCTGGATACCAAGCACTACGGGGACGAGATCCACCGCTCCTGGATCTTCCGTACGGTTGGCTATGGCAACGGCGAGACCTATTGGAGAGATATGGTTTCCAACCTGCGTCTGTGCGGTTACGACCGTGTGCTGTCCATCGAGCACGAGGATAGCCTGATGAGCATTGACGAGGGCCTTGCAAAGGCTGTGGCATTCCTCAAGGACGTCTGCATCTACGAGCCCAAGCCGGGCACCATGAGCTGGGCGTAAGCGCGATAAATCGCGCATTTGCCCTATGGGCAAGTGATATTGCGCTTCGCGCAGTGATATTCCGACTTCGTCGGAGTGATATTTGCCCTTCGGGCAAGTGATATTCGTTGCTTTGCAACGAGTTGCGGTAGAAAAGTGCTTGGCGCACTTTTCAAATTCAATTAAAATAAAATCCGCTCGAAAAATCGAGCGGATTTTTTCATTCACGTGTCGCTTGCGACACATATCACTGCGGCCGAGCCGTAATATCACTTGCCCGTAGGGCAAATATCACTCGCTGCGCAGCAGCGAATATCACTGACTTGACTGAAGCTCCGCATCAGTCAAGTCCCATCTGTCCCATCAGCTTTTTGTTGAACTCTTCCACCGTGTTGTAGCCCATGCGCTTCTGACGGTTGTTCATGGCCGCGATCTCCAGGATAATGGCTAAGTTTCGGCCGGGCTTGACAGGGATGGTGGTGCAGGGGATCTTGATACCCAGAATGTCCACCTTCTGCTCGTCAAGGCCGAGGCGGTCGTACATCTTGCCCTGTACCCAAGGCTCAAGGTTGATGACAAGGTCGATCTTTTCGGTCTCCTTGACCGCACCCATACCAAAGAGCCTGCGCACGTCAACGATGCCGATACCGCGCAGCTCAACGTAGTGGCGGATGATCTCGGGGGCGGAGCCTACCAGTGTTTTTGCAGAAACGCGCTTGATCTCGACTGCATCGTCGGCGATCAAACGGTGACCTCTCTTAACAAGCTCGATTGCCGCCTCACTCTTACCAACGCCGCTGTCACCGAGCAGAAGCAGACCTTCACCGTAAACCTCGACGAGAACGCCGTGACGGGTAATGCGGGGAGCCAGGTGAGTGTTCAGGGAGCTGATCATCGATGCCATTAAGGGGCTTGTTTTTTCCTTGGATTTGAAAACGGGCACGTTATGAATAGTGGCCTGCTCGATCAACTCTTCAAAAACCGGAAGATCGGATGTGAAGATGACGGCCTTGGGATGTGCGCCGATATAGTCGACGATCTTTTTCTTTCTGTCCTCCTCGGTCTGATGGAGCAGATATCTATGCTCCGCGTTTCCGATCAGACTTAATCTTTCAGCATCAAAAATTTCGTAAAATCCCGCCAAGGCAAGGCCGGGACGGTTGACCTGGGGTGTATCGACCATAATGCTCTCGTAATTCTCGGGGATGCATACCTTTTCAAGATTAAATTCCTGTTCCACCTTAGACAGGGGAATGCTATACTCGGCACTCATATTGTTGACCTCCATAATTTTGATTATATAAATTATATCTATTTGTTATTGGCTTCAGTATACCACATTTTTTTTGTTTTGTATAGCCCTTTTTGAAAAATATCATCGAAAAAAGCGGATAAATTCATAAATCATTCACAATGATATAGTATAATAACATAATATAATGGGTTATTGGCGTTATTTTGCGGAAATG
>JAZNZB010000040.1:0-60952 GCA_045594705.1 Eubacteriales bacterium
CCCTCCTTTAGAGTATCTGGAGTTCATTATAACATACGGAGGTTTTGCGGGCAAGGGGGAGAGAACAAAACCCGGCCCCGACTTTTTGTCGGGGCCGTCTCTATTCATTTCAAACCAGCAGATTCTGCTCTGTCTCCTTATCAAAGAAGTGCATGACCTTGCCCTCGAAGGTGACATAGATGGTCTGGCCATAAACCATGCTGTGACGAACCTCGTCGTCAAGCGATACGGTGGGAATACGGACGATCAGCTTGTCGCCGCTCGCGGTAACTGCGTGCAGGTGCAGCTCGCTGCCCATCATTTCGTTGACCGTGATGGTGCATGCAATGGCTGCGGGATCAGCTGCATCGGACAGCTTGAAGTGCTCGGGACGAACGCCCAGAATGATCTCGCCGGACGCAACCTGCTTATCAGCCAACATTGCTGCCTTCTTGCCGGTCACCTCGATCTTTGCGCCGTAGGGCTTGACGTAATACTTGCCGCCCTCGCATACAAGGTTGGTTGCAAAGGTGTTCATCTTGGGTGCGCCGATAAACTCTGCAACAAACAGGTTGAGCGGCATATCGAACACCTCGGTAGGTGTGCCGACCTGCTGGATAAAGCCGTCCTTCATGATAACGATTCTGTCGCCAAGGGTCATCGCCTCGGTCTGGTCGTGCGTTACGTAAATAAAGGTGGTGTCGATCTTCTGACGCAGCAGAATGATCTCGGCTCTCATCTGGTTACGCAGCTTTGCGTCCAGGTTGGAAAGCGGCTCGTCCATCAAGAACACCTTGCTGTCACGGACCATAGCACGGCCAATGGCAACTCTCTGTCTCTGACCGCCCGAAAGCGCGCGGGGCTTACGGGTCAGATACTCGGTAATGCCCAAAATCTCGGCAGCCTCGGTGACCTTCTGGTACACGACCTCCTGGGGAGCGTGCTTAAGGCGCAGCGAGAATGCCATGTTTTCAAATACGGTCAGGTGAGGATACAGCGCATAGTTCTGGAACACCATGGCGATATCACGGTCACGGGGCTGGAGGTCGTTGACCACCACACCGTCGATCTCAACAATACCCTCGGAAATGTCCTCAAGACCTGCGATCATACGCAGCGTCGTAGATTTCCCGCAGCCCGAAGGGCCTACAAATACGATAAATTCCTTATCGGCAATATCCAGGTTGAAGTCCTGAACCGCAACCGTGTCCTTGCCGTAAATCTTCTTTACGTTGGTTAATTTTACAGTAGCCATATCTATCTATACCTCTCTTTTCTTAACCCTTCACAGCACCGCCGGTGACGCCCTCAACGTAATACTTCTGCAGAAGCAGGAATACCGATACAACAGGGATCGCCACAATCACGCCTGCGGCACAGAACATGGTGTACTTTTCATTCATATTTGCTCTGGACAGCCATTCAAACATACCCACAGCCACGCTCATGCCCTGGCTGTTTTCGTGAATGAGGTAGTTTGCCATCATAAAGTCACCCCAAGGAGCCATGAAGCCCATGAGAATGGTGTAGATGACGATAGGCTTGGACAGCGGCATGATCACCTTGTAAAAGACCTGCAGTCTGGTTGCGCCGTCTACGCGGGCAGCCTCGTCAAGGCTCTTGGGAATGGTGTCAAAGAATCCCTTTGCCACGTAATATCCCATACCGCTGCTTGCGCAGTACACAATGATCAGACCAAGCGGTGCCATATTGGCGGTCAGACCAAAGTCAACGAACACCTTGTAGATCAGAATCAGAGTCAAGAATCCGGGGAACATGCCAAGAATGAGCATGAAGTTCATCAAGCCCTTTCTGCCCTTGAAGCGCAGTCTGGACAAGGTATAGCTCATGGAAAGCACGAACACGGTCTGAAGCAGTGCAGTTGCAATGCCCATGATGCCGGTGTTGATAAACCAGCGCATAAAATCCGTTTCCTTGAACAGGCGGATATAGTTGTCAAAGCCGAGCTGCTTGGGCCACAGGTAACCCACCTGTGCCTTGGACTCAACGCGGAAGGACTCCAGCACGATGCCGAAGAACGGGAACAGCCATACGACCGTGATCACCACCAGCAACAGATAAATGATCGCATTGCTCAGTCTTCTGCTGGCTTTTGCGCCAAGGAGAGATCTGTGAGGCTTTTTTGTCTGTACTTGTTTCATCACTTGAAATCCTCCTCGTTCTTAGTAGACGGAATCACGTTATAAACGATCAGCGACAGGATCGCAACCACCAAGAATACCATGATACCGATGATGGAGGCGGTATAATACTCTGCCTTGGGGCTCTCAATGGTCATGCGGTACAGCCACGTAATCAACAGGTCGGTGTGGCCTACCGAAACGCCGCCCGCGATGCCGTTATTCGGTCCGCCGCCGGTCAGAAGGTAGATCACGTTGAAGTTATTGAGGTTGCCTACAAAGCTGGTCAACAGGTACGGACCCGTGACGAACAGCATATAAGGCAGGGTGATCTTGGTGTACTGCTGGAAGGTATTTGCACCGTCGATACGAGAGGACTCGTACAGGTCGGCGGGAATATTCATCAGAATACCGGTTGCCATCAGCATGATATACGGAATACCGATCCAGATGTTGAGCACGACCAGCAAAATCTTCGCCGTCCACTCACCGTCCCAGAGCGAGAAGTTTGCAGCCAGCGCCATGGAATCGGGCAGGATGTTCCAGTTGACCAAGGTATTGGTGGTGTTGATCAGCAGCTTGCCAAGCACGCCCGAGTCGTCAAACAGACGGGAAACGTACAGAAGCGAGACGAACTGCGGGATCGCAATGGTCATAACCAGCACGGTTCTCCAGAACTTCTTGATCTTAATTCCCTTTTTGTTGATCATGATGGCCACGAACATACCAAGGAAATAGTTGGTAAAGGTTGCAAAGAACGACCACATCAAGGTCCAGGCCAGGATCTCACCGAACGCAAGACCCAAGCCGCCCTCACCGAAGTTGAACAGCTGGTTGAAGTTATGCCAGCCGACCCAGGAGAACAGGTTTGCGTATCCGTCGTGTGCCGCGTCGTAGCTGGTGAACGCGATCAGCACCATATAAATGATGGGCAGAACGGTGAATGCCAGGATACCGACCAGAGGCAGTGCCAGCATGGTCTTGTGGAACTGGTCGTCAAGCAGCGACTTTAAGTCCTGCTTCCCGCTTCTGACCTTCTTACCCTTTGCGGTAATGTCCATGCAGATGCGGCACTGCTTGACCTGCAGACGCCAGGTGTAGACAAATGCGATAATAAAGAAAATAGAAAGAAGCGCGTACAGCATGACCTTGACCGAGTCGTCGCCATAAATGGTGATGGTGGTGTTGCCAAGCAGGCCGGGGACGATCTCGTTATGGGGAGGAACGTCACCAACGGTTTGGCCGTTCTGCAAGAAATTACTCTTGATCAGCCATTCCCAGCCGCTCTTTGCCAAAAGCGAGGTCTCCTTGATGGCTGCACCCAACCAATGACGTGCACCGCTGGGCACGAACATATACACGCCGAACACGATCTCGAACAGCAGAAACAGCGCGCCGCGCAGGGGCTGGCCGTAATAGAAATTACCAAAGCCAAAGATCACGTAAGAGAGCTTGACCGCCCAGTTTCCCTTGACAAAGGTTCTGACAATGTCCACGACCTCGTCCTTGATCGCCAACACGATCTTCTTGCAAAGCCCGAACAGCTTGAGGATCAAACCCCAGAAAAAGCCGGGAATAGCACAGAAGAACATGGCAACGTTATAAAGGAAAGCCTTGAATTTGCCAAGCCTCAAATATTCCAAATCATTCAATCTTTTCATGATTATCTCCAAATTCGTGCTTTTTAGAGCGAAAAGGCATTATTCGCCGCTACACAAGACAAGTGTTGTCCTTGTATGTCGGCTAACAATGCCTTATCTTTTTATGACTTTTTTGCCTTTTATGACACGGGGAGTCCGAGGACTCCCCGTGATTGTATGCTTATGGTAATCCGAATTACTCGGTTACGGGGATCAGGGTTACAGTGCCGCCCTGAGCGCCGTCCCAAACGAGCTGTACCTGGTACTTGCCGTCAGCCTCAACAACGATGTTAGCGCCGTTGAACTCTACGCCAAAGTTAACGTCCCAGGATGCGCCCTGACGAACCTTGAATTCCTCGCCTGCCTTCAGCTCGAGAACTTCAGAGGTGTATGTACCGTCGGGACCCTCGGTCATGGGGAAGTCGGTATCCCAGCTGGTGCCGCAGATGCCGCCGATAACGCCCCATGCGTTCTTCTGCTCATCGGTCATGGTGAACAGAGCGTCGATAGTGGTCTTGTAGGTGTCCAGAGCGGTCTGGAGATCTGCATCGGAGGTAGCAGCCTTAGCGTCTGGGCCCAGAACCTTTGCGATATCCCACCAAGAACCGTGGATCTGACCCTGAGGCTGGCCGTAAGCGTTCTGCTTAGCAAGAGCTGCCAGAGAAGCGTTGGACTGAACTGCCTCGGAGGACTGAGCAGCGATGTTGGAGGGACCCCACTGGAACTGCTCGTATCTCTGCATCTGGCACTCTTCGCTGGTCAGGTACTGAGCCAGCAGAGCCAGAACTGCAGCCTTCTTTTCATCAGACTGGGGCTTAACACCCATCAGCTTGTTACCGGTGTAAGAGCCGAGGTGGTAGGACTTGCCGTCAACCTCGAAGGAAGGCAGGTCGGTAGCGCCCAGGTTTGCACCGAAGTGCTCAGCTGCTGCGTTAGCGTTCCAGATACCGGTGATAACAACGCCTGCATCGGTGAAGATATCAGCGTTGGAGTCGTAGCAAGTGGACTGAGCCAGCTTCTGCATACCCTTCATAGCTGCAAGACCTTCTGCAGAGTTGAAGTTATCGTCAACAGAGGTAAAGTTGCCCTCGGTGTCCATAGACCAGTTGGAATGGCAGCCGGTTGCAAAGAAGAAGGAAGCGGTGTACCAAGCGTTCTCCAGAGCGTAACGGAACTTTACGTTGTTAGCCTCGCAAGCTGCGATGATCTTCTCAAGGCTCTCAGCATCCTCAGCGGAGATGATGCTGGTGTCGTAGTACATATAGTAACCGTTGTCACTGGTCATGGGGTAAGCGTACAGAGTACCTGCAACGGTAGCTGCCTTAACGGAGCCTGCGTCGTTGGTAGTCTTCAGAGCGTTTGCAACAACCTCGGGAGGAGTTGCAAGAGCTGCAGCCTGAACCAGACGTGCGAGCTGGTCCTGTGCGAAGCAGTAGATGTCAGGAGCGGTTGCAACGTCAGCAACAACCTTGGAGCCTGCGTCTGCTTCAGTAACGCCTTCGATAGAAGCGTTGATTACGATGCCGGGGTACTTCGCCTCGAAAGCGTCGATCTGCTGCTGAGTCAGAGCAGCAACGCCGTCAAGCTCGGAAACCCACATGGTGATATCGTAGGTGCCCTTGTAAGCCTCTACGATCTGATCAACGGTGGGGCCGTTGTTTTCGGTACCTGCAGTGGTCTGCTCGCCACCCTGGGTACCATCGGTGGTCTCATCGCCGGTGCCGCCGGGGGTAGTGCAAGCTGCGAAAGCTGCAACAACCATCAGAGCGACCATCAAAAGAGCCAGAATCTTACTCATCTTCATAACAAGTAAAACCTCCAATGTAAATAATAATTTTTTGTGAGCGCACTTCGCGCTCTAAGAATTTTAACATGTTTTCTCCGTTTTGTCAACGGAAAATAAACCCAAAGTTGTTTTTCGGCAAAGTTTACAAATGTCTCTTTTGTTTTTGGTCAAAAAAACCAATTTGACTAAATTTTTTTGTGCATTATTCCAACACCACACTGGTGTAGGCATCCAGCGTCAGCACGGTGCCCTCCAGCGTCGCGCTCCCTGCACCGACCGCATCGAGAATTGCCTCAAAAACGTACCCGTCAAGTGCTTTGCAGGTGGCAAGATCGACCGAGAGCGGAGTGCCCGAGGTATTATGGATCAGACCGATCTTCTCTCCCTTGTATTCAATGACAAATCCGCCCAGGTTCTTATTGCCGCAGTTCAGTGCGGTATAGTCGCCTCTTGCGATGGCGGGATACTTATGGCGCACCGCAATCACCTTACAATAATAATTATACAGGCTGTTCTCGTCTGCCATCTGATCCGCAACCGTAGTCGTGATCTGCTTATTTGCGGGATAGGTTGCCCCCTCGGGATCACGCAGCACCACGCCGTCGCCCCACAGCATTGCCAGGCGGCGGTTGGCATCGGTATTCTCGCTGCCGCGAGAGCCGCGCATACCGATCTCTTCTCCATAGTAGATCACGGGAGAGCCCGAGCAGAGCAGATAGAGATTGGCTGCCATGCGCGTATAATTGTCCGTGATGAATGCGCCCGCAATGCGGTCCATATCGTGATTGGACAAAAACGGCATGATCATTCCGTCCGGATTTTTCTCCTTGACGCTCTTCTGATAGCTTTGCACGTAGTTGGTATAGGTGGCGATATTCTTACCCTTGGCGGCTGTTGCCAGAATGCCCTCGGCCTGCGACATGGTGAAATTGAAGCAATTCATGGCAGGATAGTATTCCAGCACCTCCGAGTCACCCGACCAGCATTCCCCCACGCAATAGATGTCGGGCTTGACCTTTCGCAGCTCTGCCATATACCACTCCCAGAAATCCACCGAGCGAGCGGTATCACCGTAGTAAATATACTTGACCGCATCAAAACGGAAGCCGTCGATGCCCAGATCCAGATAGTACTTGGCCACGTCCAGCATAGCCTCTCTGACGGCGGGGTTGTCATAGTTGAGCTCAGGCATGCTGCCCGAGAAGTTGCACTCATACCAGCAGTCCACGCCCGCGATCTTGCCATAGGCGATGCCGTTCTTCTTCTCTGCCGTAGTCGCACAGGAGTAGTAGTCATAGTATGGGTCGGATACGTCTGCGTTTATACGCGCCTCTTTGAATTTCAAAAACCATTCATGCTGATCCGAGGTGTGATTGATGGCAAGGTCCAGAATGATCTTGACGTTGCGCTCATGACACAGCGCGATCAGCTCCTTGAGCGTTGACTCCTCGCCAAAACGCCAGTCGATCTTGTAATAATCCTTGGCATCATATTTATGGTAGGTGGGCGAGGTAAAAATGGGCGAGAGCCAGATGCCCTGCACGCCAAGGCTTTCTCCGGAATGGATATTGCCGTCGTTGAGATAGTCAAAATGGTTGATAATGCCGCGCAGATCTCCGATTCCGTCGCCGTTGGAATCGGCAAACGAGCCCACAAAGATCTGATAAAAGGTGCGGTAGTTATCGTCGATGGGATCGACCTCGGGCGCGGGAGGCCCCTCCACCACGGGAGGCTGCTCCTGCGGAGTGCAGGAAGCAAGCGCGGACGAGGTCAGACATAATGCACACAGCATAAGCAAACTCAATATTCTTTTTACTTTCATAGACTTTTCCTTAATTCTTGACAGAGTTGAGCAGTGCGTCGTCGATCTTCCCCCATGCATTCGGGCCTGCGCACTTGACAAAGATGCCCACGGTCAGCACGTCGCCCTCGGCGATCTCGATTTCCTCGACCGTGGCCGAGTGCCACTCGTTATACACCGTGATCTGTGTAGGAGCCTTGGCAACCATCTCTCCATTGATCTTGACGTAGGCGTAGATCTCGGTCTCGCCGCCGTCGCCACCCATGATTGAGATCGAATACCTGTACTTGCCCGCCTTCAAATCACGCACCTCTTGCTCCAGCGTAAATTCCACCACGTTGGCAGCAGCTCCCCAGAAATGGTAATGCTTGTTGCCCGTGAGCGAATCGGTCACCTTATCTTCAATGCAAAGCTCGTCGCATTTGGTGATGGCCGTGGCCTTCCAGCCTGCTTCACCCTCCTCAAAGCTCCAGTTTTGCAGGAAATTATATTCCACCATGGAGATCACGCCCTTGGCCTGCATGCCGCCGGCTTCTCCCACGATATCATACTTGGCAACGCCGCCCGCCTTGAGCGCCTCGACGTCGATCTCCTGCCACACAACGGGAATGGCCTTGCGGGAATTGTCGTTCATGATGGCGTTGACCGTTTCGGGCAGCACCACGTCGCCGTTCAGGTCAAAGATCAGCTCCACGTCCTCGATGGCGTCGGCCTTGATCTCGATCTCGTTGCCGTTCTTCATCATGCCAAACACCTTGATGGCCTCGGTCACCTTGCCCTGTGCATCAAAGAACGCCTGGTTATCCACCGCACAGCCGCCGTACCACTGCCCCGCATCCTCGGGGTCATACTCCTTGGCATACGAGGATGCCCAGCCCGAGCCGTGCGTCTCCCACAGATTCAGATTGGCCGCATAATCCGCGCCGCCAACCGAGATCCAGGTGCCTTCCCAGTAAAACACGCCGATGCCGCCCTCGATCTTGTTGACCACGGTATCGGTCACGTTGCGCACCAAGTTGACCTGCCCCTGCATGGTAAAGGGATAATCCTTGACGATTCCGCCGCCATCGCCGACGGTGTTTCCGTAATGGTCGGAATCCTCAGCGGTGAAGGCATACGAGGTCTCGGCCACCATGACCTTTTTGCCGTAGGTGGCATTGACCTTATTCAGCACCTCGGCCAAGTTTTCCGGCGTGCCGTGCCAGAAGGGGTAATACGAAGAGGCGAACACGTCGTAATCCACGCCGTAATAGTCCAGATTTGCACTGTAGCTGACGTAATTCTCCGCCTTTTCGGGGTTTGCAAAGTGAATGGCGATCAGCGCATTCGGGCAAACCTCGCGCACAGCCTTTGAGCCTGCGCTCATGAGCTGCGTGATCCTTTTCCAGCCGCCCAGCGACGATGCATTCTCGCCGCACAAAGCACCGTTGGTCTCGTTCCCGACCTGCACCATACCGATATCCACGCCCGCATCCACAAGGGCGGTCAGGCAATCCTTCGTGTACTGATACAAGGCCTCGGATTTGGTGTCGATATCCATGCCCCTCCATGCCTTGGGCACCATTTGTTTGGCGGGATCGGCCCAGAAATCCGAATAATGGAAGTTGACAAGCAGCTTCATGCCGTACTTGGTGGCGCGCTTGCCTACCTCAATGGCATTTTCCAGATCACAGTTTCCGCCACCATAGCCCTTGCCGTCCGCCGTAAAAGGGTCGTTCCAGATACGCACGCGGATATAATTGATGCCGTTGGCACTCAATATTTCATATACGTCCTTGACCTGTCCGTCAAAATCAGTGTAGGTCACGCCGCTTGCCTCCAGCGCGGGCACGCAGGATGCGTCCATGCCAAAGATAAAGTCGTCGGGCAAATTCTCCACTTTTTGGACAAACAGTGTCTCGGAGGTCAGATTTACGTTCATTTGGTTGGGTCTCCAATCTGTATTGATCGGGTCAAATTCGGGCAATTGGGGAGCTTCGGGTGTGGGATTGCAGGAAGCAAGTCCTGCAATCACCAAAGTCAACGCTGCAAAAATCGCGCAAATCCGTTTGATCTTCATGTCTCTTCCTCTTCCCTTGCGCGCTTACTTGACCAGCGCGTCGTTGACAAAGACCAGTGCGCTGATGCCATCTACCGTAACAGTACCGCTGACCCTTTCGATCACGCTGCTGCCTGCCGCGGTGTCGTTTGCAACCAAATTCCACTCACCCTCGAGCGTGTAAGGCAGACCCGTGTTGTGAGGATTAAGCACGACCAGTGCCATACCTCCCTTGCCATCGTCAAAGGTCAGGGCCACGATGCCGCTGCCCAGCTCATCCACCTTGGTGATCTCGGTTGCATTGTCGGTAAAGATATCAAAGCTCTTGCGCATTTCGATCAGGCCCTTGTAGTAAAGCATGGTCGCATATTCGCGGTTGTCTTCCTTCAATACGGACCAGTCGATGTTGTTGATCTCGTCCGAGGACTTGTAGCTGTTCTCATCCCCGTCCTTGGTACGCAGCATTTCCTCGCCCGCCTGCCAGAAGGGCGTGCCCTTGGAGATCAGATTGATCAGCGCGCCCAGGTTGTTCATGCGGTTGCGCTCATCGTCCGAATGGTTCGGGTTAGAGAGCAGTAATTTATCCCACAGCGTATTGTTGTCGTGCGCACTCATATAGTTGATGACCATGCTGTTCTCTACCGTCCAGCCAATGCCGACACCGCGGCCGCCCTTGATGCCAAACAGCACCTTATTCCAATTTGCCTTGGGTGAGCCGCTGATATAGCCCTGAGACTTGGCATCAAATACGCTGCCCTTGAGGCCGTCACGGATCGCGTCGTTGAACACGGCAATGCCGCCGATAGCGTCGCCCGTGGGAACAATCTGCGAAATATTGGTCTGGTTTGCCTGCGCAGAGCCATCAATGGTAGCACCCATGGTCCAGCCCTCGCCGTAGATAATGGCATGCGGGTTAACGGTATGCACCGCAGATTCCACGCTCTGCATGGTAGCAAGGTCATGCAGACCCATCAAGTCGAAGCGCAGGCCATCCAGGTTGTATTCCTCAACCCAGTAAGCCGTGGACTCGGTCATGAATTTTCCGTACATATAACGCTCGGACGCGGTATCGTTGCCGCAGCCGCTGGCCGAGGAGTTTGCACCGGTGTTGGTGTATCTGTAATAGTAATACGGAACGATCCTGTTAAACGAGCTGTTTGCATCATAGGTATGATTATAGACCACGTCCATGATCACGCCGATGCCTGCCGCGTGCAACGCCTGCACCATCTGCTTGAATTCGCGGATTCTCACCTCACCGTGATAAGGGTCGGTGGAATAGCTGCCCTCGGGCACGTTATAATTCTTGGGATCGTAGCCCCAGTTGAATTCTGCATCGGGATCAGACTCGTCCACAGTCGCATAGTCGTATACGGGCAGCAGATGCACGTGGGTAATGCCCAACTGTACCAGATAGTCCACACCCACGCTCTGACCGTGCTCGTTGACTAAGCCCCGCTCGGTAAAGGCAAGGTACTTGCCCGGATACTGCGAGGACTCGATCTTATTCGAGAAGTCACGCACGTGCACCTCCCAGATGATCGCATCATTATAAGAGTCGATGGGATTTTCCAACACGTCATTCTCCCAACCCTCGGGGTCGGTCAGAGAGAGATCGACCACCATGGAGCGGTTGCCGTTGACGCCCGCCGCCTTGGCGTAGGGGTCGGTTGCCACCTGTGTGCCAACAGAGGTAGTGACGGTATAGGTGTAGTACGTGCCATGGCCGCAGGCCTCGGTATGTGACCAGACACCCTTATCGCCGCGCACCATCTCAACCGATTTGATCAAAGAATCGGTGTGCCCGTCGGCATACAGATCCAGCACCACCTTGGAGGCGGTAGGTGCCCAAACCTTGAAGGAGGTATTGTCACCGTTGATCACGGGGCCCAGGTCGTCCCCGTCGTAATGATAATTGTCCGCGAAATATTGGCTGTCAAAAATCAGCGTGGGCACAATGGGCTGCGTGCCGTAACCCTCAATATACATGGAATAATTCTTGGAAAGGTCGAGTGCTTCCTCTACCTCCACGTAGCCGGTAGCGGCTGCTATGCCCATGGTAGAGACGTTGACGACCTTCAGTTCGCGGTCGCCCTCGTATATCTTGACCTGGCTGTTATCCTTGATGGTGACCCGGGGAGTGACGCGATACTGGATCTTGCGCTCGTCCACCATAGCCGCCAGAGAAAAGTCCTTGATCATTTCGAGTGTTTTTCCTCCGTCATCGCTCTTGTATTGCTCGGCTTCACCGGGCTTTAAGTAAATCACGGTCTGCTTGCCCGTAATCACGGCAAATCTGTCAGACTCATAATCCTTGGTTGCACTGCCCCAGGAAGAGCCGCCGGGCTCGGAGCAATCCTTTCTGACGATAAAGCCGACCTCGGTCACGTCCTCGGGCACGTTGACAGCCACCTTGCCGCCGTACGCGCACTCGTGGAACACGTATCCCTTGCCTGCCACGTCGCCCCACCAGATCCACATATCGCACTTTTCATAAGTGCCGTTGTAGGTCCAGTAGAACACGACCTGATTGTACCCTTCCTCCAAGGGAAGCTCGTATTCCTCTCCCGTAAATCCCGGGCTCTGTTGCGTTTCGGATTCGGATTGCGTTGTGCTCGGTGCGCCCGTTTCAATCGGATCCGTGGTTTCGATTTCGGGCGACGGGGTGTCAAAACTGAAGCCGGGCAGACAACATGCAGCAAGCGCGCCGCAAAGTATTGCAAGGATCAGAAATGCCGTCACCGCTCTGGTTGTGTGTTTCATGTAAAGTCTCCTTTTCATTATTATCATGGGGGCTTTGTTTTATACTACCGACATTATAGCATAAACCCATGACAAAAACAAGTGTGTTTTTTATCAAAGATACACGCCTTTGTCGTTCTGTCCGTTTTGTACATACGAATCTTGACAAAAATGCGCAAACAGAGGCCTTGACGTTATTGACATTGTCGGATTATGGTGATATAATAAATGGTAATATTTTGCAAACTACTCTTTTGCTTTGAAAGGAGCTTTGATATGCAAGACCCATACGGTTATTCTTCCGGTAGCACCTCACACTCCCCGGAGGATGACGCTTACAGAAACGAACAATACGACGTAGAGCTTTTGAAAAGCTACAAGGAGCTTTTGGATTGCGGCATTATCACACAGGACGAATTTGACGCCAAGAAAAAAGAGATTCTGAACAAGAATCGACAAAGCGCGCAAACGCCGCCTCCCGCACCCAAGTCCGAGCCTGCGACGCAAGCATGGCAGTCCCAGCAATACGACGAGCTGTTTCGCCAGCCCGTAAAGGCAACGCCCTCCCCTGCTTATGAGCCGGAATACGTGCCGCCCCGCATCTGCGACAAGTGCGGCAAGATCATTCCCGACGGCGAGGACTCCTGCCCCCTCTGCGCCATTCGCGAAAACGCTGCAGAGGCCTCCAAGATGCCCAAATTCAGAGGCATGAAATGGAACAAATTTCTGTGCGTGCTGCTTTTACTGTCCGGCATTTACTATATCTTCAACGCTATCGGCTCTTTGCTGATTCTGAGCTCGGCCTGCACACCCGAACTTGCCGAGAGTGACCTCTTTGGCTATACCGGATTTGTGGGTCTTGTGTTCTCCGCGGTTATGATCGCACTGTCCTTTGTCACCAGAAGCGCGCTGGAATGGAACAAGAAAAAAGGTCCGCGCCTTCTGTTTGCCTGGCTGAACATGGATCTGATCACGGTAGGCGCAGTTCTTGCGGTCTACGTCTTCTTCAACCTTGAGGACTCGATCGATTTCGTGCTCGACATGCTGCTGGATATTCCGTGGGTGATCGATAAGATCGTTACTTATTCCGAGATCAGCATCCCCGTTGCCATCGCGCTGGCGATCTACGTTGCGATCAAGCTGCTGATCAATGTTCCCCACGCCATCTATTATCGCCACAGAAAGCACATTTTCGTATATTAATCGCATAAATACATTCATAAAGAAAGAGACCGTGCAGATGCACGGGCTCTGATGCTTGCATATAAAGAGACACCACAACATTTTCATTATATCACACTCGTTTTGGTTTGTAAATAGGTTTTTTCAAGAAAAATAGCACTTGTCACAACTTTCTACCCTTTCAACAAAATTTTCTTGTTAACTTTGTGCGCTCTGTGTATTGCAAAACCCCAAAAAGTATGCTACAATATAGTCACAGGAAAGGAAGGTACACGCCAATGAAGAATTAAGCGCGGACCCCTTGCAAAGGCAACGAGAGAGAAAATCGTCCGGACAAAAACAAACAAAGGCCCAGGATGCCTATATATCTATGATCAGCATGCATCACGATCATAAAACTGTAAGTCCTTTGCAATGAGTCATACGACCTTCGCCCTTTGGAGCAATCGATTCACAACACAAATAATGGTGTTCTCCGTAGAGAATTAGAAGTAATGTGAGTTTGGGAACGTGAAGGATGGGCAACAAAGAGGTAGATTAAGAAAGAGAGGATAAAGAAAATGATGTTAGATACCAAGAACGATGAGAAGTGACCCTTGATTTCGGATTTACGCCCCGAGGTCAAGGGTCACTTCTCTTTTTGTCGGAAATTTCATCTCGCGCACTCCGGGAGCTCTCGGGGCTTTTTTGTTTTTTTACGCCATGATCTCTTGACAAGATTCTGAACACGAAATAAAAGCAGCCGCCGAGGAAAAAACTCGGCGGGTTTTTTGTTTGCCTGCGTTTTTTACAGGTCAAGCAAGCTGCGTGATGACAAGATGCGCGGACACAGGGCGCGTGCCGCCTGCAACGGGCGTGACAGTCAGTGCCGCAGCGTTGCTTGCGGGATTGCGGACAGTCATCACTCTCGTCATAGCAGCCTCTCTGATCGTTGCAGCCGCATTGATCCTCGCCTTGCTCATTGCCGCGGTAGCGATCACGATCGTTTCGCATATACGGATTTTGTCTGCTCATATAGTTACCTCCTTTGCAGAATTGGTAAAGTCACCACTGTCAGTATGTGTCACATTTTGTCGGGCAGATACTGTACGCGTACTCTGCCCTTTCCGTTATTTCGGAGATTTGCCATCACCGCTTGACATCCGACAAAAAACGGAGTACAATATAATATGAACAAGTTCATAAAAGCAGAGGTTCTGATTTGAAACATCCAAAACAAAAAATACTTGCGATCACCGCAGCTGCGATTTCGGTGCTTTTGGCACTTTGCATCGGCGGATGTGCGTGGTACGTTTGCGACTATTACCACGCCGACGCGGCGGCCATTGAGGCCTTTGCCGCCACGTGCGAGGTACAAAAAACCGTTCTGTCCGAGCAAATGATCGCTTATGGCGACGCAGATGCGGACGCAGGGCTGATCTTTTACCCGGGAGGCAAGGTGGAATACACGGCTTACGAGCCCTTGATGCGCGCACTGGCGGCCGAGGGCATGCTATGCGTGCTTGTCAAGATGCCCTTCAACCTTGCCGTGCTTGACGTCAATGCCGCCGACGGCGTCCGTGAGCTTTATCCCGAGGTTGCGCATTGGTACGTCGGTGGGCATTCGCTGGGCGGCTCAATGGCTGCCTCTTACGCAGCAGAGCACCAAGAAGCATTTGACGGCCTTATCTTGCTGGGCTCTTACTCGACCGCCGACCTGTCAAGCACCGATCTTTCTGCGCTCTCGCTCTATGGCAGCGAGGACAGGGTCATGAACCGCGAAAAATACGACCAATACAAGAACAATCTGCCCCGCGATCTGACCGAGATCGAGATCATGGGCGGCTGCCACGCCTACTTTGGTATGTACGGCGAGCAGGACGGCGACGGAATTCCCACCATGGATGCACAAGAGCAGATCAGATTGACTGCAACCTACATCCAAAAATTCATCGACAAAGGAGAAACGCCCGATGCCGAAAATCATTGAAAACGTGCGCGAGCAGCTACTTGCCGAGGCCAAAAAGCAAATACTGGAGCGCGGATATGCCGCCACCACCATCCGCTCGGTTGCGGGGGCTTGTGACCTTGGCGTGGGTACGGTGTATAACTACTTTTCTTCCAAGGAAATGCTGATCGCCACCGCGGTCTTCGAGGACTGGAAGCGACACCTTTCCGACATGCACGCGCTCCCCATCGATCCCCCCCGCACGCTGCTGGAAGGCATTTACCATTCCCTGCAGCGCTTTGCAAAGGAGCATCAGGTGCTTTTTTCGGACGCGGATGCCGCAAAGCTTGTATCCGTCGGCTCATCGGGTCGCCACAAAATGCTGCGCGAGCAGATCGCAGAGCTGGTGCGCCCCGTTTGTGATGACGACTTTTGCGCGCAATTCGTGGCCGAGTCGCTGATCTGCTGGTCTATGGAGCACGCGGATTTTGATACCGTGTTCCCGCTACTTGAAAAAATTATAAAAAAATAACATATCAAAAGGAGAAATCAAAACATGAGCAGCTTTGAAAATCTTCGCATCGTGGACAACTTCTATCAGACCTCTCTGTTTTTCCCGATGCCCACCGTCATTATCAGCACGCTTTGCGAGGATGGCTCCACCACCTTGGGTCCTTACTCTCTGGTGCAGCCCTACTACGTGGCAGGCAAGGACTATTACGCCATGCTGTTGTGCTGCCGTAACTCCTCCAACACCGCGCAAAACATCCTGCGCAACGGCAAATGCACGCTGAACTTTATTGACGACAAGCCCTCTACCTTCAAGGAGGCAGTCAAGCTTTCCTGGCCGGGCGACAAGCCCGAGGAAAAGATGCCCAAATGCAACTTCAAGCTGGAAAAATCCATGCTGGAGGAAGAGAGCGGTGAAGCAAGGCCCATGGTGCTGACCGATGCCATCCAAGCCATCGAATGCACCTGGATGCGCGAGCTGGACGGTGCGGACAAGGATCTGCCCGGTGAGCTCAACGGCTATGAGGGCCCTTATCACGATTTCAACGGCATTACCTCCAAATTCGGCGCACACTTCATTTTGCGCGTGGACAAGATCCTGATGAAGAAAAAGTACCGTGACGCCATCATCAACGGCGTCAAGGCCAAGGACTTCCCCGCCCTGCCCGTGGACTACGGCTACCGCGACTCCAAGAATTTCTGGTTCCACCGCAAGACGCGCATGAGAGCAGAGCTGCTCCAGATGCGCCAGGCGTCCTTGGCAAGCGTGCGCTACGCTGCCGATCGCGCTGACGACAAGATCAAGTTCACCGACGAGGCACTGCAGACCATTCTGGGCGTACCGCGCGTATTCTTGCCGCTGGTGCTCAAGGGCTGCGTGGATTGGGCGCGCGAGAACGGCGTTGAGCTGATCACCGCCGAGCACATGAAGATCATCAACGACAAGCGTGCCAAGGAAAAGAATAAAAAATAAGCTTATACAAAAGGAGACATTATCATGAAAGTAGTACTTGCCGGTGCTTTTGGTAATCTGGGCGCTGAAATTCTCAAATGCCTGTGCGCGGACGGTCACGAGGTCGTGGCTGCCGATCTGCGCGAGACGGCTGTTGTGGGCTGCGAAGGAAAATACACCTTCAAGGCAATCGACGCAACCAATCCCGAAACACTCAAGGGTCTTTGCGACGGTGCGGATGCAGTCATCACCACCGTGGGCCTGACCGGTGCCTCCACCAAGGTCACCTCTTACGACATCGACTACCACGGAAACATGAACCTCTACGCCGAGGCAAAGGCCGCAGGCGTTAAGAAATTCAACTATATCTCGGTTATTTCCTGCGACGAGCCGGGCGCAGACAAGGTGCCCATGCTGCATGCCAAATACCTTGTTGAACAAGAGATCAAGAAGCAGGAGATGGACTGGGTCATCTACCGTCCCACCGGCTACTTCTACGATATCTGCAAGGTATTCAAGCCCTACGTGGACAAGGGCGAGATGCAGCTGCTCAAGGGATACGGCGGCGTCAAGGCGAACGTGATCGACTGCCCCGACTTTGCGCGCTTTATCGTGGATCACATGAACGACAAAAACGTCTCTTACGACATTGGCGGCAAGGAGACCTATACTTACGAGCAAATGGCAAAGATGTGCTTTGACGCAGCAGGCAAGGAGCTCAAAATCAAGTGGGCACCCATCTGGCTGTTCGGCATTCTTGCAAACCTGCCCAAGATCAAAAAGGCGGGCAAGCATGACATCATCCTGTTCTCCAAGTGGACGCTCTCTCACGATCTCGTAGGCGACACCATTGTCGGTGACAAGAGCTTTGCCGAATACATCAAGTCTTATTTCGGAAAGGAGAAGAACTGATATGCCGTGGGCTTTACTTGGAATTCTGCTTGCCGTTTGTGCCGCCATGTGCGCTGTCGGCTTTTATAAGTTCGTTTACTTTCTCTCGATCGGCTACGGCTTTGCCGTTGCAGGCGGCGGTATCGCCGTTCTGATCATGTATCTGATCAACCCCACCGCAACCCCTCTTTGGATCGTGCTGGTGCAGACCGCCCTCTTTATCGCGTACGGCGTGCGCCTTTCCGGATTTTTGCTTGTACGCGAGCTCAAGAACGTCACCTTCAAAAAGACTGACGTTGCCAAGGACACACTTGCCAAGAACGGCGAGAAAAAGATGCCCATCTTCGTGCTTGCAACCATCTGGGTCACGGTCTCGGTTCTGTACGTCGCGCAGGTCAGCCCCATGCTCTTCCGCTATGACAACGCCTCTACCGATATCATCGTGCCCGTTGTGGGCTTTGCCGTTTCGGTATTCGGCCTGATCCTTGAATCGATCGCCGACAAGCAGAAGTCCGCACAGAAAAAGGAACGCCCCGACATGGTGGCAACCAAGGGCCTTTACAGAATGTGCCGCTGCCCCAATTACCTGGGCGAGATCATTTTCTGGACCGGTGTCTTTATCTCCGGCATCACCGCATACCTGACTGTTGGTCAGTGGATCACCGCGATCCTTGCTTACGTTTGCATTGTGTTCATCATGTTCAACGGTGCGCAGAGACTTGAAAAGCGTCAGATGGCACGCTACGGCGAAAACGAGGAATACAACACCTACGCAAACAAGACCCCCATCATCATTCCCCTGCTCCCCATCTACCACCTCAACAAAAAGAAATAATATCCAAGGAGCAATCTTATGAATGACTTTTCGATCTCCATGGCACTCGTAGACTTCATTCCCGTCATCCTTTTCGCGGTTGCCGCAAGCATCCTGCTCAGGGATCTTTACGCAGCCATGAATAAGGGCACGTTTACCCTGTTTTCGGCAGGCGTGATCGACGTAGCCATCGCGGGTGCGCTCAAGGCAACCTGGAAGCTGCTTTACGCTGCGGGCATCTGCAACTTTGAAGCGCTGGATCACATGTTCTTCCCCGTGCAGTCGATCGGTTTTCTGATGGCAGGCCTTGGTATGCTGTTCATGCTTTGCCACAAGCAAAAAAACACCGTGCTTGCCGCAGCCGCTCCCGCCGTCTTTTCGGGCACGTTTGTGTTCGTTGGGCTGATGGTGGCAGGCCTTGGTATCATGGACACCGTGCTCTGCATTCTGTCAGTCAAGCGCAAAAAGCCTTATCTGATCGCCATTTTCGTCCTTTCCTTTATCTGCTCGCTGTGCATGGGCTACCTTTCCTCGCAGGATTTCGCGCAGGCATCCATGAACTGGATTGCAGAGGGCGTCAACGTGGCAGGTCAGGGCACGCTGCTGCTTGGCGTGATGCTGCTGCACAAGGGCGGCCTTGCAAAGCCTTCCCCGAGAAAGCGTGAAGACGTATGACCGACGTGCTTTTGAGCAGGATCAAGGACAGATACCCTTTGGTAGAATTGGATGTGGGTGAATTTGCCACGCTGCGCGCAAACGGCATGAAGTTTTCGATACAGGCATTCAAAGCACAGGGCCTTGGACACGTTTCGATCATGCGCGCCAAGGGATTTTTCGGCCTTATGAAAATGGACACGCTGATGATCGTGCCCGACGAGAAGGATCTGCCGCTCTACTCCTACGACCGCATCTACGCCGCAGGCAACGATACGCTGATCGTGGAGCTTTACGACACGCTGACCGCCCCGCTTGACCTTGGTGCACTTGGCGAGATCATATCCCGCCGCACCTACCTTGCAGGGCGCGATCCCGGAAAGCATTGGTACGATGATATCAAGCTGGAAGAGAGCATTTCCAAAAAGGGCAAGCGCGCACAGACCCCCGAGCTGGACGCGCTGGCCTACGAGCACTTTGAGGCTTACCTCTCGGCTCCCGCAGCCGCCACGGCGGACGTGTCGCAAAAGAAAGCGCGCTCCGCAGCCTACGTCAATGGGCTTTTGACCCACGGCGGTCCCTCGACCGACGTTTTCAAAAAAGCGCTGGGCGCAGAAACCACTTCCCGCCTGTTTTGCGAAGTCCTGTTCGGTATTGACGGGAAGTAACGCCGCGCCGTAGCCGAATGGCAAGCGCCTAAAAGCAGACGCGACCAATCAATCCATCATTTTTTCAGCCCTCATCCTTGGCGGATGAGGGCTGAACTGTATACTTTCCCCCAAACTCTACGAAAAAGTGATTGCATCAAAAGCACTCTCCGCGCTCGCTTTTCTCGCATAAAAAGATACCTATCGCAGGGGACGGCGCCCTCGACGTCCCGAGCCAGCAGCAACTAATCTTTTACAAAGAAGGAGTTAGTTTGTGCCTGCCCGGGACGTCGAGCGCGCCGTCCCCTGCAACTGTTTATATGGATATGTCGGTTTTTTCATTCTAACAGAAATGGGGATAAATCATCCCCATTTCTCCGCTATTTCCTCAGCCCCATGGGCAATTTTTTCAAAAGACAAAATGCAAAAAAATCTGCAGAAGCCCCGATATCAGCAAATTTGCGCCTGCCAGCGAAAACAGAGGCGTCCATACGTTATCCGTTTTTTGATAAGACCAGCACGCCAGCAGATGAATGGGCAGCGTGGCAAGATAGCCGTAAAGCACCAGCGCTGCGTCACCGCGCCAAAGAATATCAATGATCGGCGGAACCAGCGTGACAACCACTACGCCGAGATAACCCAGCCAGGGCTTGATATTGCAAAGCGGTGAAAAGCCCGTACAATAGAACAAGGCGCAGATACTGATGGGCGCAAACACCGAGAGGACGATCGTGCCCAAGATGGGCTGAAACTGAACCAAAGACAGCGAAGTATGGCTGACGTTCATCTCTGCGACCGGAAGGCTTTCCATCATAAGAGAAAGATCAAATCCGCCAAGGTACAAAACGCCCAGCCATATAGCCTCAACGCCCAGAATCAGGCCGACTGTCAACAAAACGTGCTTCAGACAGTGCCATACGTCGGTGGTCAACATGAACCATTCTTCCTTCAGGTAACCCAATATCAAAAACAACACGCCAACGCCGGTGACAGCGTGATAGCCGATCTCCAGCCATACGCTGCTCTCCCCTTGCTCCCAAAGTCCAAATCCCAGATAGGGCAGAAACGTGGGAAACAGCACAAAAAAGAATATCCAAGAGAAGATCAGGGCAAAGGTATGTACTTTTTCCGGCTTGCTGGTCATATGTGGAAACAATTTGCTCATCAGCCGCGCTCCTTTCAAAAGCAATCAAGAAGATAAAAGCCGCAGAGACTTCCCTGCGACCCCGGATGCGGTCAAGCCGCTAACCTATTATAGCATGCATATGAAAAAAAGTCAAGAATCGTGTCAGCAAAGAATAGGCGAATCCGTTGAAAAGTTCACATAAATCTGGTATAATACAGAAAAGCCCTTTGAAAGGAGGCATGGCCATGCCACTTGAACAATTCTATCAAGCCTATTTTCCCTTCTGGAGTGTGCTTGCCGAGGCGGACAAGCAGCTTTTGTGCGAAAGCACAGCAGAAAAGCACTTTGATCGCTCCCAGCCCGTTCACGACAATATGGGCTGCACGGGGCTTTTCATCGTGCGCTCGGGCAGACTTCGCCTCTATATGCTTTCCGAGGACGGCAAGGAGATCACCCTCTACCGCCTCTCGCCCGGCGACATCTGTATGCTCTCGGCATCCTGCGTTTTGCAAAGCGTGACCTTTGACGTGTACGTGGATGCAGAGGAGGAGAGCGACTGCTATCACATCAGCGCCTCTGCCTTCGGCGAGGTCAGCAACCGCTATCTTGAGGTCAAGAATTACGCCCTGGAAACCGCCGTCAGCCGTTTTTCCGACGTGATGTGGATCATGCAGCAGATCGTCTTTATGAGCATGGACACACGCCTTGCCATCTTTCTGCTTGAGGAAACGCAGGCAAACGGCACGGATTGCGTGAATATGACGCACGAAACCATTGCGCGCCACCTTGGCACTGCCCGCGAGGTCGTGACCAGGATGCTCAAGCACCTTGCCGCCGACAGCGTGATCGAGGTCACGAGAAAAGGTATTGTGATCAAAGATAAAAAGAAACTCCAAAATCTTGCATACTAAAAGATCAAAGCCACGGTTCAAGCGAGCCGTGGCTATTGTCATATATGCGATTATTCTGTTACAGTTCCGTACTTCCAATCATTGATACCGCCGAACTCCTTAATATTCGTATAGCCTAACGTCGCAAGCTCATTTGCGGCGTTTTTGCTTCGTCTGCCGCTTCTGCAATAGACGAGGATCAGCTGATCCTTATCGGTCAATACGCTTTCGGCTTTCTCTCCGATCTCATAATCCGGAATGAGAATAGCTCCTTCAATATGTCTCTCGGCAAACTCCTCGGGGGTGCGCACGTCGAGAATCACGTATCCTTCCTCGCTATCCATAAGCGCCTTTGCCTTAGCGGGCGTGATCTGCTCGTAGGCGCTTTTACCATAATCACCGTTGCATCCCACAAGCATAGAAACCATCAGTGCAACCGATACGGCAATGAAAATGCGCTTCATCATGCAAGCTCGGCAAGAATGGCGGTTTTGGGTCTTGCGCCCACGATTCTTGTTTTTTCTTCTCCGTCCTTGAAGACGATCAGCGTGGGAATGCTCATCACGCCGTATTTCATAGCAAGGGCGTTTTCGTCGTCCACGTTCACCTTGCCGACGGTGATATCGCTTCTCTCCTCGGCGATCTCGTCCACGATGGGCGAGACCATACGGCAAGGTCCGCACCAATCGGCGTAGAAATCCACGAGTACCGTGCCGTTTGCAATTGCGTTATGAAAATTATTCTGATCCAATTTTTGTACTGACATAAGATATACCTCCGTTTTTATTTACATTCATTTACATTCGGTGCAGATATACTCCGGCACCGTTCTTTCGTTTATAACCGATTCATACAGCCGCCATCCGCCCGCGAGATTGTAGCATTCAAATCCGTTGCCCGCAAGGATGCGGCAAGCGATATAGGAGCGCAGGCCCGAGTGGCAATGCACGTACACGGGCTTGCCTGCGGGAACCTCGCCAAGACGCTTGCGCAACGAGTCCAGCGGAATATGCATAAAGCCTTCGATCTTTCCGCGCGCTACCTCGGTATCGGTGCGGGTATCAAGCAGAGTCACACTACCGTCACGCGGGAGCTTTTCCACGTCGTGCCAGAAAAACTGCCCGATCTTGCCCGTGATCACGTTTTCGGCAACAAAGCCGACCATATTGACAGGATCCTTGGCAGAGCCGAATGGGGGCGCATAGCAGAGTTCCAATTCGGCAAGGTCAGTCACCTTCGCGCCAAGCCGTATCGCGGTGGCGATCACGTCCATACGCTTATCCACACCGTCAAAGCCCACGATCTGCGCGCCCAGGATCTTGTGCGTCACCTTATCCCACAGCACCTTGACCGACATCATGGACGCACCCGGATAGTAGGAGGCGTGAGACGCGGAGTAGGTGTAGGTCTTATCATAATCATAGCCTGCCGCAGCTGCGCTCTTTTCATTCAGACCCGTGGTGGCTACCGTCATATCAAAGAGCTTCAGCACCGACGAGCCCTGCGTGCCCTTGTACTCCGAGGGAATGCCGCAGATATTGTCCGCCGCAATGCGGCCTTGCTTGTTGGCAGGGCCTGCAAGCGGGATGAAGGACGGCTCACCCGTCACGAAATTCCGCACGGTCACCGCATCGCCCACGGCGTACACGTCGGGAGCACTTGTCTGCATTCTCTCGTTGACGATGATGCTGCCGCGCCCGTCGGTCTCAATGCCCGAGGATCTGACAAATGCGGTATCGGGGCGAACACCGACAGACAAGAGCACCATATCCGCTTCAACCGTTCCTTGATTCAGCTCTACGGTCAATCCCCTGCCGTGATCCTGCACGGCGACGACGCCGTTCCCAAGCGCGAGCCTGATGCCTTTCGACTTGATATATCTGTGCACGTCCGCGGCCATATCGAAATCCAGAGGCGCGATCAGATGGTCGGACAGCTCCACGATGGTCACGACAAGTCCGGCCTTGACAAGGTTTTCAGCCATCTCCACGCCGATATATCCGCCGCCGACAACGACTGCCGATTTCGGATGCCTTTCTTCTATATACTGCTTGATCTTGATCGTATCGGGAATATTGCGCAGGGTAAAGACCTTGTCGCTCTCAATTCCTGCAATGCCCGGACGAATGGGAGCAGCACCGGGAGAAAGCACCAGGCTGTCATACCGCTCGGTGTATTCCTCGCCCGTTTTCAGATCTCTGAGTGTAACAGTCTTGTTTTGTGTATCTATGGCAATCGCCTCGCAAAACGTGCGCACGTCGATATTGAAACGTGCCTTGAAGCTCTCGGGGGTTTGCAGCGTGAGATTGCCTTTTTCGGTGATATCACCGCCGACGTAATAAGGAAGGCCGCAGTTGGCAAAGGAAATGAACTCCCCGCGCTCGAATATGATGATCTCGGCTTTCTCGTCAAGCCGTCTGAGTCTTGCCGCGCAGGACGCACCGCCCGCCACGCCTCCTATGATCAAGGTCTTCATAAATTTCCCTCCGTTTTTTCTTTCTGTGAGCATATTTTATCATACTTTTTCCGTGCCCGCTGTGACTTTGGTCACTCAAAGAAATTATACCACAAAATTCGCAAGATGGCAATCAAAACACGGCTTGTGACAAAAGTCACGGAAAAAACTCCGATCAAACGATAAAATAAAACCGTAATCAAATCACAAGGAGGATACAACATGAGTTTTTTCAATATATTTTCCCGCAAGGATATCAACCAAGGGGTCAAACAATTCCGTGAAAACGAGGATGCAATTCTTCTCGACGTCAGAACGAGAGAGGAATACGCAAGCGGACACATTGAAGGAAGCCGCAACCTTCCGCTGGACGAGATCGACAGAGTGGATTCGGTCATCAAGGACAAAAACGCGCCTGTGTACGTCCATTGCCTGAGCGGAGGACGAAGCGCACGCGCGGCAGCTTATCTGAGGGGCAAGGGATACAGAGACGTTCACGACATCGGAGGGATCGGATCGTACACAGGCAAGATCGTTGTTTGAACATAATATGCAACACAGGGACTGAGTCATTCACTCAGTCCCTTTGTTCGTATCGCCCGTCGGGTCTTATTCCAAAATATTGGACGTAATATAATCCACGCCCCACTCAACAAGATCCTCTGCCTTGTCGATCGAGTCGCAGGTCCAGACGTTGAGCTTGATGCCGCGCGCATGGATGCGCTCGACAAGCTCCTTTGTGGTCGTGAAAATATGAATGTCCAGGTCAAAGCCTTGCGCCGCAACCTCGTCTAAGAACGCATCGGTAAACTCATGCCCTTGATCGGTCAGAAACTGCACGGGGCAATCGGGCAGATGCTTGCGGATCTCCACGAGGTTTTCCCAATAAAACGAGATAAATACCACCTTGTCAAGGTAATCCTGCTCGCGAAACGCTGCAACCACGTCTGCGATGGTCTCGGGCGTCATGGCGTGCTTGAGCTCGGTCACGCACACCTTGCCATACCCCTTGCAGATGCGGATATACTCCTGCAGCGTGGGGATACGCAGGTCGGAGCGCGGTGCCTTCATGCCGGGCGTCAGACCGTAATCCTCCATGGTATGGAAAAAGGGTCTGTCATACAGCACCACGGTCTGAATTTGCTCGACCGTGCTCTCGGACATGATCATGGTCGTGGGAGCAAAGCCCTCGGTTGAGTCGTTATGCATGACCACAAGACCGTCCTTTGCCACGCGCACGTCACATTCCACGCCCCAGTAAGAGCGGTTGCCTGCCGCGATAAAGCCCGCGTTGGTATTGGCTGTTTCCATTCCAAACAAGCCCGCATGCGCGACCATTTTGGTATTTTTCTTATTGATTTTTATTGTATCCATAAACTCTCCTTTTACAAAGCGCAGGTATATCTACAGCTTGTATCGGTTTGCATACGGCATTGTCCGTCCGGCATAACAACCTCGCAGGACATCTCTGCATTCTCGGGCAGACGGACGTTGAGCGTCAGCTCACCATCCTTTTTCTCCCACGACACGGCAATAAGCCCCTTGGGTGTGGGCACGGTTCCCTTTGCCCAATCCAGATTATAGGCGTTTGTGCAAGGCTTGATGCGAACCGACTCGTACCCATTATCCGTGGGATATACACCCAACACCATAGCCGAAAACTCGTAGATAGGTGCAGAGCTCCATCCGTGGCATTCGCTTCTGGGATCGTCCGGGTTTTCACACCAGGTGGTGCAATGCAAATCCAGCATTCTTTCCCAGCCCTGCAGCTGGCGTGCGGCATACGCGTCGTAGCATCCCGCCATTTCCAATGCTCTGAACATATAATAGCTCATAGAGAAGGTGCAAACATCCACCGGTACGCTTGCATGGAAGGTGCGGTCGATCAGCGCCCCTGCCTCTACGCCGCTCACAGCCCCCGAAAGGATTGCCCAAAGCGTGGTGTGCTGGCTATACTCCTTGATGCTTGGCTTATTACGGAACAGCCCGATCTCTGCATCATAGCAATATGCAAAGGCTGCATCGATGGCAGCCTTTGCGCGCTCCTTGCAATCCGCGGCCGTTCCCGCTCTGCCAAGGATTTCATACAGCTCTGCCGCGGACTTCAGCGCAGCGGCATACATCAACGTGGAAACCGTGATCGGCTCATCCACCTCTCTTGCGGGCACACCACCATCCCAGCCGGGTACCCAGTCCACGAAATGCCAATAGGGCGTCTGACCGATCAGGCCATTTGGCAGCATATAGAACGCAAAGCCGTCCAATGCACGCCCCACCGTACCGATCATGCTGCGCAAAAGCTGAGTATTCTGCGCATCCATGCCGCAATAGCGGATATAATCGCGCAGCATAAAGATCCAGAATAGCGTAAAATTGGGGATGATCTGCGTCTTGACCGAGGGGTAATTGGCTTGCAGAAGACCATTCTGGATCTGCGAATGCGCAAGGTCGGTCAAGGACTTGACGGGCATGCGCCCGTCCGCGCTCATGCGCAGCGTGAACAGCATTTCAAGCGCGCTGTCCATCTGATACTGCTGCTGCTCGTAATACGGGCAATCCACGTACATTTCGTGCATGCAGCAAAGCACGGTATGTCGGCTGATCTCCCACATTTTGTTATATCGCGGATTTGAGCAGGAAAACGTGCCTGCTGCATCCAGCGGATAATGATAAAAGGCGTAATCAAATGCAAGGACGTCAAAATTCGGGTCGTCACACTCCACCCTGACAAAGCGGAAGGAACGATACCAGAAGGGCTCGAACACCTGCTCTTCACCGGTCGCAACCACCGTGTCATAGCAGCCGTACAGGTACGCACCCGGTTGATCGTATGCGTCACGCGTCCCCTTGAAGCGCTCACCCTTCTTGCCGATCTGCCTGTAGCACTCTGCGAACGTCAGGCGAACCTTGCTTCCCTTTTGCGCCTTGAAGATGAATCTGAGCTTGGCGGTGGTATATGCTCCGGCGTCGTACTCGACAAATCCCTTGCCGCATCTGACGGCTTGCATGGGCGCGTACGCCTCGGTCTGCATGGCAGGCAGCGTGCGCGGCTGCATCACGTAAGGCTCGTTGATCCCGTCGCCGCCAAAGCAGCCTCGTGCAAGCCCCGGCTCATGTCCTATCCGAAGAGAGACCGGCGTGCGAACGCTTTCCCCCGCCCAATGCTCATAGGGGGGAATGGAGATATAACAATCCGTGCCATGCTCCGGGGCGCAAGCGTCCTCTCGCCGGCACGTCCAGCTCTCATCCGTACCGATCAGTTCAGAGCCGCATTCACTTGTCAAGAGACCCTCCAGCCAAAAGGCGGGGGACTCCTTGCGGAAGGTGGAAATAAAATACCCCTCGGTCACGTACATGACCTTGGCAAGCAGCGTATTCTTTCCCTTTATCAGATAGGGGGTCAGATCCGCTGTTTCATAAAAGGTCTGAAAGGCAGACCCCTGGCAGGGACCCTCCAGCACAAGATGGCCGTTGAGATACAGCGCGTACCTCGTGTCTCCGCAGGCAGACGCCTTGAAGGACGCGCCCGCGGGAGCGGAAAATTCTTTTGAAAAATAATAAAATTTCGGAGATGTAGGGCGATCATTCGCCATGATCCAAAAGCTCATGCCGGGTCCTTTCTTCAATCAAACGTCACTCTTTGCTTCTCTCCCGCACGCAGGTGCACACAGGTAAAGTTTGTCAGACATTTATGCGGAATATAGTCAAATTTCAGCACCGAATAGTCGGTGTCGCAGTTCCCCGTGTTATGCACCTCAACCGTGTTTTCGTCGATCCAATGCTCCTTGACATCCGAGTAGGTAAGGCCATGACCGAAATCATACACGCAATTACCCTTAAAAAATTTATAGGTGCGGTTTTGCATGCTGTAATCCTCAAATGCGGGCAGGTCGTCTATCGATCTGTAAAAGCTGACGGGCAATCTTGCACTGGGAGAGACCTTGCCAAACAGGATATCGGCAAGCGCGTTTCCGCCCTCGGCTCCGGGATAGAAGCATTGCAGCACGGCATTGCAGCGCTTGTCCTCGCGCTCAAGATTGGTGCAGCTGCCGCTGACGTTGATAAATACGGTGGGCTTGCCAAGTGCCATGACGGCGTCGATCAGCTCTCTTTGCACCGCAGGCAGCTCAAGATCAATTCGATCACCGCCCTTTGCAGCGTTATAGGCGTCGCCCTCCTCACCTTCAATTGTGGGATTGATGCCCATGATCAGCACCACGACGTCCGCATTCTTGGCGGCAATGAGCGCCTCATTGCGAGGATGCTCTCCGTCCTTATCCTGCACGGGCTTGGTCAGATGGCAGCCGCGCGCATAGATCACGCGGCCGTCAAAGCCGTCCTGAATGCCGCGCAGCAGCGTGGAATACTTGGCGGGCGTGCCGTTGTAGTTTCCAAGCAAAATGCTTTGGTCATCCGCATTCGGGCCAATGACAGCGATGGTGCGCACATCGCTCCCAAGCGGCAGAATGCCGTCGTTTTTGAGAAGCACCATGCATTTCTGCGCCATTTTGCGGTTGAGTGCGCGATGCTGCTCGCAGTCTACGACCTCGTAAGGGATGTTGTCATACTCACAGTCATCATCAAACATGCCAAGGCGGAATCTTGCCTCGAACAGCTTTTCCACGGCGGCGGTAATAGTTTCTTCCGAAACAAGCCCTTGATCGTATGCGTCCTTGAGCCACAAGTACGCCTTGCCGCAATTCATCTGACAGCCGTTATTGACCGCCAGCGCCGCGCTTTCCACATCATTGGCCGTTACCTTATGCGAGCGATGCATATCACAGATCGCGCCGCAGTCGGAAACCACGTAGCCGTCAAAGCCCCATTCCCCGTACAGAATATCGCCAAGCAGCGTTTTGCTGCCGCAACAGGGCTCGCCGTTGGTGCGGTTATAAGCACCCATCACGGCCGAGGGGGCGGCGTGGTCGATGCAGTACTTGAACGCCCACAGATAGGTCTCGCGCAGATCATGCTCGCTGACCTTGGCATCAAAGCTGTGACGCAGCTCCTCGGGGCCGCTGTGCACGGCGTAATGCTTAATGGTAGCATCCACCTTGCGGTATTTCCCTTCTCCCTGCAGACCCTTGATAAAGGCAACGCCCATGCGACCTGTCAGATAAGGATCCTCACCATAGGTTTCGTGTCCGCGTCCCCAGCGGGGATCGCGGAAAATATTGATATTGGGCGACCAGAAGGTCAATCCCTGATAAATATCGGTATAGCCGAACTTTTTGTATTCGTTATACTTGGCTCTTGCCTCGTCCGAAATGGCGGTTGCCACGCGGTGCATCATATCGGTATCAAAGCTTGCCGCCATGCCGATCGCCTGCGGAAATACGGTGGCCACACCCGATCTTGCAACACCGTGCAGGCATTCATTCCACCAGTTATAGGCGGGAATGCCCAGGTGCTCGACGGCGGGCGCATCGTATTTCATCTGCGACATTTTTTCTTCCAAGGTCATCTGTGCGACCAGCGCCTTGGCTCTATCCATAAAAGTCATCGTTTTTCTTGTTCTCTCAATTCTTTTCGGGCACGCGATAAACGTGCAGCTGATAGATGCGACAGGTCTTATCTGCATGGGGAGTGGGTTTGGTGATATACAGGCGCACAAACCGCGCATTGACGGGAGCAAACTCGCGCAACGTCATGTCCTCTCTGTTGCCCCGGACCTCGTCGGCAGTCAGCCATTCGCTGTCCGCCATCGTCTTATATTGCAGGCAATAATCCATGGTGTTATCATTTCTGTCCTCATATTCCCCACAATGCAGCACCAGCCACTTATAAATGGGTGTGACCTCTCCAAGATCCACCTCCAGCCAGCCTGCATGACCCGTTTCGGTATCTGTCGCCTCTGCAACGCCCGCCCATTTGCTCTTGCTGTCGCCGTTGAGCGCATTTTCGGGGTACTCGCCCAAATTCTCACGGCTGTGGTTGGCACGGCAAGGCTTTCCAAGCACCACGTTTTCACCGAAATCAGAGAAGACGGGATAGATGGTGACATCCTTGTCGCCCATGCGCACCAATGCCTGCACGTCCTCCTGCCATACGATCTCGGCATCACCGCCAAAGCTTGCAAACGTGCCGTTTTGATTACAGCGCGGTGCGGCAACACGCACCATGTCTCCCCTATGATACTGTCCCGATCCGTTCATATCAACCGAGGTCAGCGTATGCGCTTGCGTGTGGTCCTCTGCTACGAAATCATACAGCGGGGCCGTGGGCTTGACGGCCGTTGCCGTATCGGTCACTGCGGTTACCGCCATGAGCACGATCTGCTCACCCGCGGGCAGCGTGATGGATTCTGCGCCGTCCGTCTTGACGGTATATGCAAAAATATTGGCGAATTTATAAAGGCGGTCGCCCTCTTCGTTATGGGTGTGAGAATAGTTGATCGCGACCGTGTCGCGTTTGATAAACGCCACGTCACCGGCCGCAACCTGATCCCAGGTGCCCACGTTTTCGGCAAAATCGGCCACTCTTACCGTAACCTGCTTGTCTCCCACGCCAAAGACCGCGTCAACGTCACCCTTGCGCGACGCTGCCAACAGTACCACGCGAGAGGTGCCTGCGGGAAGCTTGACTGTCTGACCGTCGCAAAGCACAGCGTTGTTCTCACCTGCATTTCCAAGCGCAAAGCGCAGTCCTGCGCTGTAAACGGTTTTCTCAAACAGCTCCTCGGGGATGGATATTCCCTGCCCAAACTCTCCCGCGGTGTAATCGTAGCGAGAGGTGGTCACGCGCTTGTTGTATTCCAGCGCCACGGGTGTGCCGAGCTCGGCAGCATCCTGCGCATTTTTGATCTCAATGACAAACGTCTTGACTGCAAACGGAGTCATATCAAAGGTCAGGGAGTGCGCGTCATGACAAACTGCACCGTTGCCCTCTTCATATCCGTTTGTTTCGACTGCGCCCATGATCTCTGCTGCCAGCGTCAGCTTGACGTCTGCATGTGCGCGACCTGCAGTCTCCTGCACGCGCACCACAAGGCGGTTGCCCTTCACCTCTTCCTTGATGCAGCGGACGGCGATCTCGCCGTTACTGACCGATACAAAGCTCAGCTCGCTCTGTTCGCCCGTATGCTTATCCGCGGCAAAGGCATAAAGCGGATTGTTGAAGCTCTCGGCCTTGATCGCCACACCGTCGCGGTTGCCCGCATGCGACGTAAAGCCATACTTGAAGAGATTCCTTCCGTGATCCTGCCAGTCCTGGCCGCTGATATACTTGAAGGGAGCTTTGGGCGTATGGATCAGCGTCAGGCGCAGCTCGCCGTCGTCAGGCTTTTCCATACCGTATTTACAATCGTTGAGAATGGCAACGCCAAACGAGCCGTCGGCATCCACCATGTCTGCCCATTGATGTACACAATGCTGGAAGTAAGGGAAGGAATCGGTATTTCCGAGCGTTTCCGCACCAAGACCGATATCGAAGGTTGCAACGGGATTGGATACAGTCAGCGGGAAAAGAGCGGAGAGCAGCGTGCATCTCTCTCTCCAGTCCACCTCGTTCTCCACGTCCACGCGGTCCACGCCTGTGATCAGACGAACGGTCTGCACAAACGTGCTCATGTCGTCCTTATGCGTGATCTTGAGTGCTGCGGTGGCAGCGCCCTGCTCAACGATCTCGACCGTGACCTTGCCGCCCACATTGGCAAAGGGCAGCTTGGTGTCCTCATACTTGAGCTCCCAGGAGGGCCACTTTTCGTTGTTGTCCTCTCTCTTGGCAAGCGCAGAGGGAGCAGACAGCAGCTCGCGGCAATTTTTCTTATCATAAACAGAGGCAATATGTCCGTCCTGGTTGATGCGCACCTTGTATCTGCCGTTTTCAAGACTCCGCTCGGTCACGCACAGATCGACAGGCAGCGCGCAAGGAGCATCCGATACGACCACGTTGAATACCGTAAACGAAACGGGCGCAACGGTTGCGGCAAAGCGCACCACGCGCTCGCCGTTGATCACGGATACCTGCGAGGGTACTTCTCTGCCGTCCGCAGTATAAACGCGTGCATACGCAGCGCCCTCGGGCATGGGTGCAGTTGCAAGATCGGTACGTGCGACTGCAACAGGATTGTATACAACTACGGGCTGTCCCGAAGTATTTGTGTCAAGCGTGGATGCAACCGCGCCGACAGAGGCGGTCAGCTCATCGGCCAGCACGTTTTGCGCGATGACGTAATCGTTATAGCTGAAGCGGTACGCGTCCAGGATCGACGTGCCGGGCAGGTCGTCGTGGAACTGGTGCCACAAGAACAGCTTCCAGGCAAAATCAATACGCTCCTTGGGATATCTTCCCTTTCCCAGCCACTTGGCAACCGAAGCTGCGCGCTCTGCCGAGTCTGCCAGCAGCTCACATTTTCTGTTCCAGCGCTTGCTGATGGCATGCGAGGTCAGCGTGCCAAAGCCGTGCGGAATGTGCAAATTTCCCGTGTAAACGGGCAAGTTTTCGAGCTGCTCGGGCGTCAGATCCAAAAAGATCTGATCCGTGCTGCCCGCAATGACCTCAAAGTCCTTATCCGCACCGTTTTGCTCAACGGCATCGTTGAGATAGCGCGCAGACTCATCGGTCGCCGCTCCGCCGTAGTCGCCCGTGCCATAGTACTGCATGCACGAGGGTACACTCGCATACTTTGCGTTATGGTCGATCTTCTCACCGTATTCGGGACGGTCGTGGATCGGACGCAGCTCGGGATCCTTTTCAAATTTCAATGTATAGTCGTTGCAGATAAACGAGCCAACGATGCTGTTGCCGTCGGGGCCCACCCATCTGCCAAGGTCCATGCGCACCGCATCGGGATCGGGCATGGGCTTGGTCACGCTGCCATCCTCGTGAATGATGGGTGTGCCGACACCCCACAAAAGCTTTTGGGTAGAGAAGCCTTTAAGACCCATATGTGCAGCAATTGAGGGCAGCGACCAGCGGAAGCCAAAGCAGTCGGACAGGAAAATGTCCGCGCTCTTTTTGCCGAACTCCTGCTCAAAAAAGCCGTTGCCAAACAGGATCTGGCGCATGTATGCCTCGGACGAGGGCACATTGGTATCAGACGCATCCCATTGGCTGCCCGATACGCTCCACTTGCCTTCGGCTACGTACTCCTTGAGCTTTTCGTACAGATCGGGATAGTATTCCTTTGCCAGCGCATAACGAAAGGCACCCTCGAAGTTCATGCGGTAGTGCGGGTACTTTTCAAACAGCGCAAAGTTATCCGCCAAGGTGTTCTTGACGCAGTCGCGAATGGTGTCCTGGATGGTCCAGTTCCATTGCGTATCCAGGTGCGCGTTGGACACAACGTAAAGCTTCTTTTTGTTTTCCATAAGTACAGATCCTTTCTGTGAGTGGAGTATGTTGTTTAATTTTCTTGCTTATTTAAAAATTCGCGCCAGGGCTTGATCGAGAATGCCAGAATCACGGCAGAGACCAGCGCAAGCGCCAACCAGATCACGGTGGCTACATTCCAGCCGACAAATTCGGCAATTGCGCCAAAGGCGTAGATCGAAATCGCACTTCCTCCGTAAATCAGCGAATTGATCATGCCCGAAACTGTTGCTGCTCTGCCCTTGGACGCAAAGCAGGTGGGCATGAGCGTAGAGAATACCTGGTTAAAGGACTCCATGAGCAAAGACACGGCGCAAAGGCAGATCACTGCTATGACCAGCGGCAACGCGCGCGTGTTGAGCAGCAGAGAGACCGGCACGGCGGTCAGCAGCATGATGATAATGCCGATGACGGCGTGATTTCCCTTCAAACGCTTTCTGCCAAGCAGGAAGTTTGCAAAGGATACGCCCAAAAGCCCGGTAATCGGCAACACGATGGCCAGCAGCGTGGAAAGCGTTTCGTCCGCGCCAAAGCTGTCACGCAAGAGAGTGGGCACCCAGGTGGCAACGCCGTCCTTAAGCATGCCGTGGAACAGCACGGGCAAAAGGAAGATCACAGCGCCGCTGCTAAGCAGCAAACGAAGAACCGAATCGGATTTCTTTGCCTCGGAGGTCTTGTTTTGGCTCGGCTCAACCAGGACCGTATCCGGCGCCGAGAATGCGCGGGAGCTGACCAGCACAAGCAGCACGCATGTAGCAAGTGCACAAACGGCGGCAATGACGTAGGGCGCTTTGATACCGATGCCGAAATACGAGCAGACAGCTGTGAACAGATACGCAAGGATCTGTCCCGTCGGACGCGAATACGCAATGGTGGACATGGCGTGGTAGCGCATTCCCTTTTCAATTCTGCCCGAAAGCAGAACCACAATAGGTGCCCACAGCATGGATTCAAAATAGCCGTTGGCCAGCCAAACTGCCGCCATGGCAGGAACTACGGGCGTTACCACAGGCATAAGCACGTTACACACGGCTGTGCCCACAATGCCGATGCCAAGCATGGTCACGGGCTTCATGCGGTCGGCAAGAAAGCCGTTGATCATGTGTCCCGTACCGTAGCTGATAAAGTAGCAAGTGCTGATCAAGCCCGCAAGCGAGGTGGTCAGAAGCCCCTGCCCCGTCAGATGCACGATGGACGCCGCGTACGTATTTCTGGTCAGATACGCAACCATGTAAACCAACCAGCAGGTGATCATGATCGCCCTGCTGCTTTTTTGTGACGTCAGAATTTTATATGCTTTCATAAATACCTCACGGATAATACTATTTTACCTTTTTTCATCGATCTGTGCAAGCAGATCGACAAAAAAAGTCAAAATACTTTTACAAAAACAGACCCGTACCCAAACGATATGAATCGTCGAAGTACGGGCCTGAAGAATTTACGCGGCGATCACGCTATGATCGCACACGGTCGGATCTTAGTCCTTCTTCTTGAGTGCTACAAAAGCTGCAGCTGCTGCAACGACTGCAACCACGGATGCAGCAACAACAGACTTGCAGCCACCCTCGCTCTGCTCGGGAGCTTCGGTAGAGGGAGCCTCGGTCTTGTTCTCGTCAGGAGCCTCGGTCTTATCCTCGGTGGGCTTTTCGGTTTCGGGAGCTCTGGTGGGGATCTCCTCGCCTGCGTAAGCGTAAGCCGCTTCCTTGTTAGTGAAGAGCTGGATCTCTTCAACGTATACGGTAGAATCAGCGGTCATGTCGGGGAATGCAAGGCAGATCAGGTTGATGCCGCCCTCCCAGGTGTAGGACAGATCGAAGATCAGATACTCGGTCTCGCCGTTTGCCTTGATCTCGTTAACATTTTCAGCAGCATTATCAAGTGCCTCATACCAAGCGTGATGATCACCGGCAGCGGGAACCAGGTTTACCTTGGTAATGCTTTCGCCTTCTGCCTTGAGCTTCACAACTGCATAAGGAATGTCTTCGCCGTTGAGCAGGGTCAGGCCTGCCTTACGGCAGTACTTGGAATAGTTGATCTGGATCATGGGAGTCAGAGGCAAGCCGCCTTCATCAAGATCGTATTCGGCATTGGGATTAACGCGTACGCCGGTCCAATCACCGTAGAGCTCCTGGTTGATGGAGTGCGTGCCGTAGAAGCCCTCGGTCTCAATCAGACCCAATTCAGAAGCCATGGGAATGACGTTGTTGAAGTATTCACCGGTAATGGCATCCTCAAAGGTTTCATCAGCGTCATCGTAACGAACCTGGGGAGGATAGTGAATGCCGAAGCGGTACTTTTCGTCGTCAGCCTCAGAGTTGTCCTTTACCTCTGCGGGGGTAAGAGCTCTGTCATAGAAACGAATGCTGTACAGGTCAGCTGCCCATGCACGCTGGGGATTATCGTGACCAATGGTCAGGGTATCTGCAATATTGGTGTGCTCGGGCACGCCACGGCCTGCCTCGGTACCGTTGATGTAGATGATGCAAACGGGGCCACCCTCTGCGTTCATGTCAAAGGTGATTGCAATGGTGGAGCCGATGCCGTCACTCTCAAGTGCTGCAGCACCGTCATCAACCAAGGGGCGATCTGCGTTTCTGTCGTTGTACTTGTACTCCAAGTAGTCTCTGTCCTCGTTCTGCTCGGGAACGCGGATGAAGAGAGAGAACTCGTCGTTATCCGAGCACATCAGAGTCACCCAGTGGGTTGCCTTGAGGTCAAGGTCGCCTGCAGAAAATTCAATGGTGTAAGCACTACTGTTGACAAGGTCAACAATTGCTTCGGGGAAGTAGTAGGATGCGGAATCAATGTGGAACGCGTTATCCGTCCAGTAGTTGGTTTCGTTTACGCGAACGTTGAAGTGGTTTCTGTTACCCGAGAGGTCTCTCCAGGTGGTGGTTTCGGAATCCTGATAGCCGTTGGAATTGTTGGAACCGTCGTACCAAGCAACCAGACCGTCCTGAACGATCTCGGGCTCTGCAGCAGCGGAAGCGGTAAAGCCAAGGCAAGCCAGGCAGCCGATCAGCATGGTTGCAACCACTGCAAGTGATACGTAGAGTTTCAATGCGCGCATAGGTATTTTCTCCTTTAATTATAATTTCACGGTGTACGTCCGTGCCGTAGCTGACAGTACTCCGTATTATAATAATTATAAAACAACCCGATACAAATGTCAACCCAAGGCAATTCCCTTTTCATGACATAACGTAATCCTTCTTTGACTATCTGCCCGTATCATGGCAATAAATGCTTGCCAAACGCACGCCGGCGTGGTATAATGCATTGGTATTTCACTAAACATTTTCCCATTCAAGTGAGGCATTATGCAACCTATAGAAATTGCCGGACAGATCATCAGCCTGATCGCCGTGATCCTGTCCTTTGTTACGTATCAAATGAAATCCAAAAAAGGCATCATGGTCATGCTTTCCATCGCAACCGGCATCTCCTGTATCGCCTACGCACTGCTTGGCGGAACCGTCGCGCTGGTCCTCAATCTGGTCAGCATCGTGCGTAATATCTGCTTTTACCACAAGGATAAAAAAATCCTATCAAGCAAAGCCGTGCCCATCGTGCTCGCTCTGATCATGGGCGTGCTCAGCATCTTTACCTGGGAGGGCGCGCATTCCACGTTCTTTGTGGTGGGCCTGATGCTCAATACGCTCGCCATGGGCTATTTCAACGCGCAAAATCTGCGATGGAGCATTCTTCTGACCTCCTCGCTGATCATGATCTACAATCTTTTCATCCCCTCCATCGGCGGGACGATCAACGAAGTGGTAGCCATCACATCGGCGGTGATCGGCATTATCCGTTACCGCAAAAAGGATGCCCCCGACGCACAAACAAATCAAAGAAAGGATATCAAGCTATGAAGCACATGAATGCTCAGGTAGAACAGCTGCTGCAAACCAATTACATCCCCGAGGTCGCGCAAGGCATTCGCGAGCTTGAACAGATGTTAGACGAGAACGAGGCTCTTGCCGCTGCGCACGACGATATCGTGCATCGCTACGTGGTGACAGAAACGCTTTCCATGGCGGATGCGCTGACCGAACTCAAGGCGTTGGCAGAAAAATTTGACAAAAACGAATACTCGCTCGATCTTTTGCTGATTCTGAACAGCCTGCCCACTCTGTACCAAAAATACAAGCAGAACAATATCCCCGACGAGATCTTTTTCGAATCCATGGACGATATTCGCTGCAAGGTCAACGAATGTGTGGAATGCAAGGGCGTTGTGGGCACATTCGTGGCCGATTGGTACGACAGATTTTTCAAGCTGACCTGCTTTGCTTACGGTCGCTTCCAGTACGAAGTCATGACCTACGAGGGCGAGAACTTTACCATGTCCTCGGGCAAGATTTTCAAAACCGGCGACAAATACATCAATATGCACATTCCCTCGCGCGGCATCCCGCTGACAGACGAGGTGCGCCTCGCTTCCTACCGCGCAGCTTACCCACACTTCTCTTCCCTGTTTGAGGACGGCATCGTGATCTTCGGCTGCTCCTCCTGGCTGCTCTACCCCAGACATCGCGAATTTTTACCCGCCGGCATGAACCTCTTGAAATTCATGGGAGATTTTGAAATGGTCAACTGGAAGGAGACCCCCGAGGATTTCCATGACAGATGGCGTCTGTACGGCAAGCACGCCGCACTTCCGGACGATCAGCTGCCCTGTGATACCACCATGCGCCGCGCGTATGCAACATGGCTGCAGGCCGGCAACCCCACGGGTCGCGGCTTTGGCATTTTCGCCTTTGACGGCAAAGAAATTCTGAAATAAAAGGGAGTCATGCAATGAAAAACAAGGTCATTCTCATTTCGATCGACGGTGCGCGCGCGGATGCAATGCATCTGTGCGGCAACCCTTACGTAAAAACGCTGGAGCAGCTTTGCACCTATAATTACAATTCGCAAGCCGTGCTTCCCTCGGACACCTTCCCCTGCCACTATTCCATGACCCACGGCCAAACACCCGACCGTCACGGGATCAAAACCAACATTTACGTCAAGCCGGAAAATCCCACACCCGGTATTTTTGAGACCGTGCGCAACGCCGGTGGCACGACCGGTATGTTCTATAACTGGGACTATCTGCGCGATCTTGCCTCTCCCGGCAGCTACACCTTCTCGTTCTGCCTGAACATCGATTACGACGACCTTTCGGATACCGCAGTCACCGATCATTGCCTGATGGCCATCGACCGCTACCATCCCGATTTTGTCATGCTGTATATGCTGGATCTGGACGAAAAGGGCGGTCACTCCAAGGGCTGGATGAGCGAGGAATATCTGCGCCGCCTGTCCATCGCGATCGACAACGTCAAGCGTGTGATCGACGCATGTGGCGAGGAATATTCCATTGTGATCACAGCTGACCACGGCGGTCATGATTTCACGCACGGCTCGGCCGCTCCCGAGGACATGACCATTCCGCTGTTTTTGTTCGGCCCCGACTTTGAGCCGGGAAAGACCGTGGAAAACACTTCCCTGATCGATATTACTCCCACCATTGCGGCGGTGATGGGCATTGAACCGCATCCCGATTGGGACGGTCGCTCGCTGATCAATGCTTAATGCTTAAATAACAAAGCGGATACCCTCCAACATCCGGGGTATCCGCTTTTTTCATGCTTTCCATGAATCAGTATTCTCTTTTCAACCGATATTCGTTCGGATTGATGCCAACCAGCTGCTTGAAGCTGCGGTAAAAGCTGCTTTGCGTAGCATACCCGCATTTCATGGCAATATCGAAGATGCTCTCGTCGGTATTGCGCAACAGATAGCACGCACGATTGATCTTGATATTGCGCACGTACTCCGAATACGGAACGCCCACGCTTTTATGGAACATGCGGGAAAGGTACGCTTCGTTGTAACGCAATTCCCGCGCAAGCTCATGCAGCGTACAGGGCTTATCCACGTGGCTCTCGATATAGGTAAATATATCGCGCAAAAGTCCGTTGTCGGCAGCATTTGCGTCCTTCTCGGAATGGTCAAGCTCCCGGTAAAACAAGGAGCACACAAGGTATAAAAATCCTTTGATGGCAGCAATATCATTGCTCTGCTGCGCATGAAGGAAAATATCCTTGTACAGATCGGAAACGTCGTGCAGCACAATCGAAGGCAAGCGGTAATTGGACAGTGCCTCCGAAATTGCCGCAATCAGGTCGCCCGAGAATACACAAAGCAAAATCTCATTGCTCTTACCTGCTTCGGTTTCATAGCTGTGGATCCTGTGAGGCTTGACCAATATCAGGTCTTTTTCGCGTAAATGATACGTTTCCTTGTCGATCTGCATATTCATTTCACCCTGCAGTACAAGCACCATCTCATAGCTTCGATGCATGTGCAGGGGAAAGGAATGATCGGTATTCCGTTCATACAAGAAGTGATTGGCACTGATACCATGCTCGATCTCGTAAAATATCATATTCATAGCGCATCCTCCTTTCCTGTCCTCTGTATTGAGTGCGTGTTTCTGACGCGCCGATCCGGGCGGCACCGTCACCTGGTCACACTGCATCAGACATCAAAAAACTTCCTTCAAAGCGGGATAAAGCTTTTTATAGGTTGCATATCCGCGATCATATACCTGCTGCAGATCAGGCTCGCACTTGACCGCCAAGGTCTTTTCCACGATTGCATCCGCTGCCTCGTAAACAGTTTCGTACTCCTTGCAGGCAGTCATCGCCAACAAAGCACCGCCCATCGAGGGACCCTGCTCGGACTTGGTCAAATAAATATCCGCGCCAAGAACGTTTGCAAGTACAGTCTGCCATACCTTGCTGACCGCACCGCCGCCGCAAAGCACAGCCCGATCGATCCTGACGCCGCCTGCCTCCACGCAATCGCGCAGCGCATATGCCACGCCCTCCAGCACCGCAAGGCTCATATCCTCGCGCGAGGTGCCGGCGGACAAGCCGACAAACGCACCGCGGGCGTTGACGTCGTTATGCGGGCAACGCTCACCCGTCAGATAAGGCAGGAAATACACGCCTGTCTGACCGTATTTCGGCTCTGCGGGGTCGCCGTAATCCGCATCCAGAATATCCTTGATCCACCACTTATTGCAGCTTGCCGCAGATAAGATGCAGCCCATAAGATGATACTTGCCGTTGGCGTGCGCAAAATTGTGCAAAGCGGTACCGCACTCGGTATTGAACTTATCGCACGGCAAAAACACCGTACCGCTGGTTCCCAGCGAAATGCTGCAATCCCCGTCGCGCAGGGTCGCGGTGCCGATTGCTGCACCCGCATTGTCGCCCGCGCCCGCACAGAGAATAGCCTCGGGCAGTCCGTACTCCTCCTTAAGACGTCCGGTTGCCTCATAGCTCTCATACAAGGCAGGAAGCATATCTTGCGTAATGCCGCAGATCTCACACATTTGGGAGGACCAGCACTTGTTCTGCACGTCCAGAAGCAGCATGCCTGCCGCATCGGAATATTCAGAGGAAAAGACTCCGGTCAGGCGGTAAGCAAGATAGTCCTTGGGCAGGCAGATCTTTCTGACCTTGGCGAAAATCTCGGGCTCGTTCTCCTTTACCCACAGGATCTTGGGCGCAGTAAAGCCGGGGAAGGCAATGTTGCCGGTATAGTCCGGAAGCACGCCAAGGCTGTTGAGGTATGCGGTCTGCTCGGTGCTTCGTCCGTCATTCCAGAGGATGGCCGGGCGAAGGACCTCGTCATGCTCGTCCAGCAGGACAAGCCCATGCATCTGCCCCGCGATACCCACGCCCTTGACGTCCTTTTCTCTTCCCTGAGCAAGAACGCGAAGGATCTCAACCGCGGCATTGTACCAATCCTCGGGGGATTGCTCGCTCCAATTTGTAAAAGGAGAGGATACCTGATAGCTGACGCTGTGCTCGCCCAGAATTCTGCCCTCTCTATCGGTCAATATGCCCTTGCACGCAGACGTTCCAAGGTCAATGCCAATGTAAAAGTTCATATCAGACTCCAGAAAAAAGGATGTTATTCAAAACGGATTCGAGATATTCCTGTCTGCCGCTTGCGGGAATGACGTCGGTCAGCCCGGCAGCATATGCAGCCAGAGACTCCAGCGTCTCTTTTCCTTCTCTGATCGACTTGCCGATGCCGTCATTGTAAGATGCGTAGCGATTTGCAACAAACTCGTCGATTCTGCCGTCCTCAATGATCTGGTAAGCCTTGATCAGACCAAGCGCAAACGCATCCATGCCTGCGATATAGGAGAGCAGCACGTCCTCAAAGGTGTTGGACTGTCTGCGCGCCTTTGCGTCAAAGTTCAGACCGCCGTTGGTAAAGCCGCCTGCCTTGATCACCTCGTACATGCAAAGCGTGGTGTCGTAGATGTTGGTCGGGAACTGGTCGGTATCCCAGCCAAGCAGCATATCGCCCTGGTTTGCGTCGATCGAGCCGAAAATGCCGTTTACGGTTGCCATGCGCAGCTCATGCTGGAAGGTATGGCCTGCAAGCGTTGCGTGGTTTGCCTCAATGTTCATCTTGAAGTCGTCCATCAGGCCGTAGGTGCGCAGGAAGTTTGCGCAGGTTGCAACGTCAAAATCATACTGATGCTTGGTAGGCTCCTTGGGCTTGGGCTCAATGTAAAAGTCTCCGGTAAAGCCGTGTGCACGACCGTAGTCGCGTGCCATGGTCAAGAACTTGCCCATGTTATCCAGCTCCAGAGCAACGTCGGTGTTGATCAGCGTATCATAGCCTTCTCTGCCGCCCCAGAATACGTAACCGGGAGCACCCAGCTTGATGGCAGCATCGATGCCTGCCTTGACCTTGCCTGCTGCGATGGCGTAAACGTTTGCATCGGGGCTGGTGGAAGCGCCGGCCATAAACATTTTGTTGCCAAACATGTTGGCAGTCACCCACAAAGGCTTGATACCGGTTGCATTCTGCTTTTCGAGCAGATAATCGGTCATGATCTCCAGGTTTGCAATGCTCTCTGCAAGCGTTGCACCCTCGGGAGCAATGTCAACGTCATGGAAGCAATAGTACTCAATGCCCAGCTTCTGCATCAAATCAAACGCAAAGTCCACCTTTGCCTTATGCATCTCAATGCCGCTCTTGCCAAAGGTCTTGTCCATGGTGTCGCCGCCGAACATATCCGTGCCCGAAGCATTGCAGGTGTGCCACCAGCTCAATGCAAAGCGCAGATGCTCTGCCATGGTCTTGCCGCCGATCACGCGGTCCTTGTCATAATAACGGAAAGAGTAAGGATTTTTGCTGTCAGCGCCCTCAAAGAGGATCTTTTCTGCTATAGTGTTCATAAGAATTGAAATTCCTTTCATGTATTAAGTTACAATGTTACAATTTTATTATATCATATGTCTCCCCGTTTCGCATTCGCATTTTTTGCTATATTTTATCCATTTCGATACTTTCTCATTGTTGTACTTTGTCTTTCTTTGACCTTTTGGCATTTCCGCCTTCGCCCGATCATGACAGAGGCCACCCTTCGACATGATTTTTTCATCGGCAGCTCCTTCCTTCTCTCTCCGTTAAAGTCGGAATGCATGCATATCCTTGTCAAGAAAACGCGCAGTTACCCGAACAAATCAAAGCTCTCCTTTTCCTTCCATATAAAAATCTCCGAATTTCATCTTGCTTTTTTTCTATTCGGTGATATAATAGAGATTAGCAGAGCATTTTTGCTCAATCTGCACGATAACAGGAGAAATATTATGGAAAACATCAGAATTCAAGACGACCTTTATACATACGTCAACCAAAAAAAGCTTGACGAGCTGGTCATTCCGGACGACAAGCCCACCGCGGGCGGTTTTTCGGAGCTTGCCGACAGCGTAGAAAAGACCATGATGGGCGAATTTGAGGCCCTGACCGAAACCAAGACATATCCCAATGTGCACATGGAAAGAGCCTGCAAGCTCTACGCCATTGCCAAGGACGCTGACCGCAAGGAAAAGGACGGCATTGCCCCCGCACTCAAGGCGCTGGCGATCCTGGATCAGGTAAACTCGCTTGACGACTTCTCTCGCCTTTACAAGTCCCTCTCTCTCTCCGGCATTCCCACGCCCATCAATATCGGCGTGGAGGGCGACATGAAGAATACCAAGCAGCACCTGGTCTACATTCAGGGTGCGAGCGTCATTCTGCCCGATACCTCCTACTACGCTCCCGAAATGGCTGCGCAGAAGGAGCAGATCATCGGCATCTGGACAAACGTTGCAAAAGCAGTCATGGCACAGACCGACCTTGCCCCCGAGGCCCAGGAGCAGTACGTAGCCGATACGCTTGCATTTGACGAGATCATTGCAGGTCTGGCGAAATCCCGCGAGGAATGGTCCAGATACGTGGAAATGTATAACCCCATGGCCGAGGCAGACGCAGCAGCCATGCTCTCCACCATTGATTTCGGTGCCATCCTTGCAGATCTGTTCGGCCACGTGCCCGCAACCGTAGTAGTCACCGAGCCTCGCTACTTTGGCGACTTTGCCAAGGTCTTTAACGCCGAGACCCTGACCCTTTACAAGCACTGGGCATACGTCACCGGTCTGCTCAGCGCCTGCAACTACCTCTCCGAGCAGCTGCGTGACATGGGCGGTGCATACATGCGCGCTCTGATGGGCGTTGCCGTCATGCAGGACATTGACAAGTTTGCATACAACCTCGCGTCCGGCATGTATTCCGAGCCCGTGGGCATTTACTACGGCGACAAGTACTTCGGAGAGGAAGCAAAGAAGGACATCACCGAGATCGTATATCAGATCATCGACACCTACAAAAAGCGCATTGAGACCAACGAGATCCTGGGTGAGGAAACCCGCGCAAAGGCAATTTTGAAGCTCTCCACCATGGGCGTCAAGATGGGTTATCCCGACAAGGTCAGACCCATTTACGAAAAGATGGACTTTGACGAAAACGCGTCTCTCTTTGAGATCGTCACCTCTCTGCGCGCCATCCGCGAGCTTGCTTCTTACGAAAAGCTGAACAAGCCCACCGAACCCGAAAACTGGGCAATGCCCGGCCACATGGTCAACGCTTGCTACGATCCCTTTGTCAACGACATTACCTTCCCCGCTGCCATCCTGCAGGCTCCCTTCTACTCTCTTGCGCAGACCAGAAGTGAGAACCTCGGCGGCATCGGCGCGGTCATCGGTCACGAGATCTCGCACGCATTTGACTCCAACGGCGCAAAGTGCGACGAGAACGGTAACATCAACAACTGGTGGACCGACGAGGACTTTGCAAGATTTGATGCCAAGATCAAGCAAATGATCGAGCAGTTTGACGGCATTGAGCTGCCTTGGGGCAAGGTCAACGGCGCATTCATCGTGTCCGAGAACATGGCGGACAACGGCGGTATGTCGGTCACCCTTGACATCATGTCCACGACCGAGGGCGCATCCTACGAGGAATACTTCTCCAACTGGGCAAAGGTCTGGTGCGAGAAGGCAAGACCCGAATATTTGCAGATGCTGCTGGCAGTTGACGTGCACGGTCCTTGCATCCTGCGTGCCAACATGCCTCCCCGTAACTTCCCCGAGTGGTACGAGACATTCGGCGTCACCGAAAACGATCAGATGTACATCGCTCCCGACAAGCGTATTGTGATCTGGTAAAAATTGCATATTACAAGGGCAGGCGTACCGCAGTACGCCTGCCCGATTTTTCATTTCACGTGTTTTTTCACGCTATTTTGTTCAGAAGATCTTCTTTTTCCCAAACACAATAGCCACTGACAGCATAGCCATCATGATCAGTACCGCCACGGAACGCTCTGCAGCCTTGCATCCGGTCTGTTGCTCGGGCTCGGTCTGCTCGGGGGTGTTCTGCTCCGGAGTGGTTTGCTCGGGAACGGTCACCTCTTCGGGAGCGGTCGTATCCTCGGGAGTAACGGACTCTTCGGGAGTAGTCACCTCTTCGGGAGTGGTCACTTCTTCAGGGGTAGTCACCTCTTCGGAGGTGGTCACCTCTTCGGGGGTAGTCACCTCTTCGGGAGTAGTCACCTCTTCGGGGGTGGAAGTCTCTTCTCCGGTCGCGGGGATGATCTCTGTGATCTTTTCGCCGCAAACTGAGCAAGTCTTTTCGCGGCAGCCATCCTCTGTTGCGGTAGGCTGCTTAGTGGTAACCCAATCACCAAAGCTGTGTCCAAGTGCCGCGATCTCGGTCTGAGCGATCAGAACCTCGCCGCAAACCTCGCAATGCTTGCCCTCGGTCTTGCCCTTTTCGGTGCAAGTGGGTGCTACCGCTGCGTCGATGACCTCGGTGTGACCCGTTGCCTCGATCTCCTGGGTGTAGCTGTGTCCGCAGACCGTGCAGGTAAAGGTCTTGACACCCTTTTCGGTGCAGGTGGGCTCGGTGGTAATGACACCCTCTCCGTAGCTGTGGCCAAGTGCGGGAATGACTGTCTGTACAGTCAGCATCTCGTTACAAGCCTCACACTTAACGCCCTCGGTCAAGCCGGTGGTCGTGCAGGTTGCCGCATATCCGGGAACGGTTACAGTCTCGGCATGCTCACAGGTCGCATCCTGCTCTTGTCCGCATACGTCACAGACTGCGTCGTCACCGTAGCTGTGTCCGGGTGCGGGGATTTCGGTCTGAGCGATCAGAACCTCACCGCAAACCTCGCAATGCTTGCCCTCGGTCTTGCCCTTTTCGGTGCAAGTGGGTGCTACTGCCTCGTCGATGACCTCGGTGTGTCCGAGTGCTTCGATCTCCTGGGTGTAGCTGTGTCCGCAGACTGTGCAGGTAAAGGTCTTGACACCCTTTTCGGTGCAAGTGGGCTCGGTAGTCACCACGCCCTCTCCGTAGCTGTGGCCAAGTGCTGCGATCTCGGTCTGAGCGATCAGAACCTCACCGCAAACCTCGCAATGCTTGCCCTCGGTCTTGCCCTTCTCGGTGCATGTGGGTGCTACTGCCTCGTCGATGACCTCGGTGTGACCAAGAGCCTCGATCGCCTCGGTGTAAGTCTTCCCGCAGCTCTCGCAAGTATAAGTCTTAACGCCTTCCTCGGTGCAGGTGGGTTCAGTGGTAATAACACCATCGTTGTAGCTGTGGCCAAGTGCGGGAATGACTGTCTGTACAGTCAGCATCTCGTTACAAGCCTCACACTTGACGCCCTCGGTCAAGCCGGTGGTCGTACAGGTTGCCGCATATCCGGGAACGGTTACGGTCTCGGCATGCTCACAGGCAGTGTCCTGCTCTTGTCCGCATACGTCACAGACTGCGTCGTCACCGTAGCTGTGGCCAAGTGCGGGGATATCAGTCTGCGCAACCAAAACCTCGCCGCAAACCTCGCAATGCTTGCCCTCGGTCTTGCCCTTTTCGGTGCAAGTGGGTGCTACTGCCTCATCGATAACCTCGGTGTGACCGAGTGCGTCGGTCTCGTCATCAACGTAACTATCATCGCAAACTGTGCATGTGTAGGTGGTATATCCGCCTTCAGTGCAAGTGGGTGCGGTCACGACTGCTTCGTAGCTGTGGCCGAGTGCCTCGATCGCCTCGGTGTAACTGTGTCCGCAAACCGCACAGGTAAAGGTCTTGACGCCCTTTTCGGTGCAGGTGGGTTCGGTGGTAATGACACCATCGTTGTAGCTGTGTCCAAGTGCGTCCACCTCGTCGTCTACGTAGCTGTCACCGCAAACGGTGCAGGTATAGGTCGTGTAGCCATTCTCGGTACAGGTAGGCTCGGTGATCACGCTCTCGTAATCGTGTCCGAGCGGATCTGTGTAGTCATCATCGTAGGATTCTCCGCAAACGCTGCAGGTGTAGGTCGTATAGCCATTCTCGGTACAGGTAGGCTCGGTGATCACACTCTCGTAGTCGTGTCCGAGTGCAGCTATGTCCTCCTCGTAAGAATCACCGCAAACAGGGCAGGTACAGGACCAATGGCCGTCTTCGGTACAGGTAGGCTCGGTGGTGACCACACTTTCGTAGTCGTGTCCGTTGGCAGGAATTTCCTCTTGCGCGATCAGTATCTCCCGGCAAAGCTCGCAGTAGCTGCCCTCGGTCAAGCCGGACTCGGTGCAGGTTGCATCCTCGCCCTCCAATATCACAGGTACGTGCGTGACGTGCTCAAACACGGTCAGCGTGCCATGTACGTATGCGTCAATGACGTAGTTGTCGCTTGCAGAGCCGCCCCAGATAACGATCTCAAATTCGCCGAGATCTCCCTCATTCCAGGAAACACTGAGGAGAGGAGCTTCCACCAGCTCATCGCCCTCTACAAGTCCCTCTGCGCGCCAGGTCAGCGTGGGAATCGTTGCATACTGCTCCACCGTCTGATCCTCTGCGATCAGCGTCAGGCTCTTGGGCGCAATCATCGTCATGACCTCTATGGCAGCAACGTCGTAATAATTCTCGTCGCCCAGGACGCGATAGTAAACGGAATAATCACCTGCATTCGTAGCCGTGGGAGACGTGGTGCTCCACTCGCCGTCCTCACCAAGACGGTACTGCAGGGTACCGCCTGTGGCAACGGCCTCGAACAGCACGTATGCCTGACCGTTGTAGATCATCTCCGCGCTCCCCGCGAATACAAGCGAGGGCATCGCCCTTCCAATGGACGCGGGCAACATTTCAGGGTCTGTGTCACTGTGGTTCTTGTCGCCCTTGAGGCGGTAGTACACGGTATACGAGCCTGCATTTGTGGCCATGGGAATCTCGTTGCTCCAGTTCTCGCCGTCAAGGCTATATTCCATTGTGCCATGCTCGGAAGACCCCGCGCTAACCAGCGCCTGTTCGCTTCCGTTATAAATCGGGTTAAGGGGATCCGGAGAAGTCAGCGACGGACGTTCCTTTGCGATCGCAGCCTCAAACGAGCCGCCCGCGTCGTCAAGGTAATTCTCATTACCCACAACGCGATAGTATACGGTATACGTGCCGGCATCGGTTGCATAAAGCGCGTCGGTTGTCCATTCGCCGTCCTCACCCAAGCGATACTGCAGGGTACCGCCCGTGGTGTGGCCGTATGTACCGATCAAGCTCGAGGGAGCTCCGATATAGATCAACCCGGGAGTTGCTGTGGGAGGGGTCACCTCGGGAGCTGCCTTTGCGATCCGGACCGTAACGCTCTGCGCTGCTACGTCCTTCACGTTTGCGTCACCTATGACGCGGTAGTATACGGTATACGTGCCTGCATCCCTGACACCCGGAAGAGTGGGTGACCAGTTCTCGCCATCCAAGCTATACTCAACCGTACCGAAATCGGTAACGGCCTCGCTGACCGGCTCCTGCACCTCACCGCTGTAGACAAGACCCTCATTCGGCTGGGGCGCTTGCACGTTCGGAATCGCCTTCATGACTGTGACGAGCAGAGGATATTCGTCAGAGCCCAAGTGATTTTGGTCACCGACCAGCTTATACCAGATCCAGTACTCGCCTGCCTCGGTCAGCATGGGAACCTCCTCGGTCCACTCGCCGTCCTCGCCCAAGCGATACAGAACGGTACCGTGCTCGGAATATCCGGCCTCGCCAAACGCCTGTGCCTCACCGTTATAATACAGAAGATCGTTCTTGACAGGCTCGGTCCACTCTGCCGGTGCCTTTGCAATGGTAAAGTATTCGTTCACGCCGTCAGAGTAATTGCCGATAAAGGTAATTATGATCATTGCCTCGTTTAATTCGCTTGCGTTTATGTTGCCCGAATACTCCACGGTATAATCCACGCCAAGCGTCAGCGTCAAATCGCCGTCCATAACGGTTACGGCGGGCTCAATGGCGTTGCCCGTGTAGACGTATTCGGATTTGGCATCCTCCTTGCCCTCCCAATGAATTGTGACGTTGGAAAGATCCAGAGGCTTGGGCGTGATGGTCACGCTCAACTCGGCCTTGACGCCATCCATTTCAAGGAATGCGACAAACGTGCCTGCATTTGTGCGATCGCCCACGTATGCGATCTCGGGAGCTTCGGGCAGGTTCTGATACGTGCCCTCGTATATGATCACGGTATTCAAGGTCACAGCCTTTTCGGTGTAATCAAACGTCAGCTCCTCGGGAGCGACCAGCGTATAAATGATCTTGTGATCCTCGTTGTGCGCGCAGGTTGCACTCAGAACGCCGCCCTCTGCACTATAGACCCACGTGTGCTTGACCAGCTGCGTGGGAGCAAGTGCATCGGGATCGTTGGAATAAGACTTGATCATGGCCACGCAGGTTGCAAAGCCGCCATAGACCTTGTTATCCTCGGTTGCAAATACGGGATACGCGTCCGTGCCGATCTTCTGGCCAAACGCTTCGCCCAAGAGGTACGCCACCTCACCGCTATTAAACTGCGCCCAGGTCTTGGCGGTGGTGCCGTCAAACGCGTCGGTTTCAGTGTCCGAGAGGTAGTAACAGTTCTCTACGTTTCCATAGTTGTTGCCAACCACACCGCCGACGTCACCGGTACCGTAGACCGTGCCAACGTTATAGCAGTTCTCTGCAAGGCCGCGATGATGAGCAACCACTCCGCCAACGCAAGCGACGGCATTGAAATAAGAATCAATCACGCCTACGTTCCTGATAATTGCACCGCTTTCAATCTGCCCGAACAGACCGACGTAGTTCTGCAGGGGATTGTTGAAATACAAGCCGCTGAGTGTGTGTCCTTGGCCGTCAAACGTGCCTTCATAGTAAACGTTCTCGTACGATTCATCGCCGTCACGGTCATAGAAATAACCGATCGGGAACCACTCTCTGTAGGTGCCCTCGTTCAGGCTGCCGTCGGATGCAAGCACGTTCTCGTTGACCACGATATCCCGGGTCAGAACGGCATTTTCGCCTTCGTTACCCGCATTGATGTATTCCATGAACCAATACAGCATGCCTGCATTGGAGATTTCGTAATAACCCTTTTCTTGGTTGTAAACTGCAGGCTCGTATGCGTCGCAAGCCTCGCAGAAGCCGTTCGACTGCTCGCCAAATACGTGCAATTCTTCAATGGTGGCATAAAGCTCGACGTTTGCATAAGTCATTTCGGTATCGGTGCAAGCCTTGTAGCCCTTGTATACGGTATTCTCACCGTTTGCAAATACGGGATAGGTGTCCGTGCCGATGGTCTGGCCAAAGCCCTCGCCCAAGAGGAACGCCACCTCACCCGAGGCAAACTGCGCTGCGGTCTTGGAAATGCCCTCACCCGCTGCACCGCAGGTGTCAAGATAGTAGCAGTTCTTTACGGTACCGCTACCGCTGTTAAGGCCAACCACGCCGCCGACGCCACCGGTACCGTAGACCGTGCCAACGTTATAGCAGTTCTGCACAATGCCGCCATTGTTGCTGCCAACCACACCGCCGACATTATCGCCATCGACAACCTTACCGGTATTATAGCAATTCTCCACGATGGCACCGCTCGTGTTGTTGTAGCCAACCACGCCGCCGACGCCTCTGGCACCGAGGACTTTTCCGGTATTGTAGCAGTTCTGCACAATGCCGCCATTGTTGTAGCCAACCACACTGCCAACTTTTTCATTTGACCAGAAGAAGGAATCGATCACGCCGACGTTCTTGACGGTTGCTCTATTTATCTGCCCGAACAAACCGACGCGTTCCTGTGTTTCGCTGTAGAAATACAAGCCGCTGACCGTGTGCCCTTGGCCGTCAAACGTGCCCCTATAGTAAACGTCCTGCTCTCCGATCGGGAACCAGGCTCTGAAGGCGAACGAGGTCGGGTTGTCGTCAGCCCCGAGCACGTTCTCGTTGACCACGATATCCGCGGTCAGAACTGCATTGGCAGAAGTATTCCCTGCATTGACGTATTCCATGAACCAATACAGCATACCTGCATTGGAAATTTCGTAAACTTCGTCATACACCTCGTCACCGTCAAGGTCGTACTTATCGGTGGTCAGGGTTGCGCTCTCATAGCCGTCGCAGCCAAGGCAGAAGCCGTTTGCATACACGTGCTCGGGAGTGGGCTCGGTGATCTCGGTATTGGAATAGGCGGTCTGCTCGCCTGCCCGGCAGGAAGCATCCCACACGTAAACCTTTGCGCCGCCAAGCACGGGATTCCGATTGAAATTCAGCGTCTGACCCCAGATCTGCTCAGTCTGCTCACCCTGCAACAGGTACGCCACCTCGCCCGAGGCAAACTGTGCTGCGGTCACGGAAGTTCCCTCGCCCGCTGCACCGCAGGTGTCAAGATAGTAGCAGTTCTTTACGGTACCGCTGTTAAGGCCAACCACGCCGCCGACATCACTGTTGCCGTTGACCATGCCAACGTTATAGCAATTCTCTACGGTGCCGCTGATATCCATACTATCAACCACGCCGCTCCTATTATGACCAACCACACCGCCGATGCCGGAACCGCTCCCGACATTGCCCACGTTGTAGCAATTCTGCACAGTACCCCAGTTTTCGCCAACCACGCCGCCGGTAAAGGAATAACCGAAAACGACTCCGGCATTATAGCAGTTCTCTACCGTGCCGAAATTGACTCCAACCACGCCACCGACACTCCCGCTTGCATCCAAGTAAGAATCGATCACGCCTACGTTCTTGACAGTTGCATTTGCATCGATCTTTCCGAACAAGCCGACACCGTCCTGAACATCATTGTACAAATACAAGCCGCTGATCGTATGTCCTTGGCCGTCAAACGTGCCCTCGTAGGAAACGTCCTCCTCCCGGTCAACGCCGTCACGGTCATAGAAATAACCGATCGGGAACCACTCTCTGAAGCGGCTGACGTCGGGCGATGGATTAGCCATTTCCTCAAGCACACCCTCGTTGACCACGATATCCGCAGTCAGGACAGCGGAAAAATCGATCTCGCCGCCGTTGACGAATTCCATGAACCAATACAGCTGACCTGCATTGGAAATTTCGTAATAGCGCTTTTCCTCGTTATAAACCGGGATCTCGTATGCATCGCACTCGGTGCAGAAGCCGTTTTGGTAGTCGTGCGCCAATTCGCTCGGAAGCGGAACGTTTGCACAGCTCATCTCGGCATCCCCGCAAGATGCATAGCCGCGGTAAACGGTATTTTCACCGTTTGCAAATACGGGATAGGCGTCCGTGCCGATGGTCTGGCCGAACGCGCCACCCAGCATGTATGCTACCTCTCCCGAGGCAAACTGTGCCGCGGTCATGGCAAACGTGTCGACGATCTCGTCGGTTTCGGTGTTGCTGTCTGCAAGATAATAGCATTCCTTCACGGTACCATCGTTGTAGCCAACCACAACGCCGACATTAGAGTTGCCGCTGACAGCGCCGGTGTTGTGGCAGTTCTCTACGGTGCCGTCGCTGCTGCCAACCACACCGCCGACATAGGAGTCGCCGTTGACCGTGCCGGTATTGTAGCAATTCTGCATGATGTCAGAATTGCAACCGATGACACCGCCAACGCAGGAGTTGCCGGTGACAGTGCCGGTGTTGTAGCAGTTCTGCACGGTGCCTGCGTTAGAGCCAACCACACCGCCAACATAAATGTTACCGCTGACCGTACCTGTGTTGTAGCAGTTCTCTACGGTGTCTGAGTTAGAGCCAACCACACCGCCAACATACCACCCCCCGCTGACAGTACCCGTGTTGTAGCAGTTCTGCACGGTGCCTGCGTTAGAGCCAACCACACCGGAAACGTAATCATAGCCATAGAAATAAGAATCGATCACGCCTACTTTCTTGACAGTTGCATTTGCATCGATCTTTCCAAACAAGCCGACGTAGCTTTGATGCGCGTTATTGAAATACAGACCGCTGACCGTATGTCCGTTGCCGTCAAACGTACCGCGGTAGTAAACGTCCTCATCCTCGCCGTCGCCGTCACGGTCATAGATATAACCGATCGGGAACCATGCTCTGAAGGTGCTGACGTCGGGCGACGGATTAGCCATTTCCTCAAGCACGCCCTCGTTGACCACGATATCCTCGGTCAGGACTGCATTGGCAGAAGTATTCCCTGCATTGACGTACTCTGCAAACCAGTAAAGCTGGCCTGCATTGCCGATCTGATATACGCCGTCCACAAGATCTGCGGGCTGGAATGCATCGCACTCGGTGCAGAAGCCGTTTTGGTACAAGATGTGCGAGAATACGTCATCCTCCTCTGTATTGGAGTATTCGTAAATATAAGTTTCCTCGGTACAGCCGCCCGTAATATTGCGATACACGATGTTATCCTCGGTTGCAAATACGGGAAGCGCGTCACCGTCCTCGCCAAGCGTCTGGCCAAAGCCCTCGCCCAGCAGGTACGCCACCTCACCCGAGGCAAACTGTGCTTTGGTTTTTTCTACTGCGCCCGTGGTGGAAGTATATGCCGCATTGGTTACAATTTCGCCATAATAGCAATTTTTAACGTTACTCGTACTACCATTGGAAGCACGAATCCCTCCTACAGGGTGCATCACGAAGCTTGTTTCACCTTCGCCCACGATCAGCTCGCAATCGTATGCCCAACAATTGTCAATGACAGAATTGCCGTTGTTGCCTCCCACGGAAGAAATGGTGACCGCCCCTGTGTTGGTATCAGACGCTCCGGTGATCGTACAGCCTATGGCGTAGCAGTTGGTCAGATTAGCACAGTATCCTGCCACTGCGCCCGCGTTCCAGCCGCTGACTGTAGCATTGATAACACCCAAATTCTTGATTTGTGTTTGGGATTCATTGCAATATCCAAACAGACCCTGAGAGCCGTTACCGATCGCGGTGAAATTGGAAACGGTATGATTGTTTCCGTCAAAAATGCCTGCATATTGTTTTTGAACAGGTGAGCCGTTTGCCTCGGCAATATCATTGTAAAGACCGATGGGATACCATACTCTGTTTTCCAGATCAATATGATCCATCAAAATTGCGTTTGCGTCGGTCACTCCATCAATATTAACGAGTCGCGCAAACCAATAAAGCTGACCTGCATTGAAGATTTCATAATAGCCCTTTTCATTCAACACTGCCGGTTGATATGCTCCGCAGATGCAGAAGCCGTTGAAAGCGAAATCATGCTCGCCGCCCTTGGCACTCTCGTTGTTGGAATAGAGCGGCTGCAAATTCGGGCAACCTGCTTCGATCAGGTAGACCTTGTCGCCGCCAAGCGTGGGGCTTTGATCCTTGCCCACGGTCTGACCCCAGAAATGCTCGGGCTGCTCGCCCTGCAAGAAGTACGCCACCTCGCCCGAGGCAAACTGTGCCGCGGTCTTGGCAAACGTGCCGTTGATCTCGTCGGTTTCAGTGTCCGAGAGGTAGTAGCAGTTCTGCACGTTGGCAGTTTCGAAAAGGTAGCCAATCACGTTTCCAATATCGGTAGCAGTGCCGCTGACGCTGCCCGTGTTGTAGCAGCTCAAAAGCGTTCCTCTGTGATAACCAGCCACACCGCCGATGTTTCTTGCGCCGTCGCCCGTGGCGGTCACGTCCCCTATATTGTAGCTGTGCTCCACGCCGCCTTCATTCACGCCCACTACGCCGCCAACATCTTGGTTGCCACTGACACTGCAGGTGTTGTAGCAATGCTGCACAGTGCCGTCATTATGGCCAACCACGCCGCCGACATATTGGATACCGTTGACCACACCCACGTTGCAGCAATTCTCAACAGTGCCGTCATTATGGCCAACCACCCCGCCGACGATGTCTTTTGCATGGATGTAAGAATCGATCATGCCTACGTTCTTGACAGTTGCATCCGCGCCGGTTTGGCCAAACAAGCCAACGTTGGATGCCGTGGCGTCACTATAATACAAGCCGCTGACGGTGTGTCCCTGTCCGTCAAACGTGCCGTTATACGGATGGTCGTAACTGCCGATGGGCGTCCATACTCTGAAGTCGCCGACGTTGGGAGAATCCTTTGCCATCTCTGCAAGCACATCCTCGTTGATCACGATATCTGCAATCAGAACGGCGTTGTCATTGTTATACTCTTGATATATCGGGTCGCCCATCGCCTGTGCAAACCAGTAAAGCTGACCTGCATTGGAAATTTCGAAAGCCTTGTCCTTGACGCCGTCACCGTCAAGATCGTACTTGTCGGGGGTCAGGGGTGCTTCTTGATAACGGCCGCAGGAGCAGAAGCCGTTTGCATCGTTGCCCTCAACCTCAAAGTCGCACACCAAGGGCAGCTTGACGTTGGAATAGACAGACTCGGAGCAGGTACCGCTGCGATATACGACCAGGCCGTCAAAGCCGGGAAGCGTATCCTCGCCGTAGGTCTGTCGCCAGATCGCGTTTTGGGAATTTACGTAGTTGGTACCGCCGTTGAGCAGCCACGTCACCTCACCCGAGGCAAACTGTGCTGCGGTCATAGCAGTCGTGCCGTCGATCTCGTCGGTTTCGGTATCCGAGAGATAGTAGCAGTTCTCTACGGTGCCCCCCCTGTCGTAGCCAACCACGCCGCCGACATCAGAGTTGCCGCTGACAGAGCCGGTGTTGAAGCAGTTCGCTACGCTGCCATAATGGAAGCCGGTCACACCGCCGACGTAACTTGTGCCGCTGACAGAGCCCTCATTGTAGCAGTTCTCTACGGTGCCTTCGTTGTAGCCAACCACACCGCCGACGTAACTTTTGTCGCCGACAGAGCCCTCATTGTAGCAGTTCAGTATGGTGCCTGCGTTGCTGCCAACCACACCGCCGACGTAACCTGTGCCGCTGACAGAGCCCTCATTGTAGCAGTTCTCTACTACGTTGTTGTCATAATTGTAGCCAACCACACCGCCGACGTAACTTTTGCCGCCGACAGAGCCCTCATTGTAGCAGTTCTGCACGGAGGCCATGTTGTAGCCAACCACGCCACCAACGTAATTGCCTGCTTGGAAGTAAGCGTCGATCACACCTACGTTCCTGATGATTGCACCGTTCCTGGTCCGTCCGAACAGACCAACGTAGCTCTGCTCTGTGTTATTGAAATACAGACCGCTGACCGTGTGTCCTTGGCCGTCAAACGTGCCTTCATAGTAAACGATCTCGTACTCTCCGTCCCCATTACGGTCATAACCATAACCGATCGGGAACCAGGCTCTGAAGCCGCTGACGTCGGGCGTTTCCTTGGACATTTCTGCAAGCACGCCCTCGTTGACCACAATATCCGCGGTCAGAACAGCGTTTGCTTCATAGGAATAAACGTCATCCGAAATATTGTAGATAGTATCCGTTCCCGCAATCTGCGTGCCTGCATTGACGTATTCCATGAACCAATACAGCATGCCTGCATTGGAGATTTCGTAATAGTTCTTTTGCTCGTTATATACCGCGGACTCGTAGCCGTTGCCGCAATCCGAGCAGAAGCCGTTTTCGTCGAACGCAGCATGCGTATAATTGGGCTCATTTTCGGTATTGGAATATTCGTATGTAAACGTGCTTTCGGTGCAGCCGCCGACAATATTGCGGAACACCTTGTTATTCTCGGTCACCAATACGGGAGATTGGTCACCACTCTCGCCAAGCGTCTGACCAAACGCAGCGCCCAGGAGGTATGCAACCTCGCCCGATGCAAATTCTGCAGCGGTCTTGGCAGTCGTGCCGTCGATCTCGTCGGTTTCGCTGTCAGAGAGGTAGTAGCAGCTTTCTACTACGCCGTTGCTCTCGTCCCCGATAATTCCAACCACACCGCCGACAGAGTCCTCTCCGCTGACCGTACCGGTGTTGTAGCTGCTCTGCACGGTGTCGGCATGGCTGTAGCCCTCCACACCGCCGACATAGTAAGTGCCGCTGACCGTACCGGTGTTGTAGCTGTCCCGCACGGTGCCGGCATTGCTGTAGCCCACCACGCCGCCGACATTGGAAGTGCCGCTGACCGAGCCGGTGTTGTAGCTGTCCTGCACAGTGCTGCTACCATTCAAGCCAACCACACCGCCGACAGAGTCCTCTCCGCTGACCGTACCGGTGTTGTAGCTGCTCTGCACGGTGCCGGCATTGCTGTAGCCCACCACGCCGCTGACATTGTAAGCGCCGCTGACCGTGCCGGTATTGTGGCTGTCCTGCACGGTGCCGGCATCGCTGTAGCCCACCACACCGCCGACATCGTGAGTGCCGCTGACCGTGCCGATATTGTGGCTGTCCTGCACGGTACCGGCATCGCTGTAGCCCACCACACCGCCGACCTCGAACTCACCGCTGACCGTACCGGTGTTGTAGCAGTTCTCTACGTTTCCAAAGTTGCTGCCCACCACACCGCCGACATCGCACTCACCTTTGATCAGGGAAGCATCCACGTGCACGTTTTTTACAGTGCCGCTATTGTAGCCAAACAAGCCTTGGCTATTATCACTTCCGTTGATATAAATGCCGCTGACCGTGTATTCGCCGCCATCAAACGTGCCGTTAAACGGAAAATTCTCGTTGCCGATGGGTGTCCAGGGGCGAACGTAGGTGTCCAGCAGTGCTTGGACAGCTGCTGTATTTTCAGTGTCGGTCTCGTCAAACGCCACGTAGCCGCTCTCGGTCTTGACGTAGAACGCGCCTGCCGTCGTGCCGCCAACGCCCGTACCGATGGCATAGGTGTCATCCAAGGAGTGACCCCAGCCCCATACGTACTTGTGATCATTGGTTACGTTTTGCAGAATGGGAGAGATCTCAATATCATCGGTCAGTACTCCGTTGATATCGGAGTTCCCGCCGTTGACCTGCGCCGCAAACCAGTAAAGCTGGCCTGCGTTGCCGATCTCGTAATAGCCTTCTGCGTTCAAGGTCGCGGGCTCGTAGGCATTGCACTCCGTGCAAATGCCGTTTTCATACGTGCCCGTGCAATTCGCCGTGGATGCACAAGCGTCGCCGTCTGCCGCAGATGCAGCAAACGCAAGCGTGCCGATCATAGCGATCAGCAGCACGGCAGAAAGCAGAATGCCCGTTAAAATTCTTGCGTTGGTTTTTTTCATGTTTGTTCCTCCGGAATCAGGATTGCGGCCTTGCCGCGTTTTGATAAGCAGTATCTGTTCTCTTCATTCTATTCTATATATAAGGGGCACGCTACTCGCGTTTGACCACGATGCGCTCCGCGCTCCGCGCTGCGCTTCGCGCTTCGCACTCGCACAGCCCAATCCAGTCCTCGCCGCGCTTGTAATGTGCGCATTCGCTGCAGGTGCTGTCCTGGGTGCGCCTTGCCCGACTCTTGAAGTGATCGCAGGCGTCCTGGATCTCGGTGGCATAGGGCATGCCCTCGTCTGTATATCTCGGATTTTCCCGAAAATCGGGGTAAATGGGGATCGGCCTACACAGGGGATTGTGTCTGTCTCTCTCCTCGTAATAGCCGTATCGCAGCGTAAACGTATTGCCAAAGACCTTTATTTCCTTGTAAAGGTCTCCTTCGTTTGGAATGATCGGAAGGTTTCGGATGTCGTTCACGTTGGCTCCTTTCGGGCGCAAAAAAAGCGCCATCATTTTCATTATATAAATGATAGCACTTTTTCTTTATTTTGTTTATTACCCGCAAAGGGTTTTTTGGGCTATTTTTTTCGCGATCACGCGTCACAGAGCATATCCGTCGGGGGCGAATAGAGATATATTTTCTCAGAGAATGGCCGCAAATTCGCTACGCGGCATTCCGCTTTTTTCCATGGTGATGCGAATAGCCTGCTTGACTGCGGGCAAAGACATATTCAGCTTTGCCGCAATTTCGGGGTTGGTCATGCCAAAAGCCGCCAACTTTGCCACCTCTCTCTCCTTAACGGTCAGGGTGGTGATGATCTTTTTGCCGCGGATGGCACCCGAAAGATGTGACCAGCCCTCATTATATACCTTATACAGCTTTTTGACCTCTGCCCACGCCGCCGGATCGATCTCGGACAGTCTGCGCTCGATCAAGGTATCCAACGCGCGGCAATACTCTGCCAGCAGGCCATACAGCCTGTCCGGTAGCGCTAACGCGATCGCGCGATCAATATGGCGGATTGCTGCAGCATCGTTTCCGCTGTTGTGATACACAGCGGCACAGGTCATGCGCAGATAGATCTCGGACATGACGGTATTTCGCTCATTTGCCCAGCAGATCAGCGGCTCGATGGTATTGGGCACCATACTCATCAGCGAAAGGCCCTGCACGCCCTCCACCTTCACAATACCCGTGGCTACCCCGTAGCCCGATGCATACAGATATTTGGCATAATACACCTTTGCAGCGGGATACGCGTCCTTATGCAAAGGATCAAAGCAGCCCATTTTGAACCATTCAGGGAAGTTTTCCACGTTATATATCATAATATCCACCGCACTGATGGCAAGCAGCATGACGTCGCGGTCGTAGTCGTTTTGCGCGGGTGCCTCGGCGATGTGGATCTTTGCCTTGCGCCACATGACAATATCGCCCTTCCAAATGGCACACATGGCAAGCAGCATGCCTGCGCCTATCACCGCATAAAACCCCGAATGCTTGGAAAGCAGGTATTTCGCGCTTTCATACACCTTATCGATCTCACCGCGTGAATACGCCACCTCTGCCTCAAAAAGCACGCGCGCCTCGTGATGATACGAAAGGCTCTCACCTACCGCGTCCGCCGTGCCGGGTGTGTGATACAGATCCGACATATACAAAAAGGGTGTTCTGCGCGGCAGCGGCAGATCTGCCTCGGTCATGTTTCTGGCTGCACGCGTTCTGCCATCTACCGGACGCACAGCATCACCGGGGATCATCCAGGAGCGTCCGAAGCGTTTTGCACCCTCCACTCTTCCCTCTGCGCATAAAAGCTGTACCGATCTCTCGGAAAGCCCCCATTTTTTTGCAATTTCCTGTATTTTTACGTATTCCATAGCGTTCCTTTCGCTCATTCGCAAGGTCAGTTTGCGCTTATCCGAAATGTATATCTTACGTTTATCCGAAATCTATTATACACCGAGGACCATTTTTTGTCAAGGGGCGGGCAAAAATCCTCGAAAAATTGTTGACGGTGCCCCACAAGTCATGCTATAATATGATCATCAATCGAAAGGAGTTTTTTCCATGGCTAAATCCAAAAAGAAATCCTCTAACTCTTCCTTGATCACCTCGATTTTGTACATCGTGATCGGTATTCTGCTGCTGGTCTTCCCCGGTGAGGCTCTCAACATCGCCATGACCATTGCGGGCATCGTGTTCGTCGTTTCGGGTATTCTTGAGCTGATCAAGAAGAACATCGGCGGCGGTATCGTCAGCCTGATCATCGGCGTTGCCATCTTAGTCGTCGGCTGGGTTCTGACCGACATCGTCATGCTCGTGCTGGGTATTCTGATCGCCATCAAGGGCATCATTGCGCTGGTACAGGCACTCACGCAGAAAAAGAAGAAGGCACTCGCTATCCTCTTCCCCATTCTGACCATCGTGGTTGGCCTGCTGCTTGCCTTTGCATGGGGCAGCATTGCACACATCATCATGATCGTGGGCGGCATTTTGCTGATCGTCAGCGGCGTGCTCGGCCTTGTCGGTGCACTGAAGAAGTAAAAAAGTTGCGGAAAACTCCGCGCAAAATAAGGACTGTATCCCACGGATGCAGTCCTTTGTTTTTTATGAAAAGCCTTGTTTACCACCACAGGTTTGCATTTGCAGGGGACGGCGCCCTCGACGTCCCGCCCTGCTGCAACTTGCTATTTTGTATGTCATAGTTACGTTTTGCCCGAGCGGGACGTCGAGGG